>CAYOUY010000367.1:0-5029 GCA_964407245.1 uncultured Acidobacteriaceae bacterium
ACTACGTCGTTGTGAAAATTCCCAAGTGGCAATTCGAAAAATTCCCCGGCGCCGACGAAAATCTCGGCCCGCAGATGAAGTCTGTCGGCGAAGTCATGGCCATTGGCCGCACCTTCAAAGAAGCGCTAATGAAGGGTGTCCGCGCCCTCGATACCGGCAAGCGCGTCGGCGGACAGAAAATCGAGCCGAAGATTCTGACCCAGCGCCTCGTCACACCGCACCCTGAGCGTCTTGCTTACGTGCAGTACGCGCTGCGCCAGGGACACACAGTCAAGCAGATCGCAAAAATGACTTCGATGGATCCGTGGTTCCTTTATCAGCTCAAGGAAATTAACGACCAGCAACTCGAACTCGAAAAACATCCCATGGAGTCCGTTCCGACCGAAGTATTGCGCGAGTCGAAGCGCATGGGATTTTCCGACGGGAGGCTGGCCGCCGCGTGGCGGCTTGAGGGCCAGGAGAAAGTTCGCCACCTCCGCAAGAAACATGGAGTGACGCCGGTCTACAAGCGTGTGGACACGTGTGCGGCCGAATTTGAAAGCTATACGCCGTATCTTTACTCAACTTACGAAGACGAAGACGAAGCGGCGCCGACCGACAAGAAGAAAGTCATCATTCTCGGCAGCGGCCCCAACCGCATCGGGCAGGGCATTGAGTTCGATTACTGCTGCTGCCATGCGTCGTTCGCGCTGCGCGACGACGGCTACGAGACGATCATGATCAACTGCAATCCCGAGACCGTCTCGACCGACTACGACACGAGCGACCGGCTTTACTTCGAGCCGCTGACCTTTGAAGACGTGTGGGCAATCTACCAGCATGAGACGTCGAAGGGTGCCGACGTCGGTGTGATCGTGCAGTTTGGCGGCCAGACGCCGCTGAACCTGGCGCTGCCGCTGAAGGCGGCGGGCGTGAACATCATCGGAACGTCGCCCGAGTCCATCGACCTGGCCGAAGATCGCAAACACTTCAACAAGCTGCTCGAGGAATTGCAGATTCCGCAGGCGCCCGGCGTGATGGCAACCTCGATCGAGGAAGCCATCGAAGGTGCGAAGCGCATCGGATATCCCGTGCTCGTTCGTCCCTCGTACGTGCTCGGTGGACGCGCCATGGTCATCGCCTACGACGAAGAGTCGGTCATTCGCTACATGAAGGAAGCGGTCGAGTACTCGCATGACCGGCCGGTGCTGGTCGACCACTTTCTGGAAGACGCAATCGAGGTCGACGTCGATGCGCTCTCTGATGGTGATGATGTCGTGATCGGCGGAATCATGCAGCATATCGAAGAGGCCGGCATCCATTCCGGCGATTCTTCGTGCGTGTTGCCGGCGGTCGACATTCCGGCACCGTTGCTCGACCGCATGCGCGATTACACCTTCAAGCTGGCCAAGGCGCTGAAAGTCGTCGGACTGATGAATATTCAGTTCGCCATCCCACGCGGCAACGGTCAGGCGAGCGGCAATGGAGCCGAAGGCAGCAAGGTCTATGTCCTGGAAGTGAATCCGCGCGCGTCGCGGACGGTGCCTTATGTCTCAAAGGCGACAGGCATTCCGATGGCCAAGATTGCGGCACGGCTCATGACCGGGCGCAAACTGCGCGAGTTCCTGCCAGAAAACATCAAGCGCCGTGCTGATCTCGACATGGGAAGCTGCTACTACGTGAAATCGCCCGTGTTCCCGTGGAATAAGTTTCCCGGCGTCGACACCGTGCTCGGGCCGGAGATGAAGTCGACGGGCGAGGTGATGGGTGTGGCCGACAATTTCGGGGAAGCCCTCGCCAAAGCGCAGTTAGCAGCTGGACAGAAATTGCCCACCAAAGGAACGGTTTTCCTCAGCGTCACTGACAACGACAAGCGTTCCGTGGTTCCGGTGGCGCGCAAGTTCGTGGAGATGGGATTCAAACTGGTTGCGACGGCGGGCACCGCCGACGTGATCGAAGCTGCCGGAATGGGTGTGGAGCGTGTCTACAAAGTAAAGGAAGGGCGCCCCAACGTCGTAGACTTCATCAAGGGCCAGCGCATTCAACTCATCATCAACACGCCCACCGGGCTGGAACCATGGTTCGATGAGAAGGCCATTCGCCGCGCTGCGGTTACCGCGCGCATTCCCACGATTACCACACTCGCGGCCGCCCGGGCCGCGGCCGAGGGCATTGCCGCATTGCAGCGCGGAGAAGTGAACGTGCGGGCGCTGCAGCACCTGCACGCGGAGAGAGCCGTCCGGCGCTAGCACCTCTTGCTCTGGCCCGACCACGCGATTGATAATCGTGTGTTCACTGCGAGGTCGTCATGCTTCTTCATGGAATCTTTCCCCCGATCACCACGCCCTTTTATCCCGACGGCAATGTTTACTTCAAGAAGCTCGAACATAATGTCGAGCGCTATTCGCGGACGCCGGTCGCGGGAATCGTTGTCCTAGGCTCGACCGGCGAGGCGATCCTGCTCTCGGACCAGGAGCGGCGGGATGTGCTGAAGTGCTCGCGCGAAACGGCCGCACCGAACAAAGTTCTGATCGCGGGCACAGGAGTCGAGTCGGCAATCGAGACGCTGCGTCTCACCGAATACGCCGCTGAACTCGGCTATGACGTGGCCATGGTGCGCACGCCGCACTACTACAAGAAGCAGATGGCGCCAGCCAACATTCTGGCGTTTTACCGGACCGTGGCCGACCGCTCGCCGCTGCCCATCATCATTTACAACTTTCCTCAGGCAACGGGTTACGACATTCCAGCCGAAGTCGTGATTGCGCTTGCGGAGCATCCGAACTTGATCGGCATTAAAGAATCGAGCGGGGATGTTGAGAAGGTTCGCAAGATGGTCGAGGGCACGCGTCACATCCAGCGCAGCGCGACTGTGACGGAGACGTTTGATGCAGTTACACCGCGCATGCTCGCCGCCGCAGCGATGGCTGCGAAGGGGGAGGGCAGGGAACTGGTTCCGGTGGGAGTTCTCGCGGGCGCGGACGACCCCACTTCTCGCGCAAGAGGTGAGCGAGAAATGGGGCGCCCACCTTCATCCCTTGCTATAACAGTCGTGGGCAAATTGAAGACGCGCCAGAAGGAAGTCGGCTTCCAGGTGCTGGTCGGAGCGGCCCAGAAACTGCATCCTTCGCTCGATGTCGGCGCCGTGGGAGCTATCCTAGCATTTGCTTGCGCGGCGCCGACCTCATGTTACGAAATCTTCGCCGCATGGAAGGAAGGCGATGGCGAACTGGCCCGCCTGAAACAGGACCGCATCGCGCAGGCGGCGCAGCGCGTGGTCAGCGATCTTGGCGTTCCGGGCGTGAAGCACGGCATGGACTTCAACGGCTACTACGGCGGCCCGTCGCGTCTGCCATTCCTGCCACTAACGTCGGATTTGAAGGCCGAGGTGGAGCGCTTGCTGGCTGACATCAGGAACTAGCTGCAGTAAGAAGACAACTCCCTTGTGATTCGGATCATAACCGGCGTATACTGGATTCGAACGAACGTTCGAATTGTCTCTCCGCTACGGGATTATGGGGAATTCTGCAGTCGCCACAGGAGTCCGGATACCACGCCGACATCGGCCGGCAGCGGCAGAACGCTATGACCGGCGCCTGGCCGAAATTCTTGCGCACGCCACCGAAGTCTTCTGTAAGAAGGGATACGAAGGGGCGTCGATGCGCGATCTGTCGCGCGCCAGCGGCATGTCCCTGGCCGGACTCTATTACTATTTTGAGTCCAAGGAACGCCTGCTCTACCTGATCCAGAAACACACCTTCACCACCATCGTGAGGCGGCTTAAAGCACGGCTGGAAGGCGTGACGGATGCGGAAGAACGCATCCGGATTTTCATCCTTAATCATCTGGAGTATTTTCTTGCCAATCAGGCTGCGATGAAGGTGCTGTCGCACGAAGACGACGCCCTGAAAAACGGCTTCGGAGCCGAAGTCGCAGCAATCAAGCGCGAATACTACAAAATTTGCGTTAGCCTGCTGGACGATCTGAAGCGCGAGCGCGGACTGCAATTTTCCACGCGGCTGGCCGTGCTCAGCTTGTTCGGAATGATGAACTGGATCTACACCTGGCACAATCCGCGGGTCGACGCCGACGCGGCCTCGATTGCCCGTGAGATGGGCGACTTTTTTCTAAGAGGAGTGATGGCAAACGGAAAGTCGAGAAGGGATCGATGATTTGAAAGGGCGCACCTTTGGGCTGCGCCGCAAAATGAGTGAGGGCCCTTTAGGGCTGCGTAAATGGCGCGACCCAGACGGGGCTTTAGCCCCGGAGGGCGGGCCCGCAAAATTCATACGAGGAGCACACCGATGGCAACCACAATGCAGCCGGCGACCGGCGAAACGACGAGACAACTGATCAACTACCGCACCGACGGCGGCGTAGCGGTCATCGAGATGTGTGATCCGCCGGCCAACACCTACACCTACGAGATGAACCGGCAACTCGACGACGCGATCCTCAAGGCGCGCATGGCAAACGACGTCTACGTGATCGTGTTGACCGGTGCAGGCGACAAGTTCTTCTCGGCAGGAGCGAACATCAAGATGCTTTCGAGCGTCGACCCCACGTTCAAATACTACTTCTGCCTGCATGCCAACGAAACGCTGTTGCGTCTCGAACACACCCCCAAGCTCGTGATTGCGGCCATCAACGGTCATTGCGTGGGCGGCGGACTTGAAATCGCCATGGCCGCCGACATCCGCATCGCGCGCAAGGACGCGGGCAAGATCGGCCTGCCGGAAGTCAACCTCGGCGTATTGCCCGGCACGGGCGGCACACAGCGGCTCTCTCGGATCGTGGGAAAGAGCAAGGCCATCGAGCTTATGGTCACCGGAAACACCTTCTCGTTCGAAGAGGCGCAGGAGTTCGGAATCGTCAACGACATTTTCGAACGCGACGGCTTCATGGACAACATCATGGAGTACGCCAAACAGTTCTGCCCGCCGAACAAGGCGTCGAAGGCGGTCGGACGCATCAAGCGCGCGGTACAGACGGGCTGGGAGATTCCCATGGAGTCAGCGTTGGCAGTCGAGCGAGAGAACCAGCAGTTGCT
>CAYOUY010000368.1:0-7799 GCA_964407245.1 uncultured Acidobacteriaceae bacterium
TGTTCTGCTGGCTGAATTTTTCGCTCATGTCGAGGTTGTAGATTTTCGTCGTAAGCTTCAGACCCTTTGTATCTTCGTACTGGCTGCTGACGATCCAGATGGAACGGTCGTCGTAGCCATACACCGGATGCAGCGCCTCCATAGCGCGTTTAGCGCCGAAATATCCGCCGCCCGGCCGCAGATAATAGTCGTACAGGTGCCAGATCATGGAAGGCCACGCATTGTTCAGCATCCATTGAATGACGCCCGTCGCCTGATACTTGTTGCGGCTGTATGCCTCATACATCGCGCGCACGCCTTCGTAGGTCTGCATCTGCGACTTCATAGCAAAGTCTTCGACACCGTCGGACTTGCCGTAGCGGGCGGCAAGCGCATCGCGAAACACGTGGATGTTCTTGAATTCGCCGCCGCCGGCGTGATAGCTCCAGACATTGTCAATCGGCCACAGGTGATCGTTTCCGACCATGACACGAATGCTCTCGACTGGCGGAACCGCCGGTCCCATGCTGGTTTCCGTATTGAATCCGTAGGCGCCGCCGCAGCCTCCGGGGTTGCACTGTTTGCGGCCGGGCTGCCCTTTGGGAGTGTCCACTTCCCAATAGCTTGGGGCTATATACTCGTACGGTCCCGTCATTTTGACGCCGCTCTTGCCGGTGACCGATGTCTTCTCGCCCGTGGCTGATGAAACAACCGGGTTCGGCCACAGAAGTTCCTTCTCGATGTCGAGGTACATATGCTCCAGGTCCGGGGGCGGAGCATTGTCGCTGCCGTTCAGCCACATCACCAGGCTGGGGTGGCTGCGGAGGCGGTAAATCTGGTCGCGCAGCGATTGCTTCGCGATTTCGAAATCCTCCGGCTTCCAGCGCGGCCAGCGTTCCCAGAAGTCGCAGCAACACCATCCCGCCATGACGAGAATTCCCTCGTGGTCGGCAAGATCGAAGAATTCCTGCGTCTCCAGTTTGCCTTCGAGGCGAATCGTGTTGAGCCCCATGTCGCGGACGTAGCGGAATTCGTCGTGCTGGCGCTGCGAGTTTTCCCGCAGCATCATGTCGGGGGTCCAGCCGCCGCCACGGATCAGGATGTTCTTGCCGTTGATATGGAAGGCGCGTGCGCCGATAGAGTTGAGGTCTGAAGTGATTTCGCGGATGCCGAACTCAGTGCTGGAGCGATCGCTCACCGCACCGTTCGCTTCGAATTCCATGGTGAGCGAGTACAGATTCGGTTTGCCTATCTGCGCCGGCCACCACAGACGCGGATTCGTGAAGACGAGTTGTGTGAATTGGCCGGGAGTGAAGGTGACGTCTTTCGTTTCGTTTGGAGCGAATTCGACTTCCTGCTCGAACGTGATGTTTTCGATCTGGCCCTTGAGCCTGCCCCTCACCGTCTGATTGGTGCCGTTTTTGAGTTGCGCCGTCACCGTGAGTTGGGCGCGGTCATTGGCTGGCGGGTTCAGCTTCGACACGACTGTGGGATAGCGCAACGCAACCGGACCGCTTGCAGTGAGGTGCACGCCGCCCCAAAGTCCCATATTCTTGTCGGGCGGAGCTGGATTCCAGTCAACAAAGGTGATGGCCAGATCGTGCTCCGTCGGCGCGAAGACCTGCACGGCGATAACATTTTCAGCACCGGACTTTACTGCCTCGGTGACGTTGAATTCGTAAGTCCGCCAGGCGCCGGCGACATCTTCTGATTTGGCAATCTGCCTCCCGTTGAGCCAGATGTTGGCCCGGTAGTTGATGCCCTCGAACTTCAACCAGATCGTCTTGCCCTCGTAGGACGCAGGCGCGGTGAACGCTTTTCGATACCACCACGAGGCCGCGTAGGGACTATCAGAAGTTATGGCAATGTTAGAGAAGTTGGCGCCGATCTTGTAGTTCATCCCGGCGAAGTCGCGAAGGTTCATCGCGAAAAATGGATCTGGCAGCGTCTTGTCCTTCACTAGCGCGGCCACAACCGTGCTGGGCACTGTGACTTGATGCCATCCGTAAGGGGCAAACTGAGGAGTAGAAATCGCTTCCCCCTTGGCTTCCACTTTGGCGGAAGTCTGCAATGTCCAGCCGTCGCGCAAAACTAACTTCGTTTCTGTCGCGGACTTCAAATCTGCCGTTTCCTGGGCGAAAGCGGAGCTGGAGATGATAAGCAGAGCTGGAATAAGTCGAATCAGAAAGTGATTAATGACTGCCTGCCATTTTTCCGAGTTCATGTGTCTCCCTGGGGTTGCGTTCCGTTGCGTCTGCATGAAATGGGAATCGCAGCAACCCCGCTGCAACCGATAACACTTTATATTAATTCGATTCAATAGGCGATTTTTCGCCCTCTGGCAAATTGCGCGCGCAAGCTTGAGCCGCAGCCTGACCGCTCGAGTCTGCAATCGATTGCCGTCCGCGGTCCGCGCCCTCCAGCGATCTGGGGCGCCCCGCCCGGTAGTTTATAATTCAGAATTCGCCTCTCCTCTTTGGAGTGATAAGAACTATGATTCGATTTCTGCAAACCCCCGGCCCGCTCAAGAAGTATCTGCTCGGCGGAATTCTTCTGCTGATGACCGTTTCCATGGTCTGGTATCTGGTGCCGAGCTCCGGCAGCTACGATTTCGGCGCTCCCGCAAGGGGTGTGGTCGCCAAAGTGGAAGGCAGCGATATTACCGCCGACGAAGTGCGCCAACAGGCTCGCGAAATGCTGCAGCAGCAGATGCCGCAGGGCGGCCCCAACATGGGCATGTTGCTGCCGTTCTTCGCGCAGCGCGCCGCCGATCAGCTCATCAACCAGCAGGTGCTGCTCTCTGAGGCTTCGCGTATGGGGTTGCGCGCGACTCCTGAAGAGGTCAAAGACGAACTGCAGCATGGGCATTACGCGGCGTATTTCTTTCCCGGCGGCAACTTTATCGGGACGCAGGAATATATAGAAATGCTGCAGCGAGCGAATCTGACGCCCGCCAAGTTCGAAGCATCCGTGGGTGACGAGATTCGCATATCCAAATTGCGCGCTCTCATTTCACAGAGCGCAAGCGTCAGCGAAACTGAAATTCATAATCAGTTCATTAAACAGAACTCCAAGGTCAAATTCGACTACGCGGTTCTGAAGCAGGACGATCTGCGCAAGGGCCTGCATCCAACCGAAGGGGAACTCAAGGCGTATTACGACAGCCACAAGGCAAGCTATACAAACTCGATTCCTGAGAAGCGCAAGGTCCAGTACGCACTCGTTGATACGGCCAAGACCGAGGCGGGCGTTCAGGTCACGCAGGACGACCTGCGCGCCTATTACGACCAGCACCGCGACGAATACCGCGGAGCCGAGCAGGTGAAAGTCAGTCACATCTGGATCAAGATGCCCCTGCCCGGCGCCGACGGCAAGGTCGACGACAAGAAAGTGGCCGAGGCGCAGCATCGCGCCGACGATTTGTTGAAACAGCTGAAGAATGGCGCCAAGTTCGACAAGCTGGCGAAGAAATACTCCGAAGACCCGGGCAGCGCCAATGTGGGTGGCTCGCTCGGCTGGATTGGCCGGGCGCAAATGACGCCCGAATTCGAAAAGGCCGCATTTTCCTTATCAAAAGGACAAATCAGCGATGTGGTGAAGGGCAGTGACGGTTTCCACATCATTCGCCTGGACGACAAACAGGATGCGCACGTGAAGTCGCTCGAAGAGGTCAAGGGCCAGATCGAGCCGATTGTGAGGCGGCAGAAAGGGCAGATCGCGGCGCAGGCCAAAGCCGAGGACCTCCTGAAGCAGGCTCGTGCACAGGGCCTGGATGCGGCGGCGGCCAAGCTGGGAGTTGCGGTGATCACCTCCGACTTTTTCGCCCGCAAGGACATGCTGCCGGGGCTCGGACCGGCTCCGCAGTTCATGGATGCCGTGTTTTCCGTAACGGAAAAGTCGCCGCCCGATGTGGCCTCCGCATCTCAGGGACCGGTCGTGTTCCAGTTGCTGGCCGTCAAGCTGCCCGCCACGCCGACTCTGGAAGAGATTCAGAGCCGCGTGGAGGATGAATTCAAGAACGATCGATCGAGAACTCTGCTCGCGCAGAAAGCTCAGGAATTGTCAGACCGTGCCAAGGCCGAGCACGACCTTAAGCGCGCGGCCAAGGAACTGGGTGCCACGCTGAAGACCAGTGATTTCGTTCTGCCGGACGGGCAGGTGCCGGACATCGGCTCGATGACCGGCCAGGCTTCCGTAGCCTTTACCATGAAACCGGGAGAGATCAGCGGCCCTATCAACAGCGGCTCCAGTGCGGCTGTCCTTGAACTCATCGACAACCAAAAGCCAACCGACGCGGACTTTGTCGGCAAGCGCGATCAGATCCGCGAACAACTACTGCAGAGTAAGCAGCAGGAACTTTTCGGTCTTTTCGTTTCCAACCTGCGCGATCAGATGGAGAAGACAGGCAAGATCAAGATCAATCAGGAAGAGATGAAAGCCTTGACCCGGACGGGAAGCGAGCAGGGAATGTAGCGGCGGCGACATGTCCTTCTCGCGCGCCGCAGGCATTTTGTTGCATCCCACGTCGTTGCCTTCGCGCGGCGGCATTGGCGATTTCGGCCCAGAAGCCTACCGCTTTGTAGATTTTCTTGCAGCAGCCCGCCAGGGACTGTGGCAGGTCCTGCCTCTCGGCCCTATCGGGTACGGCAATTCGCCTTACTCTTCCACTTCAGCCTTCGCAGGCAATCCTCTGCTGATCAGCCTCGATCGCCTGGCGGAGCGCGGCTGGTTTGATCTGACGAAGATCAGAGCCGTTGCGGGAGCCGACTCCTCCAAAGGTACACGTGCCGTCGAGTACGACCAGGTTTTCGCACAAAAGATGCCGCTGTTGTTCGAAGCGTCCCGAAGTTTCCTGCGATCCGGTCCTGCCGAATCTCTGCGCCGCCTGCAAGCATTCCGTTCAGAAAATGCGTGGTGGCTCGATGATTTCGTCCTGTTCGACGCCCTGCGCGCACGGCACAAGCTGGAGAGTTGGAGTCATTGGCCGCCGGAACTCGCCCGGCGCGATCCGGCGGCTCTCGACCAGGTCAAAAAGGAACTGGACACCGATATTCAGGTTCGCACCGCGTTGCAGTTCGCTTTCTACGAGCAGTGGCGGGCGCTGCGCCGATATTGTGCCGAGCGCGCCATTCGCGTGGTAGGGGATGTGGCCATTTTTGTGAATCACGACAGTGCCGATGTGTGGACTCAGCCCGAACTCTTCCGCCTTAACGACAACCTGGAGCCGGAAGTGGTCGCAGGTGTGCCTCCGGATTTCTTCAGCAAGACGGGCCAGCGCTGGGGCAATCCGCTCTACCGCTGGGACGTGATGAAGGAACGCGGTTATCAGTGGTGGATTCGCCGCATGCGCTGGGCGACCGAGCACTGCGATTACATCCGGCTCGACCACTTCCGCGGATTCGATCAATTCTGGGAGATTCCTGCTGCTGACTCCACCGCGGTGAATGGCAGATGGGTCGACGGCCCGCGCGACGATTTGTTCGTGAAGCTGCGTGAGGCTCTCGGCGGCTTGCCTTTCTTCGCAGAAGACCTGGGCTACATCACCCCGTCGGTACACGCGCTGCGCGACAGGCTCGGGATCCCCGGGATGGCTGTTCTCCAGTTCGGTTTTGGAGACGAAGGAGCGCACATCTATCTGCCTCATCGGGCTGCGGGGAAAGTCATGTATACAGGCACTCACGACAACGACACCGTAGTGGGCTGGTGGCGCTCGGGAGCGGCCGAGCACGAACGCCGGAATGCCGAGGCCTACCTCGGCCGCGCCGAGGATGGCATTCAGTGGGCGTTCATTCGGGCGGCGCAAGGCTCACCTGCAAGTCTGAGCATCGTTCCCATGCAGGACGTGCTGGGCCTGGGCAGCGAGGCTCGCATGAACACGCCCAGCTTGCACGGCGGCAACTGGCGCTGGCGGTTCGAATCGCATCAGCTCACGGGCGAATTGGCCGCGAAGCTGGCGCTTCTGGCCGAAGTCAGCGACCGCTTGCCGAAGCCGTTCGCTCCTCCCGCGGGCGACTCCTTCGCCGCCTAGGGTCGGCCGCAAGACTCACTGTGAATGGCGTGTAACTGCAAGGGGCGCTTTGCGCTTCTGCTCAGATCGTGTATAGAAGGTACGGGAGCTTGTCGTGAGCGACGCGATCATCGAAGCCGTGGGGATTGAGAAGGCCTATCCGCAGCCGGATGGCACGCGGATTCAGGTTGTGAGCCAAACCAACCTCTCGATCGAACCCGGCAAGATCATTGCCCTGCTGGGCCCGTCGGGCTGCGGCAAGTCCACCCTGCTGCGCATGCTGAGCGGCCTGTCGAAACCTTCGGCGGGAATGCTTGCCTGGCACGGCAAGCCGCTGGATGGTCAAACGCCGAACGTAGCCATCGTCTTTCAAAGCTTTGCGCTCTTTCCCTGGCTCACGGTTTTGGAAAATGTGGAAGCCCCGCTCGAAGCGCGCGCTGTTGGAGCAGTCGAGCGCCGCAAGCGCGCGCTGCGCACCCTCGACACTGTTGGTCTTGACGGATTTGAAACGGCGTATCCGAAGGAACTTTCGGGCGGCATGAAGCAGCGTGTCGGTTTCGCTCGCGCTCTGGTGGTTGAGCCGGAAGTCTTGTTCATGGACGAACCGTTTTCCGCGCTGGACGTACTTACTGCCGAAAACCTGCGCGGTGAACTACTGGAACTCTGGCTGAACAAGAAAATGCCCACCAAGGCCATTTTCATCGTCACGCACAATATCGAGGAAGCGGTCATACTTGCCGATCGTGTGATCGTACTCGGCCGGAATCCGGCGCGTATTCGCTCGGACCTGAACATTCGATTGCAACATCCGCGAGACCGCAAGTCGCCGCGCTTTCTTGAATTGGTCGACTACATCTACAAAGTCATGACCGAACCCGAAGCCGAGCACGCTCCTCCCGACGCCGAAACTACGGCCGAAATTGTTTTGCCTGCGGGCGGGTTGACGAAGGACACTCTGCGGAAGCAGCCCGCCGTCGTTCGCACGACGAAGTATCAGATGCTGCCCCACGCGCGCGTCGGCGGAATCGCCGGCCTGATCGAGTTTTTGCAGGATCGTGGCGGACACGAAGATCTGTTTCGGCTGGCGGAAGAATTGGTGATGGACGTGGAAGACCTGCTGCCGATCATCGAAGCCTGCGTCTTGCTCGGTTTCGCCTGGCTGAAGGAAGGCGACGTGCAGATTTCGCCGCAGGGCTCGGCCTTCGCCGAGGCCGATATTCAGCAGCGCAAGATTCTTTTCCGCCAAGCAGCGCTGGAGCATGTGACGATCCTCAAGCAGATTGACAGCATTCTGAAGCGCAAGTCGGATCACTCGATCGCCGATGAATTTTTCCACGACATCCTCGATGAGCATTTTGCAGAAGACGAGGTGCAACGCCAGTTCGAGACGGCGATGAACTGGGGCCGCCATGCCGAGATTTTCGACTATGACCGCGAAAGTGGCCGTCTGGTGCAGACTGAACCCCCGGCGCCGCAAGAACCTGCTGCGGAAAATCAAGATTCCGCGACTACCCCGAAAGCCTGAGAGACGAACAGCAGCATGGCGCATGAGAAGAAATCAGCCGGTCTGCGGGGCTTTGCTCCTTATCGCCTCTGGACCGCGCTGCCATCGATCGAGATATCGTATCTGCCCGATCTGCTCATGGGCGCGGCGGGAATCGCACTGTTTTATGGCGTGCTGGTCGTCGGCCGTACCTGGCTGGGCCCATTTACGCCTGAAGTCGAGATCTCGCGCAGTCCGCTAGCGCTGCCCGCATATGCCGGATATTCGCTGCTGCGCATCACGATCGCCTATGGGCTCAGCCTCATCTTC
>CAYOUY010000369.1:0-4485 GCA_964407245.1 uncultured Acidobacteriaceae bacterium
AGGAGGTCTTCGTGTTCCGCTAACTCCAGACCCATCTGCTCCGCATAACCCGTCATCAGCAGGACTTTAATTGAGGAGTTCATCCGGCGGATTTTCTGCGCCAGCGTGCGGCCGCTTTCTCCCGGCAAAACCACGTCAGTCATCAATAATCCTGCATCGGCCTGATGTTGTTCATAAGCCAGCAAAGCGTCACGAGCGTTCTTTGCGGCTACAACCGTGAATCCCGCGTTACTTAGAATCTGGCAGGCGACGCGGCGCACAAAATCCTCATCCTCGACCAGCAGTATGGTCAGTCTCCCCTTCGCTGGTTCTTCTTCCGCGAATCCAGGCTTAACGAATCCAGGCCAGCTTGTGACATCGTGCGCGATTTCTAAGGTCTGTGCACCCATGGCGTTCCTCTCTGACAAGACGCAATACAAGATGCAGTTTCCTTTCCATCGCAGTCGATGGGCCACGCGTTCCCCGTGGCACGGAAGTCCGTAGAAATGCCGCGACTTAGACCAAAACGAACCTACGCGGGCGTGCCTGACCACTTTCTATCTCGCTCATTTTGGGAATCGTGATCGAAAAGGGAAACCGATTCGGTTCGGCGGCGTCGCCTCTCTGTACGTCAACTACTTTGGAGCCGTCAAAACCGTCTCGTTGGGATCGAGGACGATCTTACTTACGCCCGCGGGAGCCGACAGGTGAAACGAGGATTCTGCACCGTCGGCAAACACACGTCCCAGCAGCACTGGCTGCCTTCCGGCGATAACGGCGTACACCGGAACCGACGTCACCAGATCTTCCGGCACTTCGTTCTGCAAAATCGTGCCGGTCACCAGGGTCCCTGATTCCTTGGGTGTGAATTTCACGGCCTTCAGTTCGAGCCTGGGCAGTGCGGTGCCGTTAATCCAGCCATCGAGAAACCAATCCACATTTAATCGGGGACAGACGGGACATTCCCCAATTTCTACGCCACAAACGTGAGGTTGGGCTGCGATGAATCGCCGACAGTCTTCTTCCGTCGGCCTGCCCTTCGCGCAGCCAGCGGACGCAGGGCCGATTTCTCCAAGGCCGCCACAAATTCCGCCGTCCCCAGCGGACGTCCCGTATGCGTGCACTTGCGCAGTTCGGCGCCCTCGTCCGTCGATTCCGCTGTAGCGAGAAACTCAGCCCACTCGGCCGCCCTCCAGCGCTTTCTCCATCGCTCCATTTCCAGCATGGCATCCGGGGCTTTAGTGCCACAGTGCACTCGGGCACTGGACCACCCCCACTCGTCCGCCGTCGCCACCATGCCGGCTCGCACCGGATTCCGCTCCACATAGCGCAGCGCCGACCAGAGATGAGAATCACCCAACGGACAGGAATAGAAGCGCCCTTGCCACACGTGGCCGCTCGACGACTGGCGCGCATTCCAGTAAGACGCGTACCGTCCATGAGCCTGTTTCAGGGTTTGCGCCAGCGCAGCCGAACAATGTGGCACCGCGATCAGATGCACATGGTTGGACATCAGACAGTAACCCAGCAGCGACAGGCCGTGGAGGTCGGAGTACTGCCGCAGCAGCGCCAGGTACGTTGCGCGATCCGGGTCGCTGCCCAGAATCACTTGTCGGGCATTGCCCCGCTGCGTAACATGATGAGGCACGTCGACCACGACGACACGCGCGAACCGAGCCATGTCTGAAAATTACCAGAAAGCGTCCGGTCTGCTGACAAGGTTCTGCACTTCGCAGCTGAAGGCGGCCTCAAACGTTCCCATATCGGTTCAAAACAATTGGGGAATGTCCCGTCTGTCCCCGAATTCCACAACCTAGCGCTGACTGCGACGGCCACGGCCAGTGTCACCCTACAAACGCCGACGTCTACGAGTATTTTTTCCGTTTCCGGGACGGTCAGTGCAACCGTGCCGTTGAACGCCGCAGCCAATTTTGGGGCAAAAGCACTCGGCGCATTCACCACCTTCGTGAAGCTTCCCTTAGACATCACTGCAGGAACGTTTTCTGCGCTTGCATGTAGTATCGGTCGGTGACCTGTTAAAGTAAGCCCTTGGGGAAGCTCGTGATTCGGCAGATGTTGGAGAACGCCAGATTCTTGGCAATTAACGCGATTTGCATTTGGCTGCCCTTTTGGGCCTATCGCCGCAAATACGAGTTAGACGAGAAACTCAACCGAGCCGCACGAATGGTTCGGTGGTCCATTGTAGGAGCATGTTATGTTGTGGCGTCAGTCCCCGGGCCAACCTTTCGTCTCCTGAAGATCGCTGCGATAATTTCGGGGCTAGCACTGTTCTGCTGGCCCAACCTCGCGCACCGTTTGACGAACGTGCGTGGACGGGGTGGTGCTTCGCAAGACAGTCATCGGTGACAAGAAGCTGGGCGGGTGGGCCACCCTTTCAGCGTTTGGTCATTGTCGATATCACTTCTAGAGTGGGTGCCCCATCCTTTCGCGGTTTGTGCGAAAGGGTGGGAGGCACCGGCCTCGATTGATTGCAAAGCTCTAAGCTCAACTTGTACCGCACCGTGATCGCCGTCGCCCTTGCAAAACGCGCAAGACGGGGACGGGCCGACCCGTCCGTAATTTACTGATACCAGTGATACTGTTTTCGCTGAAACTAGAGGCAGTAAGGGAAACAGGAGAAACGACGCGAAGCAGGGATACGAACTTGTAACTCCTTTGAGCACATCGTATTATCATCAAGTGCAGGAATCGCCCATAGTTGCGGAAAACGGCGGTAATAGAATCCCTCCCTCTCCGCCAGACTTCTCCTCTTAATCTCCCATGCCTACGATTGAGGGTGCCCCGTGGCGCATCTTTATTGATTTTTTTCTAGACATTACCACGATGGTGGGTGAAAAGGCGGGCGCCCGTCCAGGCGGCCTGACCGGGCCGCCCGCGCTGCACCGCCCTCGCTGTGTCGGGCTACTTCGGAGCGGTCAAGATCGTCTGGTTGGGATCGAGGATGATCTTGCGTACGCTCGCGGGAGCGGAGATTTGAAACGACGATTCCGCACCGTCCGCAAACACCCGTCCCAGCAGCACCGGCTGCTTTCCGGCGATGACGGCATAAACCGGAACCGACGTGACCAGATCCTCTGGTGCTTCGTTCTGCAAAATCGTGCCGGTCACCAGGGTCCCTGATTCCTTGGGGGTGAATTTCACGGCTTTCAGTTCGAGCTTGGGCAGTGCGGTGCCGTTGATCCAGCTCTCGAGGAACCAATCCAGCGATTTTTTCCCTTCGTAACGAAGCGCCGGTGGAAGATCCTCGCCAAATACGCTTAGTAACTCCCGCGTGCTGATCGCGCGGCCCTGGTAGCGCTCGCGCAGTTTGCGCAGCGCGCGCACGAAAGGCTCATTCGGCCCGCTGAGGCTCTGGCCATGTCGAACTCCGTCTTGCGCCGCGGCATCTTGCAGCATCGTTCGCAGCATGTGGAATAGCCATGTGCCGCGGCCATAGCTGATGGCGTCGTATCCTCCGGGAAGACGCGAGGAAAACAGCCTTCCGCCGAGCGTTACCGGACCTGCGTCGCGCGGAGAGACGCCATTCTTGTTGGCCTGGAGCAGGTCGCTGCGGTACTTGTTCATGATTTGCCGAAAGCCCGCGGGATTCTTTTCCTGCAGCATCATGAGAGCGCAGTAGTTCGCCAGCCCTTCGGAGAACCACTGGTCGCGGTAGCTGCTCCAGCCGACCAGGTCGCCCCACCATTGATGCGCGGTCTCGTGACTGGGAATGATTTGTTCCATCAGGGTCTGCAAAGGACTGAAATGCAGCTGCTCGCGTTCCCGCTCGTCGAGAAACGCGTAGGAAGACAGGAAGACCAGCCCAGGCCAGCCCTGGCTGCTGGGGCCCGGCATTTGCGTCAAGGCCAAGTGGCTATAGGGATAAGGTCCAAAACGCTCCGCGTAATAGTCGATGGCCCGCGCCGCCGACTCGGCAACGGTCACTTCATTGCGCGCCGGCGAAGGTCGGGCGGGTACGATGGCCGGCGGAGGTAGAGGCGGCGGAGGGTGCCGGGAGGGGATGTCCGTTTCGATCATTGTGGTTTGCGAGCCGGGGAAATCCCGTTCCACGCCCTGCGTGGCATAAGTTTCTACCATCACGTTTCCTGCCTGGGCGGTAGCCTCCTTGTACTTGCCCAGGTTGAACCCTGCCACTGGAATCGGCCGCTCTGAAATCCAGCGTGCAGTCTTTTCCCCGTATTCGGTTGCGACGCCATTGGCAACCGGCGCTGATTTTCCCGTCGCCACCAACGTCCACTCGGGCGGATAGTCAAACGTCAGGTCGAAATCCGCCATCGCCAGGCCGCGGTTTGGATACCAGATTCCCCGTTCGCCCACGTAGAGCAGGCCACTGCCGGCTTCAGCCAGAACCTCACCGCCGTAAGTGAACTCAAGCACGAATTTTTCGCCGGGCGATGACGGGGCGGGCAAGATCACCGCCATAGCGTCATTTCCGCGCCGCGCCAGCTGCGTTCCTTCGACCGCCGGATTGTGAATGAACTCCAC
>CAYOUY010000370.1:0-59594 GCA_964407245.1 uncultured Acidobacteriaceae bacterium
AATTTTCTCTCGACGCATCTTGCTCGACACGTTCTTTCCGAGGAAAAAGTGTCACCATGGAACGTGACCGCTCAGCTTCGGAATGACTGATCCTGAAAACTCCGCTTCGGAAAGTTCCGTGAACCGAAGTTCCGCGAACCGAAGTTTCGCGAACCAGGGCAATGGGAAAATCTCGTTGCCCAGCCTCAATTCATCGGTGGTATTGTCGATCATCCTTTTTGCCGGGACGCTGATCCTCTATATCCCGGCTCTCAGCGCCAATTTTCTGAACTACGACGACGATGCGTACGTCACGGCGAACACCCATGTGCTGCGAGGACTTTCCTGGAGCAACATCGCGTGGGCGTTCACCACCACCGGGGAAGCGAATTGGCATCCGCTGACGTGGATCTCCCACATGGCGGATGTGCAATTCTTCGGAACCCATCCCTTCGGCCACCATCTGGTGAGCCTTCTGTTGCATGCCCTGAACGTCGTGCTTCTGTTTCTCGTGCTGCGGCGGTCGACTTGCAATGTTGCACGCAGCGCATTGGTGGCGGCGCTGTTTGCAGTCCATCCGCTGAATGTGGAATGCGTGGCGTGGGTGGCGGAGAGAAAATCGCTGCTCTCGATGCTTTTCTTCCTTCTGGCCTTGTTGGCCTACGAGCGGTATGAGATCCGGCGCAATGCCGTGCGCTATGCCGCCGTGGCAATGCTCTTCGCTTTAGGATTGGCCGCCAAGCCCATGGTCGTAACGTTGCCGCTTCTTCTGCTGCTTTGGGACTACTGGCCGTTGCCAAGCATCAACGCAGACAGAGAAGCGTCGCAGCGGCCAGGATTTGCGCTCCTTGTGGGGGAAAAAATTCCGCTGCTGGTGTTGTCGGCCGCCAGCTCTACGATCACCATTTACGCTCAGCGGCGGGGCGGGGCGATGGCCCTCGCGGAAGTCCTTCCCTTCAGACAGCGCGTCGCCAACGCCATCTACTCGTACTTTGATTATCTCGTCAAAGGAGTCTGGCCTTCGCATTTGGCGGTCTTTTATCCGCATCCGGAAACCACGCTGGCGCTTTGGAAAGTTCTCGCGGCGGCATCGCTGCTGACGACGATCACATTGTTGGTTTGGCTCAACCGCGAACGCTGCCGTTATCTGCTGACCGGATGGCTGTGGTATGTCATCGCCATGGTTCCGATGATTGGCATCGTGCAGGTGGGAAGGCAGGCCATGGCAGATCGTTACGCCTACCTCCCGTTCATTGGTTTGTTCATCATTGCAGTCTGGGGATGCGCTGACCTGTTCGCGCAACTGGGCTTGTCAGGCGCGGTCAAGGCTGTGTTGGCGGCGGCACCGCTGGTGGCTTACGCTTCGATGGCATTCCTGCAGATCGCTTACTGGCACGACAGTTGCCGGTTGTTTGCGCACACATTGCAGGTGACCGAGCACAACGCGATTGCCGAGGACAATCTTGGCAGCACGCTCGTGGAGATGGGCAGGTCCGACCTCGCCCTGCCGCACTTCCAGGCCGCTGTAACGTTCATGCCGCAGCTTTCCGGAGCACACTACAACCTCGGGATTCTGGCGCAACAGCAGGGGCATTTCGATGATGCAGAGCGCGAATACAAACTCGCGCTGCAGTACGCGTCCGACCCGAACGGAGCTGCAAGAGCCCACAACAATCTCGCATTCCTGTGGCTGAATCAGGGCAAGCTGAAGCCGGCGGTTGAACAATTCAGCGCGGCACTGCAAATCTATCCCGACAAGCAGAACAGTCTGCTCGGCCGCGGCATGGCGGAGTATCGTCTGGGAAATCTGGATGCGGCTGTGGCGGATCTGTCGCGCGCGGCGAAGATCGCACCCATGGCGCCAGCGGATTTCTGGCTGGGCCGCGCTTTGGAAGACAAGGGACAGGTCGAAGCCGCGATCGAAGCGTATGAAGTCGCATTCCAGCTGGCTCCCACCCTGGCGGAAGCCCGCGAGCGCCGCGACGCGCTGCGTGCGCGTCACTGATTGTCGCCAGGTTTGCCGACGGGGCTTCCGCGCGCGGAAGATTTGCATTCGCGAAATAAAAGCAGGGCGGCAGCGGGCCCAAAGCACCGCGTACCGCCCTCCTCCTTGAATCAACTGCTGAATCAACTTTCCTACCGCAACTACGCGCCCGCGCTAGCTGCTCTGACCAGAGCGTTCGCCGGCTGCGTCTCCGCCGTCTTTGCGAAATACAGCCGGTACGACCGGTGGATGGCGTACATCACGGGGAAGACGGCGAGCGCCAGTTGCCAGCCCATGTGCGCGCTGACGGTTTCGACCATGGAACTGATTCCCGCGCTCAACACGTAATAGGGGAACGACAGCTGCGCCATGCTGCCCCAGAGTGGCCCGACAGCCTTGCCCTCGCTCAGCGCAATGATCGCCGCCACCGGGACGGTCTGTCCCAGGAATAACGTGAGGGTCGCCAAGGCCAGACTCACGGGAGTGGACTTCCAAGCGAAAGACATCCACGCCCAGCTATGCAGCGTTCCCCCATGGAACATCAGGCTCGCCAGGCAGCTGGCAAACGTCATCATGCCGATGTTGAAGGCCATCTGCTGTGAGTTGACCTTCGCGTTCTTTCGCGGCCAGCATTGCACTCCGGTGGAAACACAGGTGATCAGAATCGCTTCCGCGGCGCTGAGGTTGACGACCGCCGTCAACAGGAAGGGAAGATTGACCGACATATTTCCGTTAATCCCTGGCAGCTTGACCTTCATCCGCGACGTGGCCGCTGCTAGCGCGAGCACCGCCAGCGCGAAGTAACCGTGCAGGGCGTGGCTCAGCATCCCCACGTATGCTGCCGTGCCTGCCGCCGCCAGCATCATCGTGCCGATGAACGCCTGAATTCGCCGTGTGTTGTTCATGATTGCCCTCCTTTCTCCTGGAATTTCACACGGCTATTGTTCGTCGTCTCCGGCGTCAGAGAATGCGGCGTCCTGATTTCCCACAGAGGCGCCCCAGACCAGGCTGGTGGCCGATGTGGATGTGCCCGTACTCGATCCCCAAACCACGGCAAAGGCACTGAGGAGGTTGTTGTTCCACGGCAGAGAGCTGCCCCAGACGATGGCAGTGCCATTGACTTCGGCGCTGCCCCACACGATGGCTGTACCCCAGACGAGCGACGATCCCCAAACCACGGAGTTCGAAGCGACGCTAGAGTTTCCATAGACCAATGAAACCACGCCGGTCTGGGGGTTATACACGGCGGTCGGCGACAGGGCCGCTCCAACCGTGGCCGGAGCCAGATCCGTATTCGTGATGGCGGTTTGCACGTCCAGCAAGCCGGATCCCACCGCGAACATATCGTAGAAGTCTGTGAAGTTTTGCTGGAGGTGCGGTACGTACGCCGATGTGGAGGTCAGGGCCATCTTGTATGTGGTTTTCATCAGGCGCGCTTTCACCTGATCGGGAGTGAGCGTGCTCTGCTCCTGGAGCATCAAAGCAACAGATCCGGCGACGGCGGGAGTCGCCATGCTGGTCCCGCTCAGCGTGAAGTAGTCGCTGTTGCCGTCGGTCCCGTTGACGAGTTCAGCAGGGAACAAGGTTTCGAGCGTGGCGCCGGGAGCCGAGAGCGAAACGACATCGTTGCCCGGGGCCACGAGGTCCGGTTTCACCACGTGGTCGTACGTCGTGGGTCCCTTCGAACTATAGCTCGCCAAGGTCTCCGCCGAAGCGGAAGCTGAGCCATTGGCCTTGGTCGCACCCACGGTGATCACGAAGGGGTCGTTGCCGGGAGCCGTGATGGTTCCATAGCCGTTGCTTCCGTTCACGCTCAACCGGCCAAAATTACCGGCGGCGACCACCACGACAATGCCGCTCTTCCATGCCGATTCCACCGCCTGACATAGAGGATCCTGCGCGTAGCTTTGGAAGATTCCGCGGCCCAGCGACAGATTGATCACGCGGATGTTGTAGGTGTTCTGCAGCGCGATCGCTTCCTCAATCGCCGCGATTACGGTGCTGTCTGTGCCCATGCCGTTGGCATCCAGCGCCCGCAAATCGACCAAAGTTACTCCCGGCGCCACGCCTGCGTATTCGCCGCCGGAAAGATATCCGTTGCCGCCGATGATGCCGGCCACATGCGTGCCGTGGCCGTAGAGGTCATATTTCGCGCCGTTCGAATTGGTGGTTGGCGTTCCGGTGAAGTCCTGGTGGTACACAACGCGCGAGGCTGTCTCGCTAGAATTCCAAAGATCAGGATGGTTGTCATTAATTCCGCTGTCAATCACGGCCACGCCCACGCCGGCGCCGGTATAGCCTGCATTCCAGGCCGACTCTACGCCGGTGGCGTCGTTCGTTAGATCGTCCGCCACTTGCATCGGGTGATCGATGCTAAGAAAAGTCACTTTTGGATCACTCGCCAGCTCAAGCAATGCATTCGTCGAAACCTTGATCGCGGCGCCGTGAACCAGATGCAACTCTCTTGCGACCGTGCCACCCAGCTTCTGGACTTTGGAAAAGTCCTCGGCTCTGGGATTCGTCCTGTACTGAATGATCACTTTCACAGGCGTTGCGCTCTCAAATCCCGCCACTCGCGGGCTGGTACTCACCATCTGCGCCAGTTCTGGCGAGAGCTTGCCGGACGACGACTTACCGCGAGCCTCGAAGCGCTGCCCGAAGGCCATGCCGGTCGCCATCAGCAACACCACGCTCAGCCGTTTGCCCCACGCCGCGCTATGACGCTCCCCGCGGCCCGGTTTCTGTGGCTTCTGTGTACGCACCATAAATCTCACCCTTTCTTGCTTACTGAAACTTTCGGGGGAAAGATGGCAGCTTTGTACCGTTATGGCTGTTGCAAGGCAAACACCAATTCAAGCCATGTAAGTAATTGAAATTATTGATGATTGAGTTGCCCTTCGCGAGCCCTTCCGGGCCAGTCTGTCCCGCCCGCGTGGGCATGGGACAGTCTGTCCCACCGGGCCTCTTCATGACCTTGGTTTCAATGGCTGGTAACAATGGGGTGGAGCAGAGACTTATCTCGATCCGACCGAGGCTGCTGTGCTTTGCGGGTGAGGGTTCTTTGCCTGCGGCATGCGCGGCAGTGCGGCCATGAGACGCTGCGTGTAATCGTGCTGCGGTTGCATCAGAACCTGCTGCGCAGTTCCGAGTTCGACAATCTGCCCCTCCTGCAGAATCGCGATCCGGTCGCAGATTCCCGCCACCGACGCGAGGTCGTGCGAGATATACAGAATGGCCATGCCGGTCGTGCGATTCAACTCTCGAAACAGCGCGAGAATTTCCGACTGGGTGATTACGTCGAGCGCGCTGGTGGCCTCGTCGGCGATCAGCAACGCCGGTCGATGCAGCACGGCCATCGCGATCAGCACGCGCTGGGCCTGGCCTACGCTCATCTGCGACGGATACTTCCTCAAGAATTCATCGCTCGCGGGCAGGCTCACACTCCTTAGCGCATTCTCGATCGCGGCGTCGCACTCGGGAGCCGGCCCGGAAGCATGCGCCTTCCAGGCTTCTTTCAACTGGGTGCGGATTTTCAGCGCCGGATTCAGCGATGACAGGGGGCTCTGCAGGACCAGCGCGATCTTTCGCCCGCGCAGTTCACGCAACTCGCTTTCGCTGAGGCCGACCAGATTGCGGCCGAAGAACTCGATCTTTCCTTCTATGCGAGCCCGTTTCCGATCGAGCAATCCAAGGATGGTCATTGCCAAAGTGCTCTTGCCCGAGCCGCTTTGGCCCACCAGTCCGAGTACTTCGCCTCGGCGAATGTCAAGTTCAACGCCGCGCAGGACCGCAGGCTTGTCACCGTAATGCACGGAAACCCGCGCCGCCAGCAGAACGTCAGAGGAATGTGACGAAGCATTCATGTGCTTGGTGTTATCGACTTTCGAGGGCGCAAATCTCCGGCGTTCATCTGCTAGGTCGGCGCCCTTGAAACCCCGGCTTACTTCAACGCCAGCCGCTCTCCCTTCACTTCCAGCCGCTCTGCATTCCAGAAAGTTTGCGGTGAGAGAATCACCGGGTTCGCCCCCTGCACGTCAGCCGCAATCGCCGACAGCGCGTTGCGGTTGACCAGATAGATGAACGGAGCCTCGTCGACCACGATCTCCTGCACGTGATCGAAAGCTTTCTTGCGCGTCTTCGCATCGGCTGAAGACGCCTGCTCGCGCATCAGCTTGTCAATCTCCGCTTCCCACACGGTTTCCGGTGCCTTTTCCGATGGATTCCACTGATGATTCTCTGACGAACTCAGCCACACGTTCATCTGCTCGTTCGGATCGAGGCCGGTATTCGTCAGCCCGAGCAGAATCGCCTCGTAGTCGAAGATCTGCGTCATGCGCTCGATCAGGGAAGGGAAGTCCAGCGTGACGACGTTCACCTTGATTCCGATTTTCCCGAGGTCTTCCTGGATCATTGTGGCCATGCGCTCGCGATACTTATTCCCCGAGTTGGTGATAATCGAAAAGACTACGTCGTTGCCGTCTTTGTCTTTAAGGGCGCCGTTCTGCAATCGGAATCCTTCACCCTGCAGGGCTTTTAGCGCCGCGTCGGGCGAATACGTTGCGGGGCTTAACTTGGCGTTGAACCAGAACTTGTTGGCCGGCGAGATCGGGCCGACTGCCGGTTGCGCGTGCCCGCGAAATACGACGCGGCTCAAATCCTCGCGGTTGATCGCCTCGGAAATCGCGCGGCGAAAAGCTGCCGAGCGGAACCAGGTCTTCTTGTATGCAGGCAGAGGACTTTTCTCGACCTCGTTGAACCACATCTGCTCGCTGTCGAGCGACGGTCCGGCGTCGTGCACGACCTGCGGCGCCGTCTGCCACAGCTTGTCGAAATATTCGCTGTCCAGCGAGTTAATCAGGTCGACTTCTCCGCGCCGGAAGCGCAACATCTCCACGTCACGATTGGGCTGAATATCCAGCCGGATCGAATCGAGATAGGGCAGCCTCTTGCCCTGCGCATCCGTCTTCCAGTAATTGGGATTGCGCACGAGCAGCACAGTGGCTCCGGGTTTGTAATCGGAGACCACGAACGGTCCGAGCACAGCCATTTCTTTTTTCGGCGAGTGCGCCGAGAGAATTGCCACCTGATCGAATTGCCGGTCGAGTCCGGCCACCGGCGCCGGGAAGGTGATCGAAATTTCGGTCGGAGAAATGATGCGGGTTTCGACATTGCCGGGCCCGGATCGGAAGGAATCTCCCGTAGGCGAGTGCAATGCCGGATCCATCAATTGCCGCACGGTGTAAGCGACGTCTTCCGCCGAGAACGGCGTGCCGTCGGAAAACGCGATTCCGCTGCGCAGCTTGAACGTGATCTGCTTCCCGTCCTTCGAAACTTTCCACGACTGCGCCAGTTCTGGCTCCAGCGCCTGCGTCTGCCGGTTAATGCGCAGCAGCACGCCCCCGGTTAAATACCGGATCGACACCGAGGCGTCATCTTCCACTTTCAGCGGATCAAATGTTTTCGGCTCGGAGTGCAGACAGAAGCGTAGTTCCCCCCCACCCTGAGCCGCTGCCACGCCCCCAAGGAATACGCAGAGCGCCGCAACCAGATTTGCCTTTCTCCACTTCGTTACCATGACTGCCGCCCTCCCCGGCGGCTTAAGCGGCCGCCTGCTCCTGCTCGGAAAGCACGAATTGAAATGACGTCACCACCACCACCAGCAACACCAGAGGAACGAACTTCCACGGTTCATCGCCCACCGAGACCAGTCCTTCCAGTTCTTTCAGCAAACTTCCCCACGACGGCAATGGCTCGGCGACGCCCAGTCCCAAGATCCCAAGGTTCGCCTCACTCAAAATAAACACCGGAATCGAAATCCAAAATTGCGCGTACAGCACAGGCTTCAGGTTAGGCAAGACGTGCACCCAAAACAGGCGTGACGCACGGACTCCCGAGGCACGTGCCTGACGCACGAAATCGGAGTTTCGCAGTGACCCCGCTGTCGCACACAGAACCCGTGCCGCGCTGGTCCACCCCAGAAGCCCCAACAACAGGAAGGTCACCAGCACGGAAGCCAGCGGCGACACATTCAGCGGCATGACCGCACGGACCGTGATCAATAAAAACAACCAGGGCAACGACAGAAACAAATCCGTCACTGCCATCGCCGCGCGCGCCGACGCGCCGCCCAGATATCCCGCGAGCCCGCCGATCAGCGCGGCCATTAGCGTCGAAAGCAGCGCCGCAGCCGGCGCCAGCAAGAGCGAAATTCTCGTGCCATACAGAACACGCGCAAAGCGGTCGCGCCCGATCTCATCCGTCCCCAGCCAGTGTTGCCGCGAAGGGGCCGCGTCCGGGGCCTCGCGATACTGCTTCGTGTATCCCGCAGGCGCCAGCCAGTTTGCCGCCAGCGACACGCCTACGACGAACAGCAAAACCGCACACGCCAGCGTGCGCCACGCGTTGTTTCTGAGCCTGGTGCCGAGCATGGCGCGGAGCAGCCTCATGCTTCCTGACTCCGCAGCACATGTCCGATTACATCGGCCCCGGAATTGGCCAGCAAGGTTACCAGCGTCACGAGAATGGTGACGTTCATCAGCAAGGGCAGATCGCGCGCCAGAGCTGCCTGCCACGCCAGTTGCCCCACTCCGGCAAGCCCGCACAACGCTTCCACCGGAATCGCTGCACCAACCGCGATACTGGCCGAGACTCCGGCCACAGCCAGCAACTGCGGTGCGACGACCGGAACCACGTGCCAAAATAAAATCCGCGACTCGCTCAGGCCTTTGGCGCGGGCCGTAATGATGTGAGGCAGGCTATACGCCTTCGCCAGCAGGTTGCGAGCATAGCGGTGAACCCGCGGAAACACGATCAGCGCGATGGCCAGCGCGCCGGGCACGTTCCACAGCACCGACAAGAGCGCCAGCACGGCTGCCGGAATACAAAGAAAAGTTCCGCTGAGTGTCGTGGTCATCGCGTCGTAGGCCGAAACACGCAGCCATGCTGCGCTGAGGGCTAGAGCCATTGCGGCTGCCCAACTCAGCAGCAGCCCGAGCGCGACCAACCGCAGCGTGAGGGGAGCGCGGTTCCGCAGCAGCGTGCTGACAGGTTGGCCCAGGGAAATCGAAGTTCCAAGATCGCCGTGAACGGCACGCTCGAGGGAATGAAAGTAGAAAGAGAGGATGTTGCGCTGTGCGGCACGTGCCTGAACCAGCGCGTGAACGCTCTCGGCATTCAGCCGCGGGTCGAGCTGCTGCTCATCGACCTCGAAACCCGGCGCCAGCCGGACCAGAACCGCCGCCAGGAATCCTCCGAGCAAAACGGTCGCCACCAAGGCTAGGCCGTGGCGGGCAACTTTCCGCAGCAACAGGCTGGATGCGAGTTCTCTGTGCCTCGGCATGGGTTATCTCATTGAGGCCCCGCGCGCTTTCATCTCCTGCTCGCGCGCGGCGGCTTCCGCGTGGTGGATCTGCTTCATGGCGTACATGCGGCGGTCGGCTTCGGCCAACAGTCGCTCGACGTCGAATCCGTCCTCCGGACAGAACACCGTTCCCACGCTGAGCGTGATGAGATCGCGCCCGCAGACGTGTTGTCCCGCCTCGATGGCGGCTTGATTGAGACGTTCCGCCTTTTCCCGGGCCGCTGCGAAAGTCAGACCCGGAGCGGTGACGACGAATTCGTCTCCGCCCATGCGCGCGACGTAGTCGTAACCGCGGCAGGCGTCTTTGAGGCGAGTGCTGAACTCGCGCAGTAATTTGTCGCCTTCGACGTGTCCGAAGGAATCGTTGATCTGCTTGAATCCGTCGATGTCGCACACCATCACCGCGAGCGGCGTCTTCATGCGCCGACTCCGTGCCACCTCCTGTGCCAGGTGCACGAAAAGCGAGCGCGCATTGGGAAGACCGGTCAGATAGTCAGTCGTGGCAGAACTTTCCGCCTGCTGATACTTGAGGGCGTTTTCCACCGACATCGCCACTTTCGACGCCACTGCCAGAAGGATTCTCAGGTGATCGGGAGTGAACGCGTCGCGGTTGGCGTGATACATGGCCAGCACGCCGACGACTCCGTTGAGCCCCTCCAACGGCACGGCCAGCGCGGATTGCAGCGCTGCGGGCTTGTCGCGGTCGACGACGTATCCGGCCTCCACTTCCGGATTCCCGTTCACGATCGGCTTGCAGTTTTCCGCTACCCATCCGCACAAACCCTCGCCCACGCGAATCTTCAACGACGACAGCGCGCGGAAATTCTCGCCGCTGACCAACTCCGGCAGCAGCCAGCCATTGCGATTGACGAACACGGCGATCGAGTCGTAGGGAATCATGCGCCGCAGCCGCATCGAGAGCACCGAAAGGGTCTCACTCAGGCTGAGCGACACGCCCAGATCCTGGCTCAGTTCGAACATGGTTTGCGCTTCCTGCCGCGCCGAAGCGATCAGTGAGAGGAAGTCCGAGTTGTCCGGCCCGCTCATCGGTTCGGAACGCTCGAAGCCGGCGGCAGGCGCCATGCCTCGCTCTACGCGTACAGACTTCGAGAGTCCCTGTGGCGCGGCGGTCTCCTCATTCGTCTTGGCCAGATGCTCCAGTTCCTGATAACGCCGCTCGAGAACGTCGACAACTTGTGGATCGAACCAGCTTCCCGCGCGCTCCTTCAGCCGTGACATCGCTTCGGGAAGTGGCAGCGCCGGGCGATATTGCCGGTCCGAGGCAAGCGCATCCAGGCAGTCGGCGGCGGCCAGAATGCGCGCTCCCATGGGAATTTGCTCCCCCGCCAATCCTTCCGGATATCCCGTGCCGTCCCACCTTTCGTGGTGCGAACGCACGATCGGCGCTACCGGATAGGGAAATGCGACGCGCTCCAGAATCTCCGCCCCCACTACCGGGTGCACTTTCATCTTCTCGAACTCTTCCGGCGTCAGCTTTCCCGGCTTGTTGATGATCTGTTCGGGCACGGCCAGCTTCCCGATGTCGTGCAGCAAGGCAGCCGCCCGCAACGCCTCAGTTTCGTCTTCCGGCAGATTCAATTCCTTGGCAACTTCCAGCGCGTAGGTGCGCACCCGCTGCAGGTGGGTGTGCGTCGTGTGGTCCTTGGCCTCAATGGCCAGCGCCAGCGCTTCAATCGTGCGCATGTTCAGCGACGCGATCTCCTCGACGTGACGCTTCTCCACTTCGACCCGCTGTTTTTCCGCTTCCAGACGGCCGAGATATTGGCGGTACGAGCGGTAGACCCAGTAAATCAGCGGCAACACCAGCAGCGAGGTTTCCCAACCAGCCGAGCGATTGATAAACCCGACCAGCCCCACCGCTGCCGCTCCGACCAGGTAGTACGGGAACGACCAGAAGTAGCACTCCGACCATACCCGGCGCGCAGACTTGCCCTCGGTCAGCGCGATCACCATCGAGATGGGAAGGGTGTTGGCGAAGAAGAACACCAGCGCCGCCACCATCAGGAGAAACGGTCTGTTCCCTCCGGCACGGGCCGAGAGCCAGTGGTAAGTGACATACGTCAGCGCGCTGGCATTGGCCATCATGCCGGCGACATTGAAAAGAACTTTTATCGGATCGAGCCGTTTGCGCAGTTGCCAAACGCTT
The DNA here is from genome assembly GCA_964407245.1 of uncultured Acidobacteriaceae bacterium. Classification (GTDB taxonomy): domain Bacteria; phylum Acidobacteriota; class Terriglobia; order Terriglobales; family Acidobacteriaceae; genus Sulfotelmatobacter. The sequence goes on from CAYOUY010000370.1 coordinate 11,491, forward strand.
TGCACCAGGCTCGCGGTACAACCGATGACCAGAGTTTCGGGAAGGCTCAACTCCAGCACGCCCAGCAAGATGAACAGGAAATTCACCGACATGGTGCCGTCGATGCCCGGCAGTTGCACCTTCAATCCCGACGCAAGCACGGCCACCAGCAGGTAGCAAACGAATCGCGCCAGGTCGTGCGACTGCCAGTGGGGCAACGCCAGCGCCAGCACCACGATGCCAAGCGACACGGTGACCGCGACAAAGGCCTTGGTCTTCACTGAGAGCTCATCCGCCGCTAGTTTCATCAACACCTTGACTGCTGCGGCCCTCTGGGCCTGGAAATGCGTTCCTTAGCCACGCCCTCGCTATCGCCAGCGAAGACAAAATCACCCGCCGCGCCCGGACTCTGCGGTCCGTGCCGGCCCGCGGACACACTTCCGTCCCGGGGCCTTGCAGGAATCGTAGGTCAAGGATCAGGCCGTCAGAAGCTTACCGAGGTAATGGCCCGTTCGCGCTATGCCACCCATGTTGGCTTGCCCGTTCAGGAAATTTCTTCTCCTGCTTGAGGCCGACGGATTACCTTCGTTACGCGACCCGTAAGGCGGTTCTCGGTTGAAGCCCGTCCCTTGTGTCAACATCGACTCCAAACGCCCTGAATGCCGTCGTCCAATCGCAACTCGGACCAGCACTCCCCGCTCGGCAACGCGCGAACTGGCACCGCGCCCGCCGCCGGACAGAGCGCTCTCCTACCTCAACCCTCAACGGAAATGGCCGTCTGCTTCGCGGACCCCTCAGGATCCCTCAGCGCCTGTAATCAGGCTTTTACGGATCTTTTCGGCTATTCGGCGCAAGAGATGATGGGCCAGAGTTTCTCTGCTTCGTTTGCTATTTCGGAGGAAGGAATTGCGCGGAAAGCCCGTAACATCGACCAGGACATTTTGACCGCGGTCAGGACTCGCGGCGAGTATCACGCCACAATCCTGGCGCGCTCCAAGTCCGGCGGCAGCTTTACGATCGACCTTACAACGACACTGCTGCGCGATTCCTCCGGCCAGCCTTCCGCCATCGTCGCCGTTATTCAGCCGGTGAAGGAACGGGCAAAAGGGGCACTCCCGTCAGCGCAGCCTGGAAGCACAAGAGCCGCGACCCCCGGTGTCACATCCCGCAAAATCGACGACACGCAGTTCATCCTGGCCAGCCCCGTCATGCACAAGTTCATGGGTCTGGTGGATCGTGTCGCGGAGCACTCAGAAACCGTCTTGATCACGGGCGAGACTGGCACCGGCAAGGAACTCATCGCCCGCACGATTCACGAATCCTCGCATCGACGCAGCCGCCCCTGGATTGACATCAACTGCGCCGCACTGCCGGAGAACCTGGTCGAGAGCGAACTCTTCGGCTATGAGAAAGGCGCGTTCAGCGGAGCCGACTCGTCGAAACCGGGACTCTTCGAACTGGCCGACAAAGGCACTTTATTCTTGGACGAAATCGGTGAATTGCAATTGCACACCCAAGTGAAGCTGCTGCGCGTGCTCGATGGCCAGCCGTTCTATCGCCTCGGCGGACACCGCAAGATCAAAGTCGATGTCCGCGTGGTAGCGGCCACCAATCAGAATCTCGAAGCCGCCGTTGCCGAAGGCCGCTTTCGTCAGGATCTCTTCCACCGGCTCAGTCAGTTTCACCTACGCGTTCCTCCGCTGCGCGAACGGCCCGAAGACATTGTGGCTCTGGCGGAGCATTTCCTCAGTCTCAAAGCTGCGGACAAACATTTCTCCGCGCAGGCCATTTCCGCGCTGCTGTCGCATCCGTGGCCGGGCAACATTCGTGAATTGCGCAACCTGGTCGCGAAACTGGCCATGGAGTCCACCGAGACAGAGATCGACTTCCCGCGCCTGAGCAGCGCCCTCACGGGCGAACCCGCCGCACTTCGTCAGACTGCGTCCATGCCGGTCGGCAACCTTGACAGCATGGAGGAGCAGATGATCATCAAGGCTCTGGAGCGCACCGGCGGACACCGTGCCCAGGCGGCCGAACAACTCGGGATTTCCCGGCGCACTCTCAGCCGCAAGCTCAAGGAATACAACATCAGCGTTGCTCCCGGAGACACGAACGCAACCCTTGGCTTCATCAGCAATCAACAACAGAAATTCTTCCGCGCCCGCGTTCAGATTCCGGTCACGATCACCAATGCCAAGGGCGAGCAGGTTTCGGTGCAGGCGGTGAACCTGAGCACAGGAGGTCTTGGGCTGGCGGAAGTGAAGGAACCGCTGCGCCTTTCCGGCTTGCTCGATGCCAGTTTCGTTCTGCCTGACAGCGACGTAGCATTCCAGGCCAGGGCGCGCTTGATGTGGATCGGTGAGGAGGGTCGCGTCGGCCTGCGCTTCGTGGTAATCGAGCCCGCTCTTTTCGAACAGCTCCAGCGCTGGACCAATCGCAAAATGAAGGAAGAAGGCTGGGAATTTCCCGCTTAGCCGTCCCGCATCGTATCCAGATGGAGGGACTCGGCATTTAATAGCTTAAAGTTAAGATACTGATGCGGTGCCGATAAGTGCCGATAATTGGACGGCTTGTAGTGGTCCGCTATCCTACCGCAGCGAGTTGCCCATCATCAGAGCGAAGAGGATCGGCAGGTAGATCACTGTTGCCTGCAGTACGTGGCGGGCCCGCATCTTCGAAGGCGCGCTGGCCAAAGGCATGTTCTGAAAGGCGAGGCGAATCCCGAAATACAGCAGCGCAAAACCGAGCGCGACCGCGCCCACAAAGTAGATTCTGCCGGCCATGCCCATGAGGCTGGGCAGCACACTGACGGGAATCAGCGCCACCGAATAGAGCAGGATGCGGCGTTTGGTCGAGCGCCCGTCTTCTTCCACGACTGGCAGCATGCGGACTCCGCCGCGGGCATAGTCCTCGCGGTAGAGCCACGCGATCGAAAAGAAGTGCGGAAACTGCCACACGAAGAGGATGGCGAAAAGCACCAGCGTGCCCCACTCCAGTTGACCGCGCGCAGCCGTCCAGCCCAGCACGCCCGGCATGGCTCCAGGAAAAGCCCCTACGAACGTGCAAATCGGAGAAATGCGCTTCAGCGGCGTGTAAGCGGCCAGATACACCACGGAAGTCAGGAACGTGAGCAGCCCGGTCAGCGGGTTCGTGAACACGGCAAGATAGATCGAGCCTCCCACGGCCGCCAGCACGCCCACGATTCCGGCATGCCACAAGCTCATACGCCCCGACGGAATTGGACGCTGCGCCGTGCGGCGCATGTTCGCGTCCACGTCGTGCTCCATTACTTCATTCAGCGCGGCAGTGCCGCTGGAAACCAGTCCAATGCCCAGCAGACCGTGGAATAGCCCAAAGCTAAACCAGGATACGCCCGCTTTGTGCGCGCCGAAGAAGTATCCACACCACGCGGTCATCACGATCAACGTGGTGACGCGCAGTTTGGTCAGGTCGGCATAGTCGCGAAGCAGGGAAACCGTTCGGGTGCGCAAACCAGAAAGAGGCAGTGTCGTAGTGCTCATGAATTAGGCCGTATTATTCCCTTAGAGTTGAATCACCGGAAAAAGACACGCAAAGCCCCACGCCGTTACGTGCTCAAGGATTGCATAGGTACTCCGAAGGCATTCTAAAGTCAAGTGAAAACGCAATCGCGTACCTGCATCCAACCTATCACACGCGGGTGTCGATTGCTCGCTGTTGCTACTGGCTCCCGGAAGTTCCCGCCGAATCAAAAGTTTCCGGAGGATCAAAGAAGCACTTATGCCAGAGGGCTGAATCCGACAGCGCACCTGCCTTCCACTGTTGCAAAGCTGCCATGGTCGCCGCGATCATGCCACCGTCCGCGGAATCAAAAATCAGCACGATGCCGGTCAACTCCTGCGTCTTCTGGGCTGCCACTTTCCGCGTTATCTCCGTATAGCTTTTGTCGAAGAGAAACTTTGCGTAGGCAAGGCGTTCGGTCGGGCCCGTGTCTTTGGCATTTTCGTCAGCCTTCTGCACGGAAAGAATTTTCACGGTCTTGCCGCGAAGCGGCTCCCAGTCGCCAGGGAACGGCGCCGTTTCTTCCCGCACAACGCGGAACAGATCGGCCGCCGCTGCCGGTGCCGGACCCTTCTGCACAACGGTGTCTGGGATGCCATTCGGCATCTCGATGCTGTCGCGCCAGATCCAGCCGCGCGAAAGACCGGAAATGCGCACGTGCACCCAGTCGCGATTGAAGTCGAGCAACTCAAACTCATCGTGCATACTGGCCAGAAATAGTGGCTTTGCCGTGATGCTGGGTGAGCTTACCACCGGAGTCCCCGATTTTCTAACTGCCACGAGATTGTTGGGGTGAGCCTGATTCCTGAGGGTCTCCTCCAGATTCTCGGCCTCGGCCCGCAGGGCATTAGTTGCCTTGTCGCTGTTTGGTTGATTCAGGCCGGGTTGCGGCGGATTCGTCGAGTCGTGCGCATTTGCGCGCGCGGCTGAATTCAAACTCGGGTTGGACGATGCGGCGAATTCTTCAGTGCGCGAAACCGCTGACGGAGCCGAAATGTCTGATCCGGTCGGCGGTGGCGCGGGGGCAACCGGCTTCGATGTTAAAGCGGAGGGATTGGCGCGGTTACCCTTATCAGGCGGGCGGAAGACAGCACCTGACGTCCCAGGCGTCTCGGCGGGGAACTTTGATCCTGGGACAGGTGCAGTTGGGTTGGCTTGCTCCCCCGGCAGACGGGCAAGTTGCTCGGCCAATTGGTCGAGCAGATCCTCCTCGATGCGCCCGTTGGACGTGAGCAACTGATATCCAGAATGGAATCCCGCTGGATCGGAATACCAGGCGGTCACTTTCGAAGTGGCCCGTACCAACGAACTTCCGTCGGGCATCGCGGTGACCTGCACCGTAGTCTGGTAATAGCCGCGCTGATAGCGTTCGAGCGGGCGATCTCCCGCCTTCGCGAATCCCTCAAGAGTTGGCAGGTGGCCGGCCAGACTCGTTTGCAAAGTCAGAAGAACTTTCTCTACGGTGCTTCTGGTTTGCGGAAATACGCGCTCGTGGGGGCCGTCTTGCGCCCAAGCTGCTGCCGCGATGAGGATCGCAGCGATGGCGCAAGGCGCCACTCGGCGCTGCAGGCGAGCCACCGGCGTCATGGCAGTGACTCCAACTGGTCGCGCAACATCCATCCGTGCTGGCCATCGTGGGTTTCAATTCCCAGCCAATAGGGCGTCGAAATCACGATCAGGACTTCGGTGCCCGCGGGCAGAGTCTGTAATGTGCTCGCCGTGTTGAACGGCGCCGATTTCAGTGGCGCGCCGGGTGATTTTACGGTCCGCTCGACTTGCCGGCGAAGATCCTTGACATGTTCTTCGAGTGTCTGCGGAACGACTGGAGTGCCTGCGTTGGGGCGCGCTGCGGTTACGCTCACATTCTCCGGGACCGGCGCCGCGCTGCTCGATTCGCCGCTCGACGCGGAACTCGACGATCCAGACTCATTCATGGGCGCGAGCTGTTGCTTTCTCGCCCGGTACTCCTGCTTTTCCTTTTCCGCTTCGGCGGTCGTTGCTCTCATTGACTCGATCGCGTCGAGGCGATCATGGATGTCCTTGTACTCGGCGCTTTCCACACTGCCGTTGCTGAGGTGTGAGACACGGCGGAAATCCTCAACGAAGCGCGCGTCAATGCGCAGTACAGTGTTCTTCTCACCCTGCGGTTGCAGCACGTAACGCACGGCCAGCGTGCCAACGTCGCCGCTGTCTTTAAAGTTGCGCGGATCGAGCGCCTTCAGGCGAACCTTGTAGAAGACCTTGCCTTCGGCCTTTTCGGGAAACACCCGCGTCGAGCCGACCGCCGCTGCGCCCGTAACATATTCGTCTTTGTTGTATTCTTTGGTTCCGCGGACGATTCCATTCTGAGCTACGTCCTGTACGACCTGCGCGACCTCGCTTTCGGGAAACGGCAGGTTGACAATCAGCCCCATTCCCCATTGAATGGCGTCCTTTTGGCGACCGGCAAGAGGCGACGCCGCTAGCACGCAGACCAGTGCCAGCGCGGCTTTCCACAGGCACAATGGGCCTGACTGCTGGCCGCCGATGGCGAGCCGCCTCTCAGGTTGGGGCTTCGGCTTCTGCATGAAGCTCCTTTCGAAGCAAAGATTCTCAACTCCTTCCCGATCTGTCAACCTGCGGCTCGCCACAATGTGGCATCCGCCTCGGCCGATTGCCCCGGCACGGCCTTGCCCGGAGACAATGTCAAAAAAATGTCAAGACCCTCTTGCAACTCGCTGCGGACCCGTAGTAGGATTCCGCCCCGGTACGGTGGTAGGACCTGTGGCGGGCTACTCCGGTACGGTCGTAGGATCGTCACAGAAGGTGAAAACTTCACGCGCTCCTACTTCGCGCGAAACAGCGCGAAACAGTCTGCGGAAGGGGTTCCGCAGACAGCCAACTTCGTCGCCGCTGTCAAACACTTGTCCCTGCATTCGTGGGATGCGGGCTTTGTTCAACACCAGGTTGTGTTCAACATAGAGTTGCCATGAGGAGCTCGGCATGCGTATCGGCACGCAGTCTTGCCTTTCCCGGAATCCGTCCGTTCGATACCTTATAACCGCAGCGCTGATTGTCGTGTTTGTAACGCTCACCGGCAATCAGCGCGCCAATGCCCTGCCTGCCTTTGCCCGCAAGTACGGCCTGCGCTGCTCAGCCTGTCACGAGTCCTGGCCGATGCTGAACTACTTCGGCCAGAAGTTCAAAGACAACGGCTATCAGCTGATGAACGACCGCGACGCTCCGATCTGGCAGAACCCAGGTTATTGGCCGGTCACGTTCCGCATCACGCCGATCTGGCACCGCCTCAGCACGGGCAAGAACACGGAGGATGTGTATTCGGGCGGCGTCGCAACGGGCGCCTCCACCCAGACGAGGATCACCAGTTCTGGATTCGATCTGAGCGGGCTCGACTTCCACACCGGGGGCACGCTGGAAAAGAACATTTCGTTTTACGTGCTGCCTTCTTCGGATCCGACGGCAACCTTCCACTTCGAGACCGTGATGGGGCGTCTGGATAACCTTTTCGGCAGTCCCTGGCTCAACCTCAAGCTGGGCCGCTTCGAACTCGACAACCTGCTTTCCGAAAAGCGCATCTTGACCCTGACCGGAAACGGCGGAATCTATCAGCTCTATCACTTCTTGCCGGTGGGGGACGGCAACATCATGGGTGCGATCGGGGACAACCAGCTGGGTCTCGAGCTGCTCGGTCACTCCAATGACGACCGCACGCGGTATTCGGCTTCGCTGCTGAGTTCGAGCGATGGCAACGTGAACCTGGTGACCACCGCCAATGCCTACACGGGATTCTTCACCGCCAGCCAGGCGTTTGATGCGGGCAGAATGGGAGTTCAGCGCATCGGTGCCTACGCCATGGTCGGGCAGGCATCGACGTACTATCCCACAGCCGGCGGAGTCCCCATCGCGGGCGCAGGAATCGGCAACAAGTCGTTTTACCGCGCCGGTTTCGTCGGGCAGTTCTACTTTGGCCAGCATTTCGATCTGCAGGTTGTCACCCAGCATGGCTGGGATAATGCCTGGTTCGGTCAAGGTTACGGTAATGCCATCGCGGTTAACGGGAATGGCGCCGCCGGCTGCATCACTTCGACGGGTTGTCCTGCCAACAATGTCCCGGGAACAGTGCTGCCCACCGGTTCGCAGGCACCCACCTGGAACGGCGTGCTCTTCGAGCCGCATTACGTCTACAGCCCGCAGCTGATCTTCATCGGCCGCTATGAGGTGTTGCGCATGTCACGTCAGGCCAATGGTGCCGGGTACGTGGCCCCGGCAACCGGCCCAACGAACGGATTCGCGGGCCCGATGCCGTCCAACCTGGGCAACGTCTCAACCTACACCATCGGATACCGCTACAACCCCTTCATGACCAGCCGCGCCGGTTTTGCGTGGCATAACGAATACAACTGGCTGCATACCGACGGCATCGCGCCCGACGGAACTGCACTGAACGTCAGCGAATTGTTGATCGGTTTTGACCTCGATTTCTAACGAGAATGAGACGCCGGTTCGTCCGGCGGGAAAATTACTTTGAGGATGCTGCCAATGAACAATATGAAAGCAACGCACTCGGTCAGCGCGATTCTCAGTTTCATTCTCGCGGCAGGATTCAGCGTGGCGCGAGCGCAAGAGGTGCCGGACGTGGGACCACATCCACCCGAGCCGGTGAAAATGATGGAGAGCCATATTGGCAATATCACCGGCCACTCCGCCGACGCCGAGTCAGACTATCGACGCTATTGCGCCGGCTGCCACGGCGAACTGGGCGACGGGCAGGGCGAGAACACGCCCTGGCTCGATCCGAAACCACGCAACTTCACGCTGGCCACGTTCAAGTGCCGTTCCACGCCGACCGGCACCCTTCCCACCGATGGAGATTTGTTCGACACCATCGGCCGCGGTCTGACCAACTCCAACATGCCGATCTGGAATACCTTCACCAAGCAGCAGAAGGTTGATCTGGTGGCATACATCAAGACCTTCTCGCCGCGCTGGCAGAAGGAAAAGCCGGGCGATCCGATCAAGATCCCGCCTGAGCCTGCGGTGACGATTGAGAGCATTTCACACGGAAAGGCTCTGTTCACCAAACTCGAATGCTGGAAGTGTCACGGCCCGCAGGGCAAGGGCGATGGGCCCTCCGCGTCAACGTTGACCGATAGCCAGGACAATCCCATCCGTCCCTACAATTTCGCCGCCGGCAAGGACGATTCCCGTTTCAAGTGCGGCTCGACCAACGCGGACATCTACAAAATCTTCATGACCGGCGTGGATGGAACTCCGATGCCGTCGTTCGCCGATGTGATTCAGCCGAACGACGCATGGGACCTGGTGCATTTTCTGAGAGTCCTGCAGGTGCACCGTCACAGCAAAGAGAACGACGTGCTGAATGCGGCGGGAGGAAAAATTCCCGCTTACGTCGAGAAACAAGCCGAAGCACCGGCGGTCCCGTCTGATGCCAAGACGACCGGCGGCGGAAAGTAGAACACATTTCTTTAGGAGGCATTCCATGCGCACGCGGCAGTGTTTCGTGACACTACTAGCACTGGTAGTAAGTCCGGCCCTGATGTTCAGCGGAACGATCAGCGGCAAAGTGACCTATACCGGAACTCCGGCGAAACAGCGCCCCATCGACATGTCGAAGGAACCAACCTGCGCCAAGCAGCACGCGACTCCCGTCATGACCGAGGGCGTAGTAACCGGCGCCAACAATAGCTTGGACAACGTCGTGGTTTACGTCTCCGCTGGCGCCGATGAAGCCAACGCCCCGGCTCAAGCCGTCACCTTCACCCAGAAAGGGTGTCAATACATGCCGCACGTTCTGGCCATGCACACCGGCCAGGAACTCGACGTGCTCAACGAAGACCAAACCTCTCACAACATTCATCCCCTCGCCAAGGTCAACCGCGAGTGGAATAAATCTCAGCCGCCGGGCAGTCCGCCGATCAAGGACAAATGGGATCAGGCGGAGTTCGTCGAGGTAAAGTGCAATATCCATCCCTGGATGCACGGCTGGTTCGCGGTACTCAAGACCAATCACTTCGCAATCACCTCCGGTGATGGAGCGTACACGCTGCCCAACCTGCCGCCGGGCAAATACACGATCACAGCCTGGCACGAGGGAAGCAGCGGTAGCGGAGAAACCAAAACCCAGGACGTGACCATTACCGGCAACGAAACCAAGACCCTGGACTTCAGTTTTGCGCTGAAGCCGTACTAACCATCGCACGTCTGTGTCTTCGTCCGTGTGAAGGGTCGAATTGCAGATCAACGCTCCGGGCAAGCCGGAGCGCTTGCGAGGGAACATGGGCAAGTTATTTGCGGTGTTGATCATCGTGATTGCGTTGGCCTCAGCAGTTCCCATCATTACCCATACCTTCCTGGGTGCCACGGTGGCTCCGCCGGAAGACATCTCCACGCACGGTGCGGAGATCGACAAGCAGATGGACGAGACCATGGTCGAGGCCGGCTTGTCTTTCCTCGCGGCTCAACTGGTGCTGGGCTTCTTCGTGTGGCAGTTTGGCGGACGTAAGGACGGACCGCTCAAGAATTTTCCCGGTGGTGCCAAGTACCTCGTGCTGGCGGCCCTCCTGCTTGTCGGAGCCGAGGCCATCGCTCTTGGCGCCATCGGAACCAAGGCGTGGGCCACGGTTTACTTCCAGCCGGCATCACCCGACGCACTGCCCATCCAGGTCCAGGCCGGGCAGTTCGCCTTCTACTTCCACTACGCCGGTCCCGATGGAAAATTCGGCGGCCTTCATCCGGAAAAAATTGATGAAGGAAACGCCAACTATTTTGGTCTCGATCCGGAAAACGACGTTGCTGCTCGCGACGACATCCAGTCTGGAGAGTTTGTCATCCCCGTCAACAAAGAAATCCACCTGATGATGCACGCCAAGGATGTGGGCCATTCCTTTTACATCCGCGAGATGCGCATTCAGCAGGATTTCGTTCCTGGCCTCGATCTTTCGCTCCATTTCACGGCTACCAAGGTCGGCAAGTACGAAATCGTTTGCACGCAGCTTTGCGGCCTTGGTCATTACAACATGAAAGCCTATTTGAACGTGATGTCGCAGGAAGACTTCGATAAGTGGCTGAAGGCGCAGTCGAGCTAGAGAACCGTCATCGGCCGTTTGCGAGAGCGTAGGGTGCTCTATCGGTTTCGGAGCAACTTCGAAGGGCTAACGACCAACGACGAACAACGAACGACTAACGGCGAAAAGAGGGGAAAAGGCAATGTCTGAGGCGTCCGCACACGCAGTACATGCCGCACCGACTAGTTTCATCCGCAAGTACATTTTCAGCCTCGACCACAAGATCATCGGCCTGCAGTATTTCGCCCTAGCCCTGGTTGCAGTGATCGTGGGGATGGTCTTGTCCTGGCTCATGCGAATTCACCTGATCGCGCCGAATTGGCCGATCCCGGGGCTGCAGCTGCTCTCGAAGGTGGGCGCGCCGGGCGGGGTGATGACGCCCGAGTACTATCTCTCGCTCATGACTATGCACGGCACGCTGATGGTCTTTTTCGTGCTGACCAACGCGCCTTTCGCCGCCTTCGGCAATTACTTCCTGCCCATCCAGATCGGCGCCGAAGATATGGCCTTCCCCCGCTTTAACATGATGTCGTTCTGGACTACCCTCGTTGGATTCCTTGTGCTGATCGCGGCGTTCTTCGTGGGCGACGGGCCGCCGCTTTCCGGTTGGACCGCTTATGCTCCGCTGAGCGCCGTTGGTGGAGACTCCGGCCCGGGACAAGCCGTGGGGCAGACCTTGTGGGGCCTTTCCATCTTCATCTTCTGCATCGGCTCCCTGCTGGGTGCGCTGAACTTCATCTCCACTACACTCGATCTGCGCACCAAGGGTATGACTCTGGCGCGTATGCCGATTGTGAGCTGGGCGTGGTTCATCACCTCCTGCATAGCACTGCTGGCCTTCGCCGTGCTGTTGCCGGCATGCCTGCTGCTGGTTTTGGACCGCATCGCCGGCACCAGCTTCTTTATTCCTTCGGGGCTGAACATCAGTGATCATCTGCAGAACCACCAGGGCGGCTCGCCGCTGCTATGGCAGCACCTGTTCTGGTTCTTTGGCCATCCTGAGGTCTACATCGCCATTCTGCCGTCCATCGGCATCGTCAGCCACATTTTGATCTGTAACATGCGCAAGAACATGTTGAGCCACAAAGTCATCATCTATTGCATGATGGCGATCGGCTTCCTCAGCTACATGGTGTGGGGACACCACATGTTCCTGAGCGGTATGAATCCGTTCTCGGCGCTGGTGTTTTCGTTCCCCACGTTGATGATCACGATTCCCGCCACGATCATGACGCTGATCTGGCTGGGCAGCCTGTATGGCTCAAACCTGCGGATCAACTCCGCGTCGCTGTTCTGCCTGGGGTTCATCTCGATGTTCGTCTCGGGCGGCGTCAGCGGATTTTTCCTGGCGCAACCGACGATTGACATCTACCTGCACGCGACATACTTCGTTGTCGGCCATTTCCACATGGTGATGGGCGTCGCCGCCATCATGGGCGTCTTTGCCGCGACTTACTTCTGGTTCCCGAAGATGACCGGGCGCATGATGAATGAGACGCTGGGGAAGTGGCACTTTTTCCTCACCCTGATTGGCACATATGCCATCTTCATGCCCTTCCACTACCTTGGGCTGGCGGGCAATGTGCGCCGCTACTCTGCATTCACCGACGACTTCCTGGTACCGCTGGTGCCAGTGCACAAGTTCATTACCTACGCAGCTCTGTTTACCGGTGCGGCGCAGCTGATCTTCCTCGCCAACCTGGCCTACAGCCGGTTCAAAGGGCCGAAGGCGCCGGAGAATCCGTGGCAGTGCACATCTCTGGAGTGGTCGACGCCGTCGTCTCCGCCGCCGTTCGACAATTTCGGCGGCCAGCATTTGGTGGTTTACCACGACCCGTATCAGTACGGTGTGAAGAGTTCCACCGGCGACTACCTGATGCAGACTTCGCCCGAACGCGCCGGCGAAACGCCGTAGCTCACATGCGACAGCTCGGCATTACTCGGCACTAAATAACGAGCGCCAAAGAATCAGGTAAGGGGAGGGAATCGGACCATCAATGGCAACGACGTTACCACCGCCAGTTCAACACGAAGAGGAAGAGCGAGAACGTTTGCACGACGGAAACGGCGGCGGAGGTTTCCGCGGACTCGTTCCGGAGACGGGCGATCTGCGCGCCGTAGCCGACCCCAAAGGTGAGCCCGTTCGGACCGGAATCTGGGTCGGGCTGGCCGCTATCACCATGACGTTCGCCGCACTTACCAGCGCGCTCTACGTGCGCGAAGGCAGCGGCTACAGCGACTGGACCCATATCACGCTACCTCCGGTTCTCCTGTTCAACACGCTGGCCTTGATCGCGAGCAGCGTCACGCTGGAGTTGGCCCGCCATCGCGTCGCAGATTCGATGCGCGGGCAGCAACGGGACCGCGCTCCGGCCATGCTCTGGCTGAACGCGACCTTGCTGCTAGGCCTCGTGTTCGTGGCGGGGCAGTATGTGGCATGGCTGCAGTTAAGGGCACAGGGCCTTTATCTGCCGACCAATCCCAACAGTTCCTTTTTCTATCTGCTGACCGGCGTCCATGCAGTTCACGTACTGGGCGGCCTGGGGGGCTTGACGCGTGTCATCGTGAAGTTCCGCAGCGCCGCATCGAGTACCCTCGTGCTGCCTCTGCGCCGCAGCACCGTGGACGCGACCTCGTATTACTGGCATTTCATGGGTGCATTGTGGGTTTATCTGTTATTCGTTTTGTGGCTGAAGCTGTAGGCCATTCAACCTGAGTCTCCGGGGAGGGACCGTGAGCGAAGCGACGATGGAACATGCCGGACATGGCGCGGGAGTGATGGAAGAACGCCCGTTTGCCATTCCTTCCAGCAAACTCGTGATGTGGCTGTTTATCATTTCCGACGCTTGCACGTTCGGCGCGGTCCTGTTCGCATATGGGTATATCCGCAACTCGGCCGCGGACTGGCCTCTGGTTTTCGAAGCGGGCAGCATATGGAACTCGCTGGTCATGACCTTCATCCTGGTTAGCAGCAGCCTGACGGTACTGTTTGCCGTCAAGGCCGCGCGGAGCGACGATCGCGCCGCGGCGTTCCGCTGGACTCTCATCACGGCCGGCCTCGGCGTTCTGTTTACCGTTCTGCACATCCGGGAATGGCTGTCTCTTATCGGCGAAGGGGCTCGCATGTTCCAGAATCCCTGGGGCGCGCCCATGTTTGGCGCCGCGTTCTTCTCCGTTACCGGTCTGCACATGGCGCACGTCATGGGCGGCGTGATCGCACTGCTTGTGGTCGGCTCCGGCTACAAGGCCGGGCGCTACGCCTTCCGCCACGTTGAGATCTGGTCGCTGTATTGGCACTTTGTTGACCTGGTTTGGATGTTCGTCGTGCCGTTGATCTACCTGTTGAATATGAAGCGCTAGTTCAGATAAGAAACCTCAGATAACCAAGCTCGGGCAACCAAAGGGAGCACACAATGAGCGCGCAAAACTCGAACAGCATGGGAACCACTTACATTGTTTACGCAGTGATTCTTATCATTGCCGTCATCCAGGTGGTCGTGGCCATGGCGATGGGCCCTTCGCTGGGGCGCATGCTGATTCTGGCCGTGATTCAGGGCTATCTCGCCGTCATGTTCTTTATGCACCTGCGCGACGAGAAACCAACGCTGCGGCTCGCGCTGATTCCCGGCACCTTGTTTGTGCTGGTCATGCTGAACATGATCTGGGCGGACAGTTTCCGGCTGATGGTGATGCGTCCGTTTGCGAAATAGATTTACCCGGCGCTTTGCGAAGTAAGTAGAGGTGATGTATGGCTTTTTCTCATCCGTTTAGAGCGGCCCTGTTCACCGGTCTCGTCTTGTTGGCGAATGGCTTCGCCCAGGCCCAAAGCTGCGCTCTGTGCTACACCCAGGCTGCGGGCGCCGGCCATCGTCTCATTCAGGGTCTGCGCACCGGAATCCTTGTGCTGATTGTTCCTCCCATGTTCATGTCGCTGGGAATCACTTACCTGGCCTATAAGAAGCGCAACCGCACCAACGCCCTGCGAGAGTCCGAAAAGTCCAATAACGACTGGTAGGGCGTCCCGGGTGTTGCGGACTCTTCCTGAGCAACCCCTGCGCGAGACATCCACAGCCACCGCCTCCCGCAGCGTGGCATAATCTTCGGCAAAGTCCTGATCAGGTGTTCACGTCATGCCTCGAGTCCTGAGCTTCGCTCTCAGCCTTGTTGTTCTGACGTTCGCATCGCCTCATGCCGCAGCTGCGACCGCCAAACCACTGCAGATTTATTTCATCGATGTGGAAGGCGGGCAATCCACGCTGATCGTAAGCCCTTCCGGCCAATCGCTGCTTATCGACACGGGCTGGCCCGGTTACGAGGGACGCGACGCCGACCGCATCATCGCCGCTGCCCACCAGGCCGGCATTCAGCAACTCGACTACGTTTTGATCACGCACTACCACCGCGACCATGTGGGCGGCGTTCCGCAGCTGGCCGACGGCATCAAGATCGCAACATTCCTCGACCATGGCCCGAATATGGAGGATTCCGAGGTCACCCGTACCGACTACGCGGCCTATGAGAGGACTGTCGAAGGCCACGCGCACGTTATCGTCAAGCCGGGATGGAAGTTGCCCATCAAAGGCATCGAAGTGCGATTTCTTGCCGCCGGTGGGGACCACATCACCAGCCCGCTGCCCGGAGCCGGAGACGCGAATCCACTTTGTGCTAAAGAGCCTGCGGCCGATGTTGACAACACCGAGAATGCCCGGTCCGTGGGCGTTTTGATCACCTATGGGAAATTTCGTTTTCTCGATCTTGCCGATCTGACGAAGAAGAAAGAGCTCGAACTCGCCTGTCCCAATAATCTGGTGGGCACGGTCGATGTTTTTCTGGTCACGCACCACGGGTCGGATTCGTCCAACCCAAGAGCTCTGGACTGGGCCTTGCATCCGCGCGTTGCAGTCATTGACAACGGTCCGCGCAAGGGCGCGAGCCCTGCAGCCTGGCAGATCGTTCACGATGCTCCCGGCCTGGAGGACCTGTGGCAGCTTCACTACGCCGCCGACTCGGATCGCGATCACAACGTTGCCGATGAGCGCATCGCCAATGTGAAAGAAAACTGCCAGGGAAAGTACATAAAGGTCTTGGCCAAAGACGATGGCACATTTACAGTCATGAACAGCCGGACGGGCGAAGAGAAAACCTACGCGAAGAAATAGAACAATCTGCAATATGGCGCCGCAGAAATTATTTGATCCGCAGGTGAATTCTTAGTACCTTGCTGCTGAATCCGTTTGTAGCCGAGGTGCCCGTTGCCGATCTCCGCCGTCGACGCGATCACGCCCGCCGTTGAACACACCAGGCAACAACTGTTCCAGCCCTTCCGGCTCGGGCAGTGGACGAAGCTGGCGTTTGTGGGGCTGCTGGCGGGAGAATTGGGCTCCAACGGATGCAATCGCTCCAACTTCCATCTTCCCACGCACCCCGGGATGGTGCCTCACACACAAATCCCAGGATCAAGTTTTCCCGGTCTCGGCTCCCTAGGGCTTGATCCCGCCCTGATGGCAGCTCTTATGTCCGCGGCCGTGGCCGCGGTTCTTGCCGCACTCGCCATCGGGATCATTCTGATGTATGTGGGCAGCGTGATGCGCTTTGTTCTGTTCGACAGCATCATTGCAAGAGAGTGCCACATCCGCTGGAGCTGGAGCCGCCGCGTGGGGCCCGGCTGGCAATACTTCGTGTGGAAGGTGCTGTACGCTGTGGTTTCGTTGGCGGGACTCGCGGTGCTGATTGGCGTTCCATTGGCCTTTGCCTTCGCCAACGGATGGCTGAAGCAACCGAAGGAGCATGTGGCTCCGCTGGTGGTTGGGGGTGTCGTTCTCTTCCTCTTATTTTTTGCCTGGCTGGTGGCCACAGCAGTCATTTTTGTCTTGACCAAGGATTTTGTGGTTCCCCAGATGGCTTTGGAAAACGTAGACGCATTCGAGGGCTGGCGGCGCCTATGGGGCATGATGCAAGCCGAGATGGGTGCGTACGTCGGCTACATTGCCATGAAGATCGTGCTCGCGATCGTGGTGGGCATCATCATTGGAATCGCGGCGCTCATTGTGGGGCTGTTCTTTGCCATCCCGACGGTCGGGCTCAGCCTTCTTGCTATTCTGACGGGCAAATCCGCCGGCCTGACGTGGAATGTTTACACCATCACGCTGGCGATCGTGGTGGGCTGCATTTTGCTGGGAATCTTCCTCTATCTCGTGTCGCTGGTGTCCGTACCCGCCATCGTGTTCTTCCCCGCATATTCCATTTACTTCTTCGCGGGGCGATACCCTCGGTTGAGCGCTGTGCTTTATCCGGCGGCACCTGCTGTTCCGGCTCCGGCGGGCGCGACATCGGGAATGGCGCCTCCGCCGCTCTAGGCAGCCCGACCTGCGCGGTATTTGCAGGGCGGAGTCGTCTTTAGCAAATGGGCTCGCTTGCGCCGAAATTGCCCGACTTCCGCTTCGCTCAATCCCCTCAATTGTTTACAATATAGGTTTCGCCCGGGAGCTGAGGTCAACCCTTAACCTGGGACACTAAGCGATTTGGAACCGCCAAACCACAATTCCAGTGCGGCCCCTACCGTCTACTGGCGGGTGGAGGGCAGCCTTCTCGACCTGACCGTCGTGCGCCCGGTGGCGTTCTTCACCTGGAACGCCCAGACCTTCACCGAGCGCTTCCGGCGGCGCGGCCTCATCTTCCTGATGGCGTTGCTGCGCCCGTTCCTTTATTCCACGAACCGCAAGTTTGCCACTCGCGTGGTGCACACCGCTTTGCGCGGAGTGTCGGCGGACCGGCTCGACCTTCTGGGCGACGAGTACTTCCAGTACAAGCTGAAGCCGCGATTGAAGCCCGAAGGTGTGAGGAAGGTGCAGGAGTTGGTGCAGAGCGGAGCCGATGTCGTGCTCGTCAGTCAGGCGCTGGATCACATCATGCGCCCACTGGCGGAGCATCTGGGCGTCAAGCACATCGTCGCCAATCGGCTGGAGTTTCGCGAGGGCACGGCCACGGGCCGGCTGCTCGAGCCAGTGATCCGCCCGCGCGGCGCTTTCGCCCCATTCCGCGAAAACATGCCCGATGGCCGCCGCGCGCCGAAGACGCTGGCGCGTCACCTGGATATTCCCCTCGACGATCTGCACATGGCAACAGTCCCCGCCGAGCGGCAAGTTCCAGGTTCGGTCCGGCCGATCGTTCATTTTGACAGCACGCGACAGGGCCAGGGATTCTCCGTCCGCCGCGCCTTCGCCGGCCGGCACGTCATGCTGATCGGCGTCACCGGATTCATCGGCAAGGTCTGGCTGGTCAATACGCTTCTCGATCTGCCCGGCGTGGAGCGGATCTATTTGCTCATCCGGCGGCAAAAGTCGAATCCTGCGGAACGACGTTTCGAGAAGATGGTGGAAGATTCACCGGTTTTCGATCGGTTGTTCGAGCGCTATGGAAGCCGGCTTGGTGATTTTCTTCACGAGAGAATCGAAGTTGTGGAGGGCGATGTCACGCAGCCGGGGCTGGGGCTGAGTCCTGACGTGGCGGCCCGCCTGCAGAAGAATCTCGATCTGATTGTCAACAGTTCGGGACTGACCGAGTTCAATCCAGATCTGCGCGATGCGCTCGCCACGAACACAGACGCGGCACTCAACGTTGTCGAATTCGTTCGCACCACCGACCACTCCGGCCTGTTGCATCTTTCCACCTGTTACGTCGCGGGTGAGCAGGACGGACGCGTCAGCGAGAAACTGATTCCCAACTACAATCCTCGCGGACTGGCCGACTTCGACGCTGAGCGTGAGTGGAATGCGCTGCATGAGCTGATCAAGCAGGCCGAAGTGCAATCGGAGAGCGCCGAAGTGACTCAGGGATTGCGCATGCAGTCGCTCGCCAAGGAGCACGCGGCCAAAGGCCTGCAGGGTGCGGCTTTGGAGAATCAGATTCGCAAGAACCGCGTGCGCTGGCGGAAAACTTACCTGACTGAAGCGGGGACGCGGCGCGCCAAGGAACTCGGCTGGCCCAACACGTACACGCTGACCAAGAGCCTGGCCGAATCGCTGATCGCCAAATACGGTGCGGGATTGCCTGTGGCGGTAGTCCGCCCGGCGATTGTCGAGACCGCGGTGGCCAAGCCATTTCGCGGATGGAACGAGGGCATCAACACCTCGGCGTCTCTGTCGTATCTTCTGGGCACCTATTTCCGGCAGTTGCCCTCGAACGAAAGCAAACGGCTCGACATCATTCCGGTGGATGCGGTTTGCGCGGGCATGACGCTGATTGCCGCTGCGGTGATGGAACGGCGGCACGATCCGTTGTATCAACTGGCGACTTCGGTGACGAACCCATGCGACATGGGGAGGTCGATCGAATTGACCTCACTCGCACATCGCCGCCATTACCGCGCGCAAGAGGGCCTGGAATCGTGGCTGCGCCTGCGCTTTGACGCGATTCCGGTTTCGAAGCAGCGCTACAACCGCATGTCGGCGCCGGCGCAGAGAGCGATTGTGAAGTCGATTCAGCGCATCATGTCGCCGCTGCCGCTGAAGAAGGCGCCCCTGGCGAAAGCCGAGCGCAACCTGGAGCGCGTCGAGAAGCTGATTGAGTTGTTTGAGCCCTTCATTCTGCTGAACGAGCATGACTTCGCAGCGGAGAATATTGAAAAACTGTCGTATGCACTCGTGCCGGAAGAGCGCGCGGAGTTCGGCTACGACACGCGATCGCTCGATTGGTGGGATTACTGGATTAACGTTCACATCCCGGCGCTGCGGCGCTGGACGTATCCGCTTATCGAGGGCAGGCCGCTCGAAGCCCGCCCACCGCGCAGCTTTCAACTTGCGCCCGCCAACGGCGACGCCGTCAAGACCGGGACCAACGGAGCAACGTGGCGATATTCCTGACCGGTTCGACCGGATACATCGGCGCGCATGTCGCTGCCAATTTGCTGGAGAGGTACGGCGCGTCGCTCAACCTATTGGTACGGGCGCGCGATTCCGAGGAGGCGCAGCTGCGCTTGTGGCAGGCTTTGCAGCTGCATCTGGAGTTTCCGCGTTTCTACGAGCATCTGCAGACGAAGGTACGCATTTTCGTGGGCGATCTGACTTCTCCCGGATTTGGTCTGAGCCGCGATGAATACGACCGCCTGGTGCACACCACCGACTCGGTGATTCATTGCGCCGCCTCGTTGAACCGCAAGTCGGAAAAGAGCTGCCTGAACGTGAATCTGCGCGGCACGCTGGAAGTGCTGACGCTGGCGCGCCACGCGGAGCACTACCACGGACTGCGCCGCTTCAGCGAAGTCAGCACGGTGGCCGTCGCCGGCAAGCGCAGCAACGAAGTCGTGACCGAAGACTCCTCTATCGACTGGAACCGTTCGGACTACGATCCCTACGCGCGGACGAAAAAATTCTGCGAGCATATGACGCATGTGTTGCTGCCGGATACGCCGAAAACGATTTTTCGCCCCAGCATTGTGCTCGGCGACAGCCGTTACGCCGCCACCACCCAGTTCGACATGGTCAAAGCATTCGTCTTTCTTGCGGGCCTGCCCGCGCTGCCGTTCCGTCCGGCCGACAAGGTCGACATCGTGAACGTGGACTTCGTGGCGGACGCGATTGCTGCACTGCATCAGAAAGATCAGCCGAAGTTCGACACCTACCATCTTTCCTCAGGCGCTTCGTCGCAGACGTTTCGCCAATTGACCACGGCTTTAGCTGCAGCGCAGCAAAAACGTGCTCCGGTCTTTTTGCCCTTTACTGAGAAACCGTTCACGGGTTCGGTTAATTTCCTTTCCAATCGCAAGGGAGCGCTGGGCTACGGCGCCTCGCTCCTGAAAGTGTTCATGCCGTATCTGGTGTGGAACACGGTGTTCGACAACCGGCGCGTTACGTCGGAGATCGGACGGCAGCCCGTGCCGTTTTCTCAATACAGTTATGGACTGCTGAAATTCAGCCGCGAAAATCATTTCCAATACAAATACGCACCCTGGCCCGCGAAGGCCGGAGGTACAGCCGCATGATGGATTTCATCTTGGAGGCGTGGGTTAGCGGCAACATCGAACGCGCCAAAGCCCGCTGGATGTTGGGCGCGGGCAAACGCTGGCGTCCGGGCGAGAAATTGAAGCTTCTATTCGCGGGCTACAACGGCACACGCAACATGGGATCCGACGTGCGCGTCGAAGAGATGCTGCGGCAAATCCGTCATATCCTGGGCACCGACCAAGTCAACTTCAGCGTGATGAGCCAGGTTTTCGAATTCTCCAAAGGATACTTCGACGGCACGCGGCAAGTGCATCTGCCTGACATCTTCCCGCCATTTCTGGCGGAGGAAGTTCCGCAGCATCACGGCGTCGTGGCATGCGAAGGCTCAATGTTCAAGAGCAAATTCGCCAACGCCCTGACCACCATGATGATCGGGTCGCTCGGTATCGCCGCCGTCGAGAACAAGCTTTCCGTGGGATACGGCGCCGAAGCTGGCCACATGGATCCGCTCGTGGCCAAGATGTGCGGCCGCTATTGCAAGAATTCGCTGATCATCACGCGCAACGAAGAGTCGCGAACAATTTTGCGTGATCTGGGAGTTCCTACGGAGCTCGGCACCGACACCGCGTGGACATTCGAGCCGCGGCCCGCGGAGTACGGCCAGAGTGTCTTGCGGCAGGTTGGCTGGGACGGCCGCACGCCCGTGCTGGTGGTCTGCCCCATCAATCCGTTTGCGTGGCCGGTGAAGGCGTCAGTAGCGAAATACGCACTGCACAGTCTGACTGGCGCGTACAAAGACAGCCACTACCGCACGGTGTACTTTCACAACTCCGGACCGGTTGCCGATCGCGCCTATCAGCACTACTTGACGTCCATCACCAATGCAGTGGATGCATTCCGCAAGCGGCGCAACGTGTTCGTCATTCTGGTTGCGACCGAGCGCCTGGATGCGCGCCCGGCCAGTCGCATCGCGGAAAAGCTTGGTGGCCTGCCGGTTTTGACCTCGGATCAATACAACATGTACGAACTGGTCAGTATTCTGCGCGCATGTCACATGATGGCGTCGTCGCGCTATCACGGCATCGTGACGTCGATGCCCGCCCTGGTGCCTTCGGCCGGAATCACCATGGACGAACGCATTCGCAACCTGATGCGCGAACGTGGACATCAGGACTTGCTGATGAACGTTGACGATCCCGATCTCGAGCCCAGATTGCTGGCCGCGCTCGAAACCCTGGCCATGCAAGGCGAGCGCATCGCCGACGGAATTGCGCGCACGGTGGTGAAAAATCTGAAGGTCATGGCGCGAATGGGCGTTTATTTCGAAGAGGAAGTGCAGCGGCGCTATCCCGAGTTCCCGACACGCCGCGGCGAGTGGGGCTGGGAAGATTACTTGCCGCCGATGAACGACTCGTTGCGCCAGTTGGCGGCGGCGTACAGCTGATTCCCTCGGTTGTCTGAAAAAATCATGCCATTTGTCGGCGATATATTTTCGCAACTGAAAGCCGGTGCGGGCACGACCGTGCTGCAGGAAATCCGCGCAGGCCAGATTACGGGTGTGACCGGTGGCGAACTTCTCGAGCTCGTTCGCAAGGCACGCACGTTTCTTGCTTCGAAAGGTTTGCAGAAAGGCGAACGATGCGGCCTGCTGGCGCCAAACAGCATCCGCTGGGTTGCGATGGATCTGGCGGCGATGGCCGAGGGACTCATCGTCGTCCCGCTTTACTCGCGGCAGGCTCCGGCTGAGCTGGTTGCAATGATGAAAGACAGCACGCCGTCATTGGTGTGCTGCGGCGACACGGCGCTTCGGGATTCGATTCAGCAGAACTGGCCCGGCGCGCCGCCACTTTTTCTGTTCGACGAAGTTTTTTCCGGAGCTGATGGCGTTCAGCTGGATCGGCCGCAGGTTCGCGACGAGGATGCGGTGACCGTCATTTATACCTCGGGCACTTCGGGGGAAGCCAAAGGCGTTGTCCTCACGGCCGCCAACGTGGGCTTCATGCTGGAGCGGACGGCGGCGCGGCTCGACCAATTGATGGGCGGACGCGCTGGCCAGGATCGGGTTTTTCATTATCTGCCGTTCAGTTTTTGTGCGTCATTGATCGCTGTCCTGACTTTTTTGAAGCGGGGCAGCTCGGTCACCCTGAATACCGACTTAACCAAGATTCCCAGCGACATGGCAGCGGTCGCGCCGCACTATTTCCTGAACGTGCCGCGCCTGCTCGAACGCATGCAACGCGGCGTTGACGAGCAAATCGCGACAAAGGGAGGGCTGGCGCAGGTTGTGTACTCGCGGGCGAAGGCTGCGTGGCAGCGGAAGGGAAGTCGGGCGCAGGCTAGCGATTCGATCTGGCTCTGGCTAGCGAATTCGCTGGTGTTTCCGACGATCAGAAAGAAAATGCTGGGCGACAATCTGAAAGCCCTGATCAGCGGTTCGGCGCCGCTCACGCCAGAAACGCAGCATTACTTTGCCATGCTTGGGATCCCAGTGCTGCAAGTGTATGGCCTGACGGAAACGACCGGCATCTGTACGATGGACGATCCAACCAATCCTGTGCCGGGCCGGGTGGGTCCGGCTATTTCTGGGATGGAAATGCGGCTCAGCGAAAATGACGAGATTATCGTCCGTGGGCCAAACGTTTTTCCCGGATACTGGAATCGCCCGCGGCCGACGGCAGAAGTGTTGCGCGACGGATGGTTCCATACCGGTGACCAGGGCGAGATGGATTCCACGGGCAACTGGCGGATTTCCGGGCGGATCAAGAATCTGATCGTGCTCGACTCGGGTCACAAAGTTGCCCCGGAGACCATCGAAGAAGAAATCGTGCGGCAATTGCCGGCTGCGGAGCAAGTCGTGGTCGTCGGCAATGGTCGCGGGTATCTCTCCTTGATCGTGACGGGTAACGTGACACAAGAACAAGTCCAGGCCGCGCTTGATGCCCTCAATCCACAGTTTCCGCACTACAAACAGGTGCGCGCGTTTTGCCTGCGGCCGGAGCCGTTTTCGATTGAGAATGGTCTGCTGACAGCGAACGGAAAACTGAAGCGTGAATTGATTGCAGCGCGGATGAAGAGCGAGATTGATGAGATGTACCGGGTGAAGCAGGCGGTGTAAGGTGGGCGCGGGGGAGTCGCACTGAGCGTGAAACAGTTTCAGGGTCAGGCGCTGTCATGGAAAATCGAGGCGGGAGTGGTCGAGCTGGCGCTCCATCGCGAGCCGTGCAACGAATTGGGATTGCTATCGCTGGAAGAGCTGGAGGCACTTGCCTCTACTCTGTGCGATCTGGAGCGGGAAGCGCACGCGCTCATCATTTACAGCGAGATGGGGTCCGGCTTCTGTGCCGGGGCTGATTTGCGCGAGCTCTATGAGCGCTCACAAGCCATGGAGAAAGCCGCGGCCCAGCGCGGCGTGCGGGAGTTTCTGCAGAGAATTCATCACGTGCTGAATCGGATCGATTCGTCGCCGCTCACGACGATTGCCGCCGTGCATGGCGTCACTTTTGGCGGAGGGTTCGAGCTCGCTTTGGTTTGTGATTTGATGATCGCTGACAAAATGGCACGCTTTTGTTTTCCCGAGCTGAGGCTGGGACTGATTCCCGGATTCGGCGGAATCCCGCGCCTGAAGCGTGATCTGGGCAATGCGATCGTGCGCGACCTGCTGCTGACGGGACGCAGCTTCAATGCCACCAAGGCGCAGCAGATCGGACTGGTGAGCCAGGTGGTCGGCGAAGGCGAAGCATTGCGCGCCGCACAGGCCGTTGCGGCGCAGATCGGCAAGTTTGACCGGCACACCGCTGCGGCCGCCAAGAAATTCATAAAGCCGATTCCGCATGACGAGCTGAAGCGCGAGATCGATATTTTCTGCGAGCTGTTTTCGCGACCGGCGGTCGAGGCCGGATTGAAGAAATTTGTCGAGAGCACCGACGCTCAGCCCTATTTGCCGTAGCTCTGGTGGAACCAGATTCGAATGAGTCAACTACAATACATGCCTATGGAAACTGCCGAAAAGACGCTGGACGAAATCCTGACCCTCGCCGCTGCCCACTTCAAGGTGCCTCGCGAAAAACTCTCTCCTGACGTCGACTTCTTCAAGGCGCTGGGCATCGACAGCCTGCAGACGCTCGATCTGCTGACCAAGCTGGAAAACCATTTCCGGGTTGAGCTGCCCGACTATGAACTGCAGGGCGTGAGCGATTTCCGCACCTTGGCGGGCAAGATTCAGGCGCGGTTGTAGAGGGGTCCCTGTTGATTGCTGATGTTCGATTGTTGATTGCCGGGGAACATCGCTCTACGGCGGCCTCTGGTTCCCTCAATCCGTAATCTACAATTTGAAGTCGGCAAATGTTTATGCTCGATCTCCGTTCATACACATGCCTGGGCGCGGCATTGCGGGATGCACTCGACCGTTTTTCCTCTGAAGTGTGCCTGATCGAGGCCGATCGCGACCGCGAAAAGGTTCGCCTGACGTATTCCGATTTCAAGGAAATTGCGTTGCCGTTGGCCCGCGCGCTTGAGGATGCGGATTTCGATGCCGGCGACCGCGCCGCCATCATCCTGACGAATCAGTCGAAGTGGCTGATTTCGGCCTACGCCATCTTCTATTGCGGCGGGGTGCTGGTGCCGCTGGATTACAAGCTCAGCGCAGCCGAGCATCTGCAACTGCTGGCGCACTCCAAGGCGAAGATCCTCATCGTGGAATATTACCTGTGGCAAGCGATCATGAAGTCGCCGGATTTCCAGAAGATCGGCACACGAATCGTGCTGGTCACGGAAGCACCGCTGGGCGCGGATTTGGCGGGCGCCTTCCGCTGGGAAGACTTCCGGCGCAAAGGCGCGCCTGACTTCGTTATGCGGCAGCGCGAAGACATTGCCTGCATCGTTTATTCGTCGGGGACGGGCGGCCGGTCCAAGGGCTGCGTCCTCACGCACGAGAATTATCTCGAGCAATGCCGTGCGCTGACGGCCTGGTACCCGTTCTGGCCGGGCGTGCGCTATTTAAGTATTCTTCCCACCAATCACGCCATTGATTTTATGGTGGGCTTCATCGGTCCGTTCGTGTGCGGAGCCTGCGTGGTGCATCTGCGGACCTTGCGTCCCGAGTTCGTCCGCGACGCCTTCGTGCGCTACCGCATCACCTACGTTTCCCTGGTGCCGATGATCGTGAAGAATCTGGAGCGCGGCTTGCGGGCCAAGTTCGACGAACTTCCGTCGTGGAAGCGCGGATTACTGAACACGATGATCGCCACCAACAAACTGCTGACGCGGCGTAGGCCGAAGGTCAAGCTCAGCCGCATGCTGCTCGGCGGCGTTCATCGCGCATTCGGCGGCGAGTTGCTGGCTTTGATTACCGGCGGAGCTTTCATAGAGCCCTCGACCATCCAGTTCTTTTACGATCTCGGCATCCCGGTGGCCAACGGGTACGGCCTGACCGAAGCCGGCACCGCGCTCACGCTCAACGATCTCAAGCCGTTCCGCGCCGACACAGTCGGCAAGCCGCTGCCTGGAGTCGAATTGCGCATCCTCAATCCGGACGCTGATGGAATCGGGGAAGTCGCGGCCCGCAGCGCCACCGTCATGTCGCACTATCTCGACGATCCGGAACTCACGCTGGAAACGATCGTTGACGGGTGGCTTCTGACGGGTGATCTCGGCCGCTTCGATGGCCACGGACACTTGCAGCTTTTCGGCCGCAAGAAAAACATGGTCGTCACCGAAGGCGGGAAGAACATTTACCCGGAAGACATTGAAAACATCTTCGATGGGCTCCCGGTGAAGGAGTATTGCGTCTTCGCGGCAAACTACATCTGGCCGAGGAAGGAACTCGGCGGGGAGATTTTGGTTCTCGTACTGCGGCTCGAGCAGAACCAGCACCTCGATGCGGCACTGTTGGAGGAAATTTCCGCGCGCAACCGGCGCCTGCCCGACTTCAAACGCGTGGGCGGATACCTGATCTGGGACCGCGACTTTCCCCGCACGGCTTCGATGAAGGTGAAAAGGCAGATGCTGGGCGAGGAAATTGGAAAGTCGGCGGAACGCGGTGCCATCGTGGGGTTGTAACCGGCACGAAGCCTGAGCGGGATCTCGAAACCTTGGGGCAAACTTATCTTGCGATTGTGAATCCGGCCGCGGGAGGCAGGCGCAGCCTTTGGCTGCTGAACCCCGCGCTCGAACGGTTGCGAGCCGGCGGCATCACGATCGAGACGGTTGAAACCCGTGCTGCCGGCCAAGCCACGGAAATCGCTCGCGAAGCCTATACGCGCGGCACTCGCAACTTCATTGCAGTGGGAGGCGATGGCACCGCCTACGAGATCGTGAATGGTCTTTATCCCTTGGCGCTCGGCCGTGAGCGGCCGACGCTGGCATTTCTGCCGCTCGGTACCGGGAACTCCTTTCTGCGCGACTTCAGCGATCGCGGCGTCGAGTACGCGATCCAGTCACTGCTGGCTAGCCGCCGCCGCGCTTCCGACGTCTTGCGCCTGCGTCACCGTAGCGGCGTTCTCTATTTCATCAATCTGTTGAGCATGGGATTTGCCGCCGATGTGGCCACGCTGCGCGCCCGGCGCTTCAGCGGCTGGGGAGAATTTGGATACTTCAGCTCGATTTTCCTGACTCTTGCGCGTTTCAACCGCCGCGCGTTTCCGGTGCGGGTCGATGGCGATGCCACGTTTGACGAACGCCGCTGCCTGTTTCTCACCTTCAACAACAGCAAGTTTACCGGCGGCTCGATGATGATTGCGCCTAAGGCAGCAATCGACGACGGCCTAATCGAATACGTTCGCTGGGGACCGATCGGGCGATTGGGCCTGATTCGCAATCTGCCAGGACTTTACGATGGCACACATATCGAGCATCCACTGGCTGAACGCAGAGCGGTGCGTCGCATCGAGTTCAATCTCGACGGCCCAGCGGATGTCATGATCGATGGGGAAGTGCTCACTTTGCACTGTGAGGAACTCGATGTGCTTCCTGGCGCGCTCAATGTCGTAGCCTAGTCGTCGTGATATAAGAGGGAAGCCCGCGTGGGAACTGCACGAGCCGGAGGACACGAGGCTGCAACAAAGAAGAATGCTGAAAAGACCCGTCCTGCTGATCTGGTGCCTGTTTGGCGTTGCCGCTCCGGGGCGGACCGAACCAGCGGCGCTGCAGGTTACGCTGCATGAGTGCGGCGGGCGCGAGGAGCAGGTTTTCCCCGCGCTGGCGGCAAGCGCTCGCGACCGGGCTGAGAAGTATTTTGCCGACATAGGATTCGCGCTGGCGGAGCCTGACATCGCGAATAAGGTGGAGGTATTTTGCACCGCAGAGTCGGCTCGGCGGACGCTCGCCGCCGTGTTCCATGCGCCGGAAACAGACGTGCCCGCCACCTTCAGCGGCACCGTGCAGAAAGCAACCCTCTACGTCGTATCGCCCGAAATTTACAAGGAAAACTTCACACGCCTTTACGGTGCCAATCGCTGGAGTGAGGGTGAATACGAGAAGCTCATGACCCATGAAATGATCCACAGCGGCCACGCGATTGTGGCCATGCGGCTGTTCGGCAGCGAGGACGGGATGGGTCCGCGATGGCTTTTCGAGGGAATGGCGATTGATGCGAGCGGCCAGCTGCCGACCAGCGAAGACGAACTGAACAAAGTAACCGTGGACGATTTCAACCGGTTTCTTCAGGCCGAAGAGAAGGGCGAAGTGGAAGTCCCGGTTTACGTGCAGTACGCGAAATTCTACCGCTATGTTCGGCGCTCGGTTTCGAGCAAATGGATCGTGGAAAACGCGGGATATCCTGATGTCAACGACCGCATCCGGAAGGCTCTGGTTGCGCCCGCGCATTGACCGCGCGTTGTGCGCCGGTTCACCTTACTTCTGGTGCGGCGGCATTCCCAGCTTCACCAGAATGCGATGGAAGGGACACAATGTCAGAAGAGCGGAGAAAACGGCAGGCTGAGCGCGAAGGTGCGAACGACGGTCAAGGAAAGAAATATCTCACCTGGGGCGGGATCGCGATTCTTCTGGCCGGAGCATACGCCCTTGGTTGGCATCACAAGAATCACAGGTACGATGCCTTTGCGCAGTGTTTGACGGCCAGGGGCGCCAAGATGTACGGCCTCTATTGGTGCCCGCATTGCAGCGAGCAGAAAGAAAAATTTGGCGCCTCGTTCCGCTACGTGACCTATGTGGAGTGCGCCATCAAAGACTCGAAGGAGCTTGCGCCCGCTTGCAAGATCGCTGGGGTCAAGCTGTTCCCGAGCTGGCAGTTTGGTGGGGATCTGCCGAAAGAGGGAATCTTGTCAATGGACGCCCTCAGCGACAAGACCGGGTGCAGCCTGCCGTGAGCGAGTCTAGCGTTGCGGCGGAAGGTAGCCCTCCACTCAGTCGAGTTCTCTTTGCGCTGATTGCGGCTTTTTCCGTGGCGGGAGTAATCGTCTCTGGGGTGTCTCTACAGCGCCACTACGCCAAGTCAGCGACGGAATTTTGCGACTTCAGCCAGAAGTTCAGCTGCGACATCGTCAACCGCAGCGAGTACTCAAGCATTATGGGAATTCCGGTAGCAGGCATCGGCGTCGCCGGATATGCGGCCCTGGTTCTGCTGGCAACGCGGTGGCGATCGCGCCCGGACACGCCAAACTGGTTGCTGGGAGCGGCATTCTGCGGATTGCTTTTTGCGCTTTATCTGACTTATGTCGAAGCGTATGTCTTGACCTTCTGGTGCATTTTGTGCCTGATTTCGCTGGGGTTGATCGCAGCCATCAGCCTGCTCTCGGTCGCGGTGAAGGTGAGATCGACCAGGACGTGAGGTCTGTCGTCCGTTCCACAGCTTGCCGTTGTATTCTGTTAAGACCTTTTCCTGATGGAAGAAATCCAGCAGACTGAAAGCTTCCCCGTTCGGGTCGGGGCCCCGTTTGTCTCGGCGCAGTCGGCCACGGGAGATCTGCGGCTCCACCAGTTTCGCAGCCGCGTGTTCCGCAACAGTCGTTTCCTTCGCGTTTGGCTGCCTGCCGGCTACGACGAACCAACGAACAATGGGCGGCGTTACCCGGTGTTGTACCTGAACGATGGCCAGAACCTGTTTGAAGCGGCGACGTCATTTACTCACGTCGAGTGGCAAGTGGATGAGACGGCGGACCGGCTGATCCGCGAAGAAACGATTCCACCGATGATCATCGTGGGCCTCGACAACGCGGGCAGGGACCGAATCCGTGAGTACATGCCCCACCGCTCCCTGCACCCGATCACATTGCGGGCGCAGGGCAACCGCTATCCGAAATTCTTGATCCAGGAGGTCATGCCGTTTGTGGCTCGCAACTACCGTGTGGCCACCGGGCCGGAGAACACCGGCCTGGGCGGTTCGTCCCTCGGTGCTCTGATCGCACTTTACACGGCGAGTGTGCGGCCGGGAGTTTTTGGTCGGCTGCTGCTCGAAAGCCCGTCGCTTTGGGCGTCAAACCGGCAGGCGATCAAGGAAAGCCGCAAGGTTCAGCGCTGGCCAGAGCGCGTGTTTCTCGGCGTCGGCACGGCTGAAGCTGGCCGGAAGGATCGGGATCAGAGCGTAGTCGACGATGTCCGCGAACTTGCCGGCATTCTGCGCCGCCACGGTCTCGACGACAAGCGATTGCGACTTGTCATTGAAGACGGCGCTACGCATCACGAGTCGGCCTGGGCGCGGCGTTTTCCCGAAGCGCTGACGTTTCTGTTCGGCCGCTAAGTTCCGGTCCGGCTCCGCGGCTCATCTGTGCGATCAAGTACAAAGCGGCAGCCATGGCGATGACTGACAACTGCACATGCGTCCACCTCGCAAGCGGGCCAATCAGCGGCAGGGCGTAGATCAGATAAAGCAGGACTCCCAACCAGCGAGTTGAGGAACTGGACGGCTGCCCCAACAGCCAGTCAGCCAGCAGCAGAAACGCCGGAGCCAGGATCACAAGGTCGTAGACGGTCAAATGCGGTGCCACCAGAACCGTGGCTACGAGCAGAGCAGAACAACGCAGAGGCAGCGGCGCAGATGGAGACTTCCTCCAACAGGCAATTGTTAGCCCGAGCACTGCGATTGCGCTCAGGACGTACAGGACCAAAGAGAACGGCGGCCACGGGATCAGCATCGACCAGAACGTCCGCAGGCAATGCGTTTGGTACGGTTTGGGCTCAAGCAACGGCATCACCGCTCGAATGTCCCGCAGCAGTTCGAACCAGCGACGCAGCGGCTCCATGCCGTAGTAAACCACTCCCGCCGAAAGTTGCACCGCTGCGGAGGCCACTACTCCGGCCAACATTCTCCATGCGCCGAGGCTGACGAAAATGACGGCTGCGGCCAATCCCAACTGCGGCTTGAAAATCAGGCAGCCCAGGACGAGTCCGGCGGTAAATTCGCGCTGCTCGCGCAAAAGGAAAAACATCACCGTGAAGCAGGCCAATGCCAAAGCCGAAGTCTGTCCCCACGCGATCAAGTGAAAGAACGCGGGAAAAGCGACCGCGAGAATGGCCGCCAGTCTGCCGTAGTCGCGCAATCGCGGGCACGCCAGCCAAACGCTGTAACAGCAGATGCCGTAGACCAGCGTGCTGTAGCCCCACCACAGCGCCAGCGCCGCAGGGTAGGGAAGAAGCGCCAGCGGCGCGAAGAAAAGCGAGACATGCGGCGGATACAGTGGCAGGTAGTGAATGCCGGCCGCCTGCGGCACGCGTCGCGCGGACAACGCAGCCTGCGCATTCATGTCGTACAAGTCAGCCCCGCGATGCTCGATCGCCAGCGAACCCAGCGTGTAAAAGTGAAGAAAATCGGTGCCTTTGAGATTGCCGTTGCGGTCGCGCAGGCCCGGTGTGGCCAGAGTCCACGCATACAGCAACCACAAGCACGCAGCCAGGATTGTCCCGTGGGCACTAAGGCGTTTCGCCGTCAGCCAATTGTGCGGTTTCGATTCGATCGCCATGGATGTTGACACCGACAGCGACGTCAAGGAACCGAAGGAGTCGTCGCACCAAACCCAGCCTTTCCTGGAACTGGGACGTAGTCCTCCAGCCGGGCCGGATGCTCATCGGGATAGACGCGCCACGCGTGGCGATCCTTGAAATAAGCCAGCAATTCCTGGTTGCCGTCCGTACCCATATCCCGCGCCCAGAGAATTTTTGCGGCATCAATGTCGGCCTTGTTATACACCCAGTCTTCATGCGGAATGTGCCTGGGGCCGTAGTGCACGATCACGAGTTGCTTGCCGGGCATCGCTTCGAGTTCACGCTGCACCACGGCTCTCGGCGAAATCCCGCGCGAGCCAAGTGGTTCGATCCTTATGCCGGCGGCGACCGCCGAGACGCGCAGGACAATCATGGCGGCGCAGACCAGAGGCACGGCTCGCGCCAGGCCATATCCAATCGGCTGTCCGCGCCATCGCCAAAGGCGCAGATGCCGCATGCATTGCACCAGGAGCAGAATGAACAAGCCGAAGGCCGGCGCAAGATAGTGCACCAGAGTCCAGGTTTCGATCAACGATCCGATGGCGACTGCGCCGCCGATGAGAAGCGGCACTCCCATCTTTCGATCGCGAAAGAGCCAGGGAAAGGCGAGCATGGGCAACGTGAAGACTGGCCCAATGTAGAACTTCCAAAGAGCCCCAATTTTCCAGGCAAGCTGGTGAATAAACCCGAGCGTGGTTGTCCTTTCTTCAAGGCGGCGCAGTTCGTAATTAACGTAGAAGTCACGCATCTCGGAGTGGTGATATGTCGGCTGCGGTCGCGGCTTCTGCCACACAAAGTAGGGCGCAATGGCATAGGTCTGGCGGTCGATTTGGTAGGGCATGACAAGCGCATTCCCGGTCACGCGCCAGAAATAGTAACCCGTCGCGGCGCCGGCCACGCCCAGAAGCAATACGAGCGGCAGGAGCACACGCGTGAGAACAACCGAAGCCGGCAACCGCTTTTGCCAGATCATCCAAACCAACAGGACGGCGGCGACCGGAACGCTGAACACGAAACCTTCGTACGGCCGCGTGTTCGCGAGAATCGCCAAGCCCAGACCCATCCGCAGTGCGTCGCGTACACGAGCGGAACGTTGCATGCGCGGCAACGCTCCCAGCACCAGCACGCCGCCCAGCGCCGGCAAGGAAGTGGCGAAATACCCGTTCATCCAGTAGCTCAGAACTCCTACGCGCAGAGCCGCCAGACACGCTCCCAGCAGCGCCCATGGTGCCGGGACCCACGCTTGCAGCATCCAGCACACGCACGAGCACATCAGCGCCGTGACGAACAGTTCGCCAATCCAGGGACTTCCCAGCAACTGGCCGGCTGCGAGCACCAGTCCCTGACCGGGCGGATACATCGACATGTAAGTTGGGTGCTGGATGATGTGGAAACTTTCAAAGTGAATCCACATCGGGTGCGTGGGATTCGTCAGCCGGCCATGAGCAAACGTATCTGCGGCCAATAAGTAGCTGAACTCATCGTGCCAGCCGGGATTGGGAATACCCCAGAGCGGAATCAGGGCAACCCGAATTGCGATTGTGGCTACCGCTACCACGACAATGGCAAGCGCTCTTCGACGGGCAAAATGTGAAAAACTGCTGTGATGGCTTAGGAAAGGGAGCCTGGTGCCAGCCCTCTTTCTCGAAAAAAAGGTAAGCGCCGCGCAGCCGATAACCAGCAGGGATTCAATCGCGAGGAGCAACCACGGTGCGAGTGCTGTGTAGATGCGTTCTACAAAGCTGGGGGCCACGGCCAGTAGTGTACCGTAGCTACTTGCTTGCCGCTTCTTTCACTCCGACCTCTTCAAACAGACCTTCGGCGATCTCAATCATTTCGTCGTCTACGGTTCGATTGCGGGCAATTGCTTCTTTGAGCGGGATGGAAACGATCTTGTTGGCGCGCAGCGCTGCCATGCAGCCGAACTCGCTGCGATGCACCATGTCGATGGCGCCCAGCCCGTAGCGCGTCGCCAGCACGCGGTCAAAGGCGCTGGGCGAGCCTCCGCGCTGGATGTGTCCCAGCACCACCGCGCGCGTTTCAAAGCCAGTGCGTTTTTCGATCTCCCGCGCCAGAATGTTGGCAATGCCGCCCAGCTTGGCGTGACCGAACTCATCTTTGCCCATATCCTGCAAAATGGGAGCGCCGTTCCCCGACTCCGACGAAAACTTCGCGCCCTCGGCGACGACAACAATCGAAAAATACCGGCCTCGTTCGTGCCGCTGGCGAATCGATTCGGCCACCTTGTCCACGTCGAACGGCCGCTCGGGAATCAGGATCACATCGGCGCCGCCGGCAATTCCACTGTAAAGCGCGATCCAGCCGGCGTCCCGTCCCATGACCTCGACTACCATTACGCGGTTGTGCGCCTCGGCGGTGGTGTGTACGCGGTCAATGGCCTCGCACACCACGTTGCAGGCGGTGTCGAATCCGAAGGTGTAATCGGTGCCTCCCAGGTCATTGTCGATCGTCTTGGGAACGCCCACCACCTTGATTCCTTTTTCGTGCAGCTTCTGCGCCACCGACAGCGTGTCGTCGCCTCCGATCGCTACCAGCGCTTCGATCTTGTGCTTGCCGAGCGTGGCGATGCAGCGGTCGAGGCCGTCCGGGCGCTTGGAGGGGTTTGTCCGCGAGGTACGCAAGATAGTCCCACCGCGTGGCAGAATGCCGCTGACGGTGTCGAGATCGAGCGGCATGCTCATATCTTCAATCATTCCACGCCAGCCTTCGAGAAAACCCACAAATGCATCGTGGTAATGGAAGAAGCCCTTGCGTACCACGGCGCGAATCACCGCATTTAAGCCCGGGCAGTCGCCTCCGCCGGTTAAGATGCCGATTTTCATCATCTGCTCCTTGGCAGGAACTTAGGCAATGGTAAATGAGATTTTGAGAGTACACTCTGCGCCGAGGCGTCGATGAAGGAGACTCGCACAGTGCGTCACTCGTCTGGAATGTCTAGGGTAACATCAAAGCAAGAGAAGCAGAAAAAGGGATGTTGGAAATCGGAGGGCGATGGCAGACTCGCCCGGTGCTGAGCGCAAACTAGCGGGGATCCAAACGAACGTGGTTGACCGAATCCGCTCCCCGGAAAGCGAAGCTCAACTCACTGTTCGCCCGCCTGACCGTGAGCACTTGCAGTTGGTTTTTCGCAGTATCCACGTAGCACTTGACCGTGACCAGCCGGCCTTCCTGTCCCTTCAGAGCATCCGCGTTGGTGACGGTCCATTCTGAGTCAATGTCGGTGAGAATCGTCTTGCCGTCGTTGCTTACCTTGCCCAGGACCGTCAGCGGTCTGGCCGAAGCGACCGCCACATTGTCTTTCTTTGAGGATGCTGACTTGTCCTGCGCGAAAGTGACTCCCGATACCGCCAGCACCAACGCAAGCGTGAACACCATTGAAGTTTTCATCGCTCTCCCCCACTAGGCGAGCAACTCGATTTGTCAGCATCTTACGACGGAACCGGAGGGCTTCAGAAATTCAAAATTGTTATGGAGCGTATTCAAAATACGGCTGTCTTGTCCGGCCCAGGCCGGCCTCGCGAAGCCGGGGGACCACGCCGGGTTCCGTACACCCCAGGTTCCGCTCTAGAATCGCCCCCCTTTCCGCGATACACTGCACTCACATGCGAGTCCTGGGAGTTGATTGTGGCGGGGAGTTTACCGGCTATGGCGTAGTCGAAATGCACCCTGCCGGCAAGCTTCGCTGTCTGACCTGCGGCGCCATCAAGCTTTCCCCGCGCGAGGCTCTGCCCCGCCGCCTCTCGCGTATCTACACGCAGCTGGGAGCAATAATCGCCGAGCACCAGCCCGATGAAGTCGCTATCGAGGACGTCTTCTACGCCCTCAACGTGAAATCGGCGCTGAAGCTGGGCCAGGTTCGAGGTGTTGCCATGCTGGCTGCTGCAGCCGCCGGTCTCGAAGTTTCCGAATACTCGCCGCTGACTATCAAATCGTCGGTAGTCGGCTACGGACGCGCCGAGAAGCACCAGGTGCAGCTCATGGTGACCCGGCTTCTCGGGCTCCCAGCTCCTCCTGAGCCACTCGACGCCTCGGACGCCCTCGCCATTGCCATCTGCCATCTTCACACGGCAGCCACATTCCAGCGGCAGCGTGCCGTGGGGCGGTAGAATTGAGTAACCTGAGAGGAAGTTCCGTTCTTAAATGTGGGAGGCATGACTTCAGTGCTAAAGCCTGGCCTGAGGAGGGAACCGAGTCGAAGGGTGCCGTCAGTAAGGGAGATAGGCGCGGCTTCAGCCGCTGAGGAAAGTCTGGCCTGAGTCAGAGATTGACCATCGTTTCTCATCGAACCAACCTGCGCGCGGGATGGCCGCATGGTCTTACGGTTGGGTTTGTCGCGATGTGGCTCGGATGCTTGGCGACTCCAGCTCTCGCATCTGAGTCCGGCGCGGTCACCTACACGCAGGATTTCCCCGGCTCCGATCCCGAGCACTATTCCATCTCCCTAAAGCCTGACGCGAGTGGCGCCTACGAGTGCGTCGGGAGAATTTCGCAAGATTCCGAGGACACCGAAACCTACCAGACCACGTTTCAGTTCTCGGACGCGACCCGGCACAAGATTCTAGAGCTCGCCGCGCAGGCCCAGTATTTCTCGGGCAAGATCGACTCGGGTAAGAAGGTGGCGTTCACCGGGAACAAAGAGCTGAGTTACAAAGACGGCACACGCGATTTTTCAGCAGAATACAACTATTCCCTGCTGCCGGCCGTGCAGCAACTGACTGCGTTATTTCAAAGCATCGGAGCCACGCTGGAGTTCGGCCGCCGCCTCGTCCATCTGCACCGCTACCAGAAGCTCGCCCTTGATGAAGAATTGAAGACCATGGAAGCGCAGGCCCACAAGGGCGACCTAGGCGAGCTCCAGTCGGTCAAGCCCATCCTGCAGGAAATCTACGACGACGCCGCTGTCATTAACATCGTGCGTGCCCGAGCATTGAGAATTATGGAGATGGGCAACGGCGGAGCTGGACGGTGAGGGGAGGCCAGTGGGCGCACGATCCGCTAGACTCGGTAGCGCCTGAAAACTGCGGCAGATTTCAGGCACTACCCTAGACTCAACTTTTACAACTCCTCGCGCGAAATCGTGCTTTAATAGGGCCAAGAACGTCTTGGGGGTCGCCATGGCCACTCCACTCTTCTTTAGAATCAGATTTCTTCTGCTCGCTGCCGCAGTCTGCGTGCTTCTCGCTCTGCCCGCGCTGGCCGATTCGCAGGCGCGCATCGTTCGCCTGAGCGATGTGCAGGGTTCGGTGCAGATCAATAAGAACTCGGGCACGGGATTCGAGAACGCCTTTCTCAATCTCCCGGTCACGCAGGGCGTGGAGTTGAGAACAGGCGCGAACGGCCGCGCTGAAGTCGAGTTCGAAGACGGCAGCACGCTGCGCATCGCTCCCAGTACGGATCTCGAATTCAGCACGCTCAGCCTGAGCGACGACGGCAAGCGCATCTCGCTGTTGAACCTGGTCGAGGGTATGGCGTACGTCAACTGGCTGGGCAAGAGCGGCGATGTCTTTACTCTGAGTTTCTCCAGCGAGAAAGTTACGCTCGACCACGGAGCTCACTTCCGAGTCGACACATCAGCGCAGGCCGCCCGGTTGGCGGTTTTCAAGGGCGACGTTGAGGCCGAAGGTCCTTCCGGCAAAGTTGTGGTCACGAAAAATAAGACGGCGACCTTCGATCCTTCTGCCGACGACAAGTACACGCTCGCCGATAACATTGCCGACGCCCCGCTTGACTCTTGGGATCGGGAGTCCATCGCGTATCACGAACAGTACGCCAGGACGAAGCCGTCGGATAATTCGTCTCCATACGGGTACGGCTTGAGCGATCTGAATTATTACGGTGGCTACTATAACGTTCCCGGTTACGGCATGATGTGGCAGCCCTACTTCACCGGCGTGGGCTGGGATCCGTTTATGGACGGGGCCTGGGGCTGGTATCCCGGCATGGGCTACATGTTTGCCTCAGCGTACCCCTGGGGTTGGCTGCCGTACCGCTATGGAAACTGGATGTTCGTGCCTGGCTTCGGCTGGATGTGGCAGCCGGGCGGATGGAACATGTGGTCGCCGATCCCGCTGTACAGACCTACAACGCTCGTGCACGTTCACCCTCTGGTCGCGCCGACGGGAACTGTGAACACAGTGATGGTGGGCAGGGGCGGGGCAGTGTCGGCCACGTCTTTATCGCAGCTGACCGTGCGCAGCGGGTCTGCGGGATTCGGGATTCCGCGTGGCTCGATCTCGAATCTTAGCCATTTGAATCACGAAGTGGCGAAGAACGGATTTGCCCAGGTGCACACGGCGCCCCGGTTCTCCACGAGCGTAGCTAGAGCGAGCGGCTTCGGCGCAGCCCACAGCTCGATGGCCGGTTCCTCGATGGGGCATGCTTCGGGTGGCGGACATGCCTCCGGCGGAGGCGGTGGCCATCACTGATAACGCCTTCTTTTTGGACGCGAGCGGACGACCGACATTAAGGTTGCATGATTGACGACGGCTCGCCTCAGGGCAACCGCAACGATTTGATCAGCGTCGTGCACTGCGCTTCCGCGGCGGGAAAGTTCTCTTCCGGAGCCGTGCAGCCCACCAGAAACTTTGCTCCATCCATCTCGATCAGCGCACGCTCGCCAATCCACCATTGCTTTTCCTCGCGCTGATAGCGGACGCGTGTGAGCACTCCGTGCCTTCCCTCGAGATCCATCTCCTGCGTGCTGATTCCGTCAGCCTTATCGCGCGCCCCTCCGTTTCCATTCGCCAAGTCGCGTAGGCGGGCGTAATCCGGGTCGGTCATGCTGCGGTAGGGCGCATTGACATCGGCCGGTCCGGCGTAGAGCATGGCCGCCTCACCGTTCACCATGACTTTGAATACATGCTGGCCGTTGACCCGGGACACCACCTCGGCATTCTCGGGGATCACCACCGAAGCCTCCGAGCACATCTGCGGGTTCAAACAGTATTGGATGAGGAACGGCTGGAAACCTGCTGGAACCTGCCTGAGCCCCTCGCCGGTGTCGAGTGTAGCCTGCGCCTGGGCGTGCGGCGCCTGTCGCGTCTGCCGCGCCAGTTCCGCCAGCGACGGCCCATCCGATTCGCCCACAATTACGGACGTATCCTGCAACGCCGCTGCAACAACCTTGGGAGTGCTTGGCTCCGACGCGGGCGCTGGAGGCACGACGACGTCCTCCGCCAGCTGCATCGAAGGGCAGATGGCGTCGTCACACATCTGAAAAGTGATTGGCTCGTCCCAATCGGGCGCGTCGGCCGCCGCCTGCGCCTTCCGGGTATTCTCACGAGCGTGCAGCGCCCGCGTTTGCCGGGCCACGTCGCCCAGAGATGGAGCTGGAGAAGAATCCGCGGAAAAAACTGTCGCGGAAGACGCCGTCGAAGTGGACTCCGAGTCCTGCGCCCAGACGGCAGGCGTCAGGCACAGAAGCAGTGCTGCCATCCGGAAACCAGCGCGAACTGAGCCCTTTCGGCTCATGGCAATAAGAGAGACTCGATCAGCTTGGAGCAGACGGCATCTCCGTCGGCGAAATGATCCCGCGGGGCCATGCAGCCCACAACCAGCGGCACTCCGTTGTTTTCCAGTTCAGCACGCTTGCCCATCCAGGAATCCAGGCCTTTGCGGAAAGTCATGGTGGTGACAACCGCTGGCTTCCCGGCGAGACTGGTGTTCAGGCTGCTGACCAACGAATACGTGCCGGGCGCGCGCTTGTTCTCCGGATCGACCAGCTGCTTCCAGCGCACCAGATCAGCAGCGCCGTTGCCGTCGCAATCGGCTGCAGCGGGACCGGCCATCAGCAGAAATGTAGTGCCCTGAACCTTGGTCTCGAACGCGGACTGCTTGCAGGTGGAATTGACCAGCTTGGCATCGGCAGGCACGAGCACTGACGCATTCCAGCATTCGCTGCGGCTCTTGCAATAGTTGAATGCATATACCTTGAAGCCTGCGGGGATCGTGCTGCCCGCCGGATTGGCTGCGACCGGTGCTGGTGCCGGAGTCGGAGGTTCGAGCGCACTCGCGGGTGCCGGCTGTGCCGTGCTTTGAGTTGCGTGGGATGCGCTCTGGTTGTTCTGATCTTCTGAAAGCGCGTTTGCAGTCTGCTGCGCCTTGCTCTGGGCGTCGCTGGTGTCGCCGCTGCCCTGCGCTTTCTGTGCCCGTGCCTGCCTGGCTGCATCTGCCAGCGACCCGCCCGATTGAGACGGTTGAGTCTGTGCGGCGCAGAATCCGGCAACAGTAATAATGGCTGTCGCCAGAGTGAATGCGAGGCGCGACGTTGCCGACCTCGCGTTCGTTGACCTCGTCCTTCGATTCCCCATGCGCACCTCTCCCCCATGGTCCTCCCGGCTAGGTTAGTAGCACCTCGGTACGCAAGAAAGTTACCGACGGACGATGGTCAAACGCGCGGTTTTGGCCGCAATTGCCCGGGTTTCTTCGGCTGCTTCAGCCTTCCTGGCTTTCGTTTTCTCACCGTCGGATGTTAGACTGCCTCCGTTTTTTCCGAGGACTTGTTCATGCGCAACTGCAGAATTCTCGTCGTTTTCCTCACCCTGGTTTGTGTCACCACATTGGGCCAATCCGACAAGAAGGCCGAAACGCCCAAAACTGTGGACCTGATGTGGGCGGTCAGGATTCCCATGCGTGACGGAGTCCGGCTCAATGCCACGGTCTACCGCCCGCATGAACAGAGAGATCCACTGCCGGCCATTTTCGAGCTCACGCCCTACATTAGCGACAGCTATCACGCGCGTGCCTACTACTTCGCGCAGCACGGCTACGTCTTCGCGCTAGTGGATGTCCGCGGCCGCGGCAATTCTGAAGGCAAGTTCGACCCCTTCTTTCAGGAACCTCACGACGGCCACGACATCGTGGAATGGCTGGCCCGCCAGCCGTGGTGCAACGGCAAAGTCACGATGTGGGGCGGCTCCTACGCAGGTTTCGATCAGTGGATGACTCTGCGCGAGGCTCCCGAACACTTAGCCACGATCGTTCCTGTGGCCTCAGCCCACGCCGGCGTGGATTTCCCGATGTTCAAGAACATTTTTGGTCCTTATATCGAGCAGTGGCTCACCTTCACTAGTGGCGTAACCGGCAACGACCATCTCTTCGGCGAGTCGTCGTTCTGGATTTCGAAATTTACCGAGATGTACCTGCAACATCGACCCTTCAAGGAACTGGACCAGATCGTCGGCAACCCGTCGCCGACTTTCCAGATGTGGATTAGCCATCCTTATGTGGATTCGGTTTGGCAAAGTCTGGCGATCTCTCCCGAGCAATACCGCGCCATCCATGTTCCGATCCTTACTATCACTGGCAGCTATGACGGTGACCAGGCCGGCGCCTTCACTTACTATCGCAATCACATGAAGTACGGCACGGACGCCGCCAAGGCGCAGCATTACCTGATCGTCGGTCCGTGGGATCACGCCGGAACGCGCACGCCGAAAAAAGAAGTCGGCGGCCTGACCTTCGGCGATGCCAGCCTGCTCGACATGAATAAGCTGCACACCGACTGGTACGACTGGACGATGAACAATGGCGCGAAGCCGGAATTTCTGAAGAAGCGCGTCGCCTATTACGTGATGGCGGCTGACCAGTGGAAATATGCCGACACGCTGGAAGGCATTTCGAACTCCACGCGCACGCTGTATCTCGATTCCGATTCGGGCCGCGCCAATGACGTCGTCAACTCAGGACGCCTCAGCGACGCGAAGCCGGCCGGGACGCAGCCCGACCGTTATGTGTACGATCCGCTCGATGTGCGTCCGGCGGAACTCGAGAAAGAAGACATTGCCAACAATTTGACCGACCAGCGCTACGCGCTAAATCTGTTCGGCAATGGAGTGGTGTATCATAGCGAGCCCTTCACCGCTGACACGGAGATTTCCGGTTTCGTGAAGCTCACCGCCTGGATGGCAATCGATACGCCAGATACTGATTTCTCCGCCACGCTCTACGAGATCCTTCCCGAAGGCACCAGCGTGGAGCTTACCAGCGATGTCATCCGCGCGCGTTACCGGGAATCACTGAGCCAGGAGAAATTGGTGAAGCCGGGAGAGATCAACGAGTATGTGTTCGACGGCTTTACGTTTTTTTCGCGCCGTATTGCCAAGGGTAGCCGCTTGCGGCTGGTGTTGAATTGTCCGAACACGATTTATCTGGAGAAAAACTACAATAGCGGCGGCGTGGTAGCGGAAGAAATCGCGAAAGATGCGCGCACCGCACATGTCACTGTGTATCACGACACGGTGCACGCCAGCCGATTGGAATTACCCATGGTGCAGTAGCGATTTTGCTTCGGCGCGGAGTGGCACAACGATCTCGGTCAGCCATTCCTTGCGTTGGCATTGCCATGGAAGAGCGGTTCTTCAGAGCCTGCCCTGAGCAAGCACAGCGCGTCGAAGGGGCGCGTAAGAGGCACGAGGAAGACGGGCTTTAGCCCGAGGTTGCGCCGACGCTATCGCACCACCACTCCCGCGTAGCCCACAACCATGTCTCGGTCGCCGGATACGTCGCCCGAGGTCGCGTACTTCACCAGTTCCGCTGACTTCGCGCCGAGCTGGCGTGCGGCGGTCAGCATGGCTACCGCCGGCCCAAAACCGCACATGCTGATGTCCTGCCCCGTCACCACGTGATAAAGTCCCCGCGGATCGAGCGTGAGAATGCGCTCGATCGCGCGATGGTCTTTCACCCGCGTGACCGCATCCGACTCGTAGTGATTCATGTCGCTCGAAGCCACGATCAGCACGGGCTCCCTCTGGCCGGCGATTACGTTGGCCAGCGCCTGGCCCAACTGTTCCAGCGCCTCGAATTGTCCCGTACCCAGCGCGATGGGCACAAATCGCAGCTCCGGCTGGCGCAATTGGAGGAAAGGAAGTTCGACTTCGGCGGCGTGTTCGGCGCGGTGCGCAGCCGAATCGTCGTGCAGGGCGGGGAATTCGTGCTTCAAGCTGGCGGCCAGTTCGCTGTCAATCGGAACCTCGCCCAGCGGCGTCTCCCACGCGCCCTCGCTCATGATGGCAAGTGCGCGGCCCATGCCGGTATGGTTCGGACACAAAACAATGCAGCGCCGCGGAACTT
This sequence comes from uncultured Acidobacteriaceae bacterium, assembly GCA_964407245.1. Lineage (GTDB taxonomy): Bacteria > Acidobacteriota > Terriglobia > Terriglobales > Acidobacteriaceae > Sulfotelmatobacter. The sequence continues at coordinate 54,062 of CAYOUY010000370.1, forward strand.
TCACTCGCGCGAAGACCGCTCCCGCCACATGTCCCGAATACATGTAGCCCGCGTGAGGGGCGATGCACCCAATCGCCTCAACTGGCGCCTGTTTTGACTCGGCCTGCGAAAGATAGGTCTGAGCTTCAGCCCGCAGGTCCTCGCGATTACGAGGATAAAATCGTCCCGCGACTGCGGGATGACGGAGAGTAACGGTAGCCATAGGCCCTCCTTCCGGTGAGCCCGCACTGACCATGCCTGCTCCAACCATGCTACGAGGGTTCGTGCCCCGCGCGCAACGCCCGATATACCGCCGCGCTTTCTTCCAGCCTCAGCATCTCGGCGCGCGACGTCGGTTTCACGTTCGCATTAGCCAGCGCCCGTTTCAATTCACGCTCGTCAAACCTTACCTTCAGGTTGTTCCACAATGTCTTGCGCTTCTGGGCAAACGACAGCCGCAGAAAATTGACGAAACCGTCACCCGCCACACCCAGTTCATCCTGCCGCGGCGCCATCGTCAACCGCAACACCGTCGAGTGCACTTTCGGCGGAGGCGAAAACGCCCCGGGCGGCAGCGTGAAGAGCTTCTCCACCCGTGCATACAACTGCGCCGTGGCCGAAAGCAGCCCATAGTCGCGCCCTCCCGGTTCGGCCGCAATGCGGTCGGCCACTTCGCGCTGCACCATGATCACCAGGCTCTCAAAATATTTCGCGTACTCGAAAAGCCGCAGCAGGATGTCCGACGTAATGTAATAGGGCAGATTTCCGACCACCCGGACGGGCTGCGGCTTGATGTCGATGCCGGGCCGCCCCAGCCCCGGCTTCGGGCCGAACAGCGAATCGAGATCAATGGCCAGAATGTCGGCTTCGATAATCTCCACGTTGTCTGCCATGCCGAATTTGAGCCGCAGCTGTGCCGCCAGCACGCGATCGATTTCGACCGCGATCAGCCGGCGCGCTCGCTTGGCCAGAAGTGAGGTCAGAATGCCGCGGCCGGGGCCGATTTCAAGAACCGTGCTCTCCGAGACATCGCCCAGTGCATCCACGATGCGCGCCGCCGCATCGTTGCTGACTAGAAAGTGCTGTCCCAATTTAGGCTTCGTCTGCGGACGGTACGCACTTGCGACCTTTGGCACATTGACCCCTTATTTCTTCGAGAATTAGACTGACAACCGGGTCCCTGCTGTTCTCCATCATATCGTGCGCCGGGCAGGAACGGCGCGCCCGGAGGCTTCGCCATCATGCACATTGCAATCGCCGCGTCGGAAGGCGTTCCCTTTTCCAAGACGGGAGGCCTGGCCGACGTGGTTGGCGCGCTGCCGCGCGCTCTTGCGGCTCTCGGCCATCAGGTCAGCGTGTACCTGCCCCGTTATCGCCAGACGAAACTCACCGATGCCGCCACGGTCGTCCGCAGCATCACCATTCCCTTTGATGACCAATATCGTTTCGCCTCGGTCGTGACCGCAGGCGGCCAGGGCGGCGTGCGGTTCTATTTCGTCGACTACCCTCCGTACTTCGATCGTGACGCCCTCTACGGCACTCCTGCCGGCGACTATCCGGATAATGCCGAGCGCTTCGCACTGTTTTCGCGTGCGGTGCTCGAAGCTTCCAAGATCCTGGGCGTTCCGCACATTTTTCACTGCCACGACTGGCAGTCGGCGCTCGTCCCGGTCCTTCTCCGGACCATTTATGCGGAGGACCCCGCCTTCCGCGACGTGGGCACGGTGTTCACTATTCACAACATGGGATACCAGGGCCTGTTCCCGCCGGATACTTTGCCTTTGCTCATGCTGCCTTGGGATCTGTTCACCATGTCGAAGATGGAATTCTTCGGTCAGGTTAATTTTCTCAAAGGCGCGCTGGCCTACTCCGACTTTGTCACCACCGTGAGCCGCAAGTACAGCCAGGAGATTCAGACCGCGGAATACGGGTTCGGCCTGGAGGGTGTGCTGCGCGACCGCGCCGCCACCGTCACCGGAATTCTCAACGGCGTGGACTATGAAGAATGGAGTCCGCAGACCGACAAGTTCATTGCCACGAAATACTCACCGCAAGACCTGAGCGGCAAGGCGAAATGCAAGCAGGACCTGCTCACCGCCTTCGGCATTGCGAAAGCCGACCCCAAGCTGCCGGTAATTGGCATCGTCTCGCGGTTCGCGGCGCAAAAGGGATTCGACCTGATCGCCCTGATTATGGACCGGCTGGCCCGCGAAGAAATGATCGTGGTCGCGCTCGGCGCCGGCGACAAGCCTTATGAAGAACTCTTTCTGCGGTTGAACAAGCAATTTCCCAATAAAATCGCAGTCAAAGTCGCCTACGACAACGCGCTCGCGCACAAGATCGAAGCCGGCGCCGACATGTTTCTGATGCCTTCCCGCTACGAACCGTGCGGCCTGAACCAGATCTACAGCCTGAAATACGGTACAGTCCCCATCGTCCGTGCTACTGGCGGTCTCGACTACACCATCGAGCCTTGGGACGCTCGCGGTGGCAAAGGCACCGGCTTCAAGTTCACCGAGTACAACGGCGAATCCCTCTTGCTAACGATCAAGGCCGCGCTCGAAGCCTTCCGCGACCAGACCTCGTGGCAGGTGCTCATGCGCAACGGCATGGGCAAGGACTTCTCCTGGAACGCCTCCGCCCGCGAGTACGGCAAGGTGTTCGATAAAGTGAGGCAGATACGGGGAGCGGCAACGCCTTCGTCAGAGAGGGTGCTGGTCTAAGGAGTGGACAGCCACGAGGCTTCGAGAGCCAGGGCTCCGCATCAGCAGCTAAGTCCCTCCTGTTGACTCCCAGCCATCCCTCACTTTCCCGGGGATTTCCCCGCCAGAGTGTAAGTCGACCGGTGCGAAGCCCGGCTATTTACGCAGCGTCGAGCACCCAGCGGATTTTTCCGGGGCTAGGGCACGATCTTGAACACCACGCCGCAACCGCAGATGCTGTCGCCGCCGTAGTAAGTGGTGCCGTAGAGATTCCCAGCGACGTCCATCACCAGCGCGCCCACTGGATTGGACCCGTCCGAGCCGCCCGTAAAGTTGTGCAGCACGGTCTCATTGCCGGCCGCGTCCACCTTGAAGACAACTCCATTTCCGTAAGTGCCACCGTAGTAGGTTGTGCCGTAGAAGTTGCCCGACTTATCGCGGATCACGCCAGAGAAAGGAAGCGATCCGTCCGACCCACCAGTGAAACTGTAGAGCGCCGTTTCTTTGCCACCTGTACCGAGCGTGAATACCGTTCCAAAGCCGCCCACTCCCCCGCCTCCCGTGGTCCCGTAAAAGCCGCCCGCTGGATCGGGTTTCACACTCGCGTAGGGCAGGCCCCCATCATCTCCAAGTGTGAAGCTGTGGAGCACGCTCTCTGTGGGGCCATTCAACTTGAACACAGTGCCGCAGTCGCAGCTTGGGTCGCCACCGTGGTAAGTCGTGCCGAAGAGGAGACCTGCGTTCCAAAGCACACCGCCAGCGGGGTTCGCCCCGTCCGTTTGCCCGGTAAAGCTGTAAGGCAAACTCTCCCTCCCTTTCGTATCAATCCTGAAGATCACGCCACAGCCAAGTGGGCAGGCGGTGTTGCCTCCGTTATATGTGGTCCCGTAAAGATTTCCCTTTGCATCCGCGGACAGCCCGCTGAAGTAAGGATCCCTTCCATCGGGCGATCCGGTAAAAGCGTGGACCACGCTTTCATTGCCCTTCGCATCGATTTTGAAAACCGTTCCGCACCCCGCAGCGCTGCCGCAGGTGGAATCTCCACCTGTTCGGGTTGTGCCATACAGAGCGCCAGCCGCGTCGAAGAACAGCTCGCCCTCCGGGCCACTGCCGTCCTTTCCGCCGACGAAGTTGTAAATAATTTTCAGATCGCCGGCTATGTCGACTCCAAACACGGTTCCGCAGCCCGGTACACCACTGCATGTGCCCGTGCCGCCAAATTGCGTCGTGCCGTAGATGACTCCGCCGGCTGTGCGCATCAGGCTCCCGGCAGGGTTCATGCCATCCCCGCCTTCCACGAACGTATGCAGCACGGTGAACGTCTGAGCGTGCATCACGGGTGAAAAAACTACGATCGCCAGCAGTACTGCGGCCAGGGCACAGGATTTGTGCACGGTCGGAGAAGTCATAACTCGGCGTGTCAAGCACAGAACAAATGTGGTCATGAGGAATCACCTCTGGGAGACGGGTTAAGTTTGAAAGCGTTCGCGTGCCCTGGGGAGCCGATTGGCGGCAAAGTAGCAAACGTCCCAACCGCCGTCAAGATGCAGAACCTTGCACTCCAGACTGACTGCTAGAATTCTCCTCAATGGCCGCCGCCCAACAGCCCGTTTTCCCTCGCACCGGCGTCACTCGCACGATCTTCCACGTCGACATGGACGCCTTCTTCGTCTCTGTGGAAGAACTGTACGATCCCGCACTGAAAGGGAAGGCCGTGGTGGTCGGAGGGCAGCGCGACGAGCGCGGCGTAGTCTCGGCCGCATCGTACGAAGCTCGCAAGTTCGGAGTGCACTCCGCCATGCCGCTGCGCACCGCGGCCAAGATGTGCCCGCACGCCATCTTCGTCAACGGACATCCCGAGCGCTATCGCGAGTACTCGGAGCAGGTCTACAAAGTGCTCGGCGCATTCTCACCACAAGTGGAAATGGCCTCGATTGACGAAGCCTATCTCGACATGACTGGCACCGAGCGCCTGCACGGCCCGCCGCTCAAAGCCGCCCACGCCCTGCACGAGCGCATGAAGGCCGAGACACAGCTGAACTGTTCGGTGGGCATCGGAACATCGCGGCTCATCGCGAAAGTTTCCTCGGCGCAGGCGAAGCCGAACGGCGTGCTCTGGATCGTCCCCGGCGAAGAAGCGAAATTTCTTGCCCCACTCGACGTTCGCGAAATTCCCGGGGTCGGAAAGGTTATGGAGGGCCACCTGCACGGTCTCGGGATCCGCAAAGTCGGAGACCTCGCAAAACTCGGAGAATCGGAATTGGAAGACCGCTTCGGAAAATGGGGACTTGCGCTGGCCGGCAAGGCCCGCGGCGAAGATGCCGGGGGCTGGTTCGATACAGAAGTCGGAGGGGACGTTGGGGCCAAGTCCATCAGCCACGAGCATACCTACAATGAAGACACGGCCGACGTGAGCCAGCTCGAAGCCACGCTGATGCGGCTTTCGGAGATGGTGGGCCGGCGGCTGCGCGAAGCAAATTTCTACGCTCGTACCATCCAGCTCAAACTGCGCTACAAGGACTTCACCACCATCACGCGCGCCCACACGGTCTCGGCGCCCACGCAACTCGACACAGAAATCTTCCAGCAGATTCGCGCGCTGTTTCAGAAAAATTGGGAAAAAGGCGCCCAGGTGCGGCTGCTGGGAGTGCATGCCTCATCGTTAACCACTGCACCTGACCAGATCGGTCTGCTCGATGGCGCGCGGCAGCAGCGTTGGAAAGACGCGCTCGCCGCGGCCGACCGCCTGCGCGACAGATTTGGAGAATCCAGCGTGAAACTGGCCACAGGGATGCGCGGCACGTTCCGCGAACGCACCCACGAAAATCCGGCAGGACTGCCGGGAAGGAACA
>CAYOUY010000371.1:0-2146 GCA_964407245.1 uncultured Acidobacteriaceae bacterium
CATCTTCCGGAAACAGCGCGTCGCGTCCGGTGCCGCTGACGGCCAGCGCCTCCGAGTTTTCGCCGGCGCGAGTCTGGCCGATCGGCAACGGTGCCGCGGCCGTGCGGATCGCTTCGGCGAAGCCGACAATCTCTTCGACCGTTTCCCCCTTCATACGCAGGGCAGTCAGCAGTGCGGCGATCTGCGCGTTCGTGCACTCTCCAGCCAGCACCTCGGCCATCACAGCGCGCGCTTCGGTGCGGCCAAGCGACTGGCTGTGGTTGGCCAAACGATGGAGGGCATCGAGGATCATGTGTCAGGCCGCATTGTAAGGCATAATCGTGTCGGGAAGAGTTCAGCGGGATTCAACCACATTGCCATTGGCAGCGGACAGCCGACGGGAAAAGTAGTCTCGCCAGTTTTCGGGCAGCGCTGAAGTGGCGAGGGCCTTCTCGAGCAGATCCCGATTGTAGCGGTCTTGCACAAGCGCGCGGTTCATCTCTTCGATCGTCAACCCCTGCCGTTCGCGGCTCACGAACTCAAACGAGTCGCCCGCCACCACGGTGCCTTCCTGCTCGACAGAGAAATAAAATCCGCTGCGTCCGCTCTCGAGGAAGCGATCTAAAATATTGTCTCGCTGAAACTTGGCGGCCAGCTTGTAACACGGCGTACGCGTCTGGCGCACCATGAGGATGGCGGATCCAACCTGGAGCCGGTCGCCAATGTGAAGCTCCGACTCGGACAGACTTTCGGTGGTGAAGTTTTCGCCAAACATTCCCAACGGCAGTTCCATCCCCGGAAGCTCGCGCCGCCAAAATGGATAGTGCTCCGAGGGATAACCGTAAACCGCCTTAAACGGGCCGCCGTGGACGCTGAGATCGGCCTGCCGGTCGCCGTCGAGGTTCAGCGTGCGCAGCGCCACCGGACCAGCGATCGACTGCTTGAAGATGCCGGTGTTGATCGTTGTGCCCTGGTATACAGTCAGCCGCGGCCGCGCCACGTTAACCGAAATCAGCTTCATCGTGCTGGCCATACTGTAACGCCCTTGTGCTGCCTCGATGCCACTTCGATGTGCCCTTGCATCGAAAAGGCTCACAATTGCTCAGGCGTCCTTTTCCGGAACTCACGACCTGCGAAATTCACCTCAGCGGTTTGCCCAACTCCTGCGCCCTTCTATAGAATTGCAGGTTTGCTGCCGCACATCCCACGTCTGGCAATACCGGCCAGACATGGGGCACCCGATGCCGCAAGCACGGTCCTCCCAAACCATACTGACGAGCTTCATATATGAAAATCCACGAGTATCAGGCCAAGGCAATTCTCAAGAAGTACGGCGTCACGGTGCCGCGCGGCGCCATGGCCGCCTCGCACGAAGAGGCTGAATCAGTTGCCAAAGACTTGCTCAACTCCGGCGCGAGCGGAGTCGTTGTCAAAGCACAAATTCATGCCGGAGGCCGCGGCAAAGGTGGCGGCGTCAAGATCGCCAAGTCGGTGGATGAAGCGGGCGATCTCGCAGCCAAAATGCTGGGCATGAAGCTGATCACGCATCAGACCGGCCCCGAAGGCCGCATTGTCCGCCGACTGCTGATCGAAGAGACCTTACCCATCGAAAAGGAACTTTACCTCGGGATTCTCGTCGATCGCGCGGAAGGTAAGCCCGTCTTCATGGCCTCGGCGGCCGGCGGGATGGAAATCGAGCAGGTTGCCGCAGAGAATCCTGACGCGATTCTGAAGCAGCACATCGATCCCGGCATGGGCCTGGAGGCATTTCAGGCGCGGAAGATTGCCTTCAAGCTCGGCCTTAAAGCGCAGCAGATCAACCCTGCAGTGCAGTTTCTCACCAGCCTTTACAAGGCTTTCCTCGATACCGACGCGTCCCTGCTCGAGATCAATCCCTTCATCACGACCACGGACGGCCGCTTGTTCGCGCTCGATGCCAAGATCAACCTCGACGACAATGCTCTCTTCCGCCACCCCGACCTGCGCGAGTTGCGCGACATCACCGAAGAAGATCCGCTCGAAGTCGAGGCTTCGAAGTACAGCCTCAACTACATCAAGCTCGATGGCAATGTGGGCTGTATGGTGAACGGCGCCGGCCTGGCCATGGCCACGATGGACATCATCAAGTACGCCGGAGGCATGCCGGCGAATTTTCTCGACGTAGGCG
>CAYOUY010000372.1:0-2871 GCA_964407245.1 uncultured Acidobacteriaceae bacterium
ATACGAATGACTTCCTCGTTGTGATTTTCATAAAACGTATGGACGACCAACAGGATCGCTCCCGATCCTATCGCACCTACGGTTATCCAGCGTTCCTCATCGTCTGAGTTGTCGTCGCGCCGCGTAACCGCGTAGGGATCACCGAAAACGAGAACGGCAGTCTCAAAGCGAACGTCGTGCTTGCGCAGGTTCTGGCGGTTCTTGTTCTCGTCCCACGTAAATCGCATGGCGCGCGGGAGAATACAGCATAACGATTAAAAATCCGTGATGTCAATACAACTATACGTACATGAAGAAAATCCTGTCAGGGTTTCAGTCGCCACGGTACAGGCCGCAACCATCGCCACTCGCAGCGGGAAACGTCCCGTCGGGAACGTGTGAAGAAATTGGCGGTCGGACTTGGACTGGAAGGTTGCGGCTCTTTTTTTTTGGCAGGCCGGTCCGTTGATAGAAGTCTCGCCGCCGAGCCGAGCATCGCTTTCTCTTTCACCCTATCGTTCCGGTCGCTGCAAGTGCTCGCCGCAGGCCGAACCAACGCATCAGGTTGTAACTTAAGCAGGCCCAGGTGGCTTCCATTGTGGCTTTCAGTCGGCCACGACAACGAAATTGCCGCAACCCGCAGCGTTCCTTGATCCAGGCGTGCACGAACTCTGCAACTCGAGAACGGTGCGCGTAGATTTGCTGCGCTGCTTCCGTCTTCATCTTGGCCTTGAACGTGGTGGTGGACGGCGGCTCTTCGATGCGAGTAACCGATCGTCGCCAAGCGGGCCGCGCGTTAGGTGGAGCGCATTGGTCACGCAAAGAGCAGCCACGGCAGGCCGCTTTCGGTGCGCGGTATATGTGCGTGCGCACGCCGTGCCCGCGCTGCATAACGGCGCGTCGCCGCGCGAGCTTTTCTCCTGCCGGGCAAGTAAAGCAATCCTGCGCGGCGTCATAGACAAAAGCGCTACTGAGGAAAGCTCCACGCCGACCGCAGGCGTCGCGTTCCGTCGCTCTCCAACTGTTCTGCCAGGAACCGTAAAAGTCCACACCGCGCGCGGCCGCTGCCTGCACGGACGCGTGATTGGTGTAGTCCCCGTCGGCGACGAGTTGTTGCGGCAGACAGCCTACTTTTTTCTCGCAGCGCTGCAGCGCGGAATCCAGTTGGCGGTAGTCGATGGCATCGGTGGTAGCTTCGACGTTCACCACCAGGCCGTGCTGGGTGTCCGTCATCAGTTGCACGTTGTAGCTAGGCACCGTGCCGCCCTCGCCGTTCCTCATGACGTGGGCTTCTGGATCGCTGCTGGAGGCGCGCGCTACGTAGGTTTTGCGGTCGTGCGCTTTGTCGCGCTGCAGCCGTTCTACTTCGTGCAGCGCCGCTTCCAGACGGCTGGCGCGTTGTCGCGCGGCACGCCGCCGGGCCGCCGCTTGGCGTTTGGCAAGTTTCTCCTCGTGCTCCGCTTGCGCATTCAAGATGCGCACCTGTTCACGTGCCGCCGCCAGATGAGCCGCAATTTTCTCGTGGCGACGGAAGGTGTTGCCCCCGGCATTGGCTTTGATCTTGGTTCCGTCCAGCGTGACTCGTTCCAGGGTGATCAGGCCCTCGGCACTCAGCATGCCCAGCACTTGTGCGAACAAGTCATCGAGCCCGGCCTTGTTGTCCGAGCGAAAGCCCGATAGCGTGCGATGACTCACCGGCTGCAACCCGCACAACCATTGGCAGCCCGGTTCGTATTCACACTGCCGCGCCAACTCTCGCCCCGAACTGATGCCTCGGCTGTAGGCGTACAACCACAAGCTGATCATCAGTTGTGGGTCGGTGTGCTCCCGTCCTGCGATTCCTTCGACAGCGGCGATCTGCTCGTGATAGCGATGCAGATCCAACCGCCCCACCAGTTCCCAAATCGAACGCACGCAATGGCCGTCGTCGACCAATCTCTCCACATCCACGGTTCGCAAAAGCAGTTGTCGTCGATCAATCGATACCAGTCGAGGAGCAGGGCTTTCGGGGTTCATCATGTTCGGAGTCTACACACCGCAAAGCAGATCGCCACCACCAATTTCTTCACACGTTCCAGACGAGAAGTTCCCTCATGTTCCGTCTGAGCTCCACGCTACAAAATATCAGAAAACGTCCCGTCTCTGCCCTGGTTATCTACTTAGTACACTAACAGATTCGGTCCGAGCCATTGGCCGGCAATCCAGATGGGCGCCACTTGGCCGTATGATACCCCTTGCACCGCACGCAGCCGGGTTCGGAGCGGGTCGTCGGCAGCTCTTCCCCAAAAAGCATAACCGGAGGCTTGCGCGTCACCTGAGACTTTCCGTAGCTCCTACTTTTTCTGCAGCTTACTTTGCGCTAGCTTCTTGACTGTCTCCAGCGCATCCGCAGCCTTCACCTTTACATCCGGCTCCACGCCGATCTCTGCCCAATCGGTCTCTGAGAACGGATTGATCGCTTTCGTTTCGGGAATGCCCATTCCAAAGTGATCATCAATGCGATGCCAAACTCCCGAATGTGCACCACCACCTGTCGTCTCACCTACAAGCGCAGCGCGTTTCAGCATCTTCAAGTCGTAGCTGAACTGCTCTGCGCCGGAATAGGTCCTGGCGGACGTCAACACGTAGACAGGCTTGTCGGCTAATTTGTTTCCCGGAACAGGTGAATGCGTCCAGGACTGCTCCGTTGTATTTTCCCTGGGGTTGTACCAATACTCGGGATGGTCGAAGAGATAGGCGGCCATGAATGCGACCATGGCTGGCTCTCCGCCACGGTTGTCTCGCAAATCAAAGATAATCGCATCAACGTTGTTTAAGGAAGCCATGGCAGCCGAGGCCGTTGCCTGGCACACGGACACATCAGGAAACGAATTGAGCTTCAGATAGCCCATA
>CAYOUY010000373.1:0-108291 GCA_964407245.1 uncultured Acidobacteriaceae bacterium
TCCATGATCACGCGACCGGAAAAGGAATTGAGCTCCAATGTAGATTGTGCCCTTCTCGTTCGGGCTCATGTGAATCGGCGTGTTCCAGTTGAAGCGAAGTTTTTTCTCTCCATAGTTCTGCAACGGCTTGATGCCCCGCCGTTCGTGCGTATAGCGGTTGACGCGTCCGATTTCACCGCCCTGGGCCTCGGCGTAAATGTAGTTGGCATCCGACGTGTCCTCGAACATCCAGAAGCCGTCGCCGCCGAACATATTTTCCCAGCGCGAACTGGACACCCCGCCGGGGTAAGACGAATCACCCACCCAGGAACTGTTGTCCTGCAGTCCGCCGTAGACGCGATAGGGGTCGGAATTGTCGACGCTGACGTGATAGAACTGCGACACCGGAAGATTCATCTGGTGCTTCCAGCGGTTGCCGCCGTCTTCGCTGCGCCACAGGCCGCCGTCGTCGCCGGCAATCACAATGTTGGGATTCTTGGGATCGATCCACACATCGTGAAAATCGCCGTGCGCGGCGCTTGAAACCACATTGAAACTCTTGCCGCCGTCGGTGGAGTAAAGCAGGATAAGATCCGGTTTGAAAATCTTGTTCTCGTCCTTGGGATCGACAATCAGGTTGCCGAAGTAGAACGGCCTCCACACCATGTAATTGCTGGCATCGAGCTTGGTCCAGTTCGCTCCACCGTCACCGGAGCGATAAAGGCCGCGGCCTTTTTCCGCTTCAATGTTGGCGTAGACCACCTGCGGCTTCGCAGGCGCAACCGCGATCGCCACACGTCCCCAAGGCCTGGGTGGCAGCCCTTTGGCACTGCCGTCGTTGACTTCCGTCCAGTGGTCACCGCCGTCGGTGGATTTGAACAGCCCGCTGCCCGGACCGCCCGAGCGGAACGTCCAACCCTGGCGCCGGAAGTCCCACATGGAGGCAAACATCGTCTTCGGCTCTTGCCGGCTCATCGCCAGAAGAGCGCAGCCGGAGGAACCGTTGGCTCCAGACAGTACTTTCTTCCAGGACTTGCCACCGTCGGTCGTCTTGAAAACTCCCCCCGCGTCGCTCTCATTCCATAGGTGTCCCAGGGCGCAGACCACCACGCTGTTCCCGTTATTGGGATCGACCAGAATTTTCGCGATGTGCTCGCTGTCTTTCAGGCCGACGTTCGTCCAGTTCTCACCACCGTCGGTAGACTTGTAGACGCCGTCGCCAACCGACACGCTGTTGCGCACCCAGGCTTCGCCGGTGCCCACCCAGACGGTTTTCGAATTCGATGGATCAATCGCGACAGCGCCGATCGACTGCACACTTTCGCGGTCGAACACCGACTTGTACGTCGTTCCGCCGTTGACCGACTTCCACACGCCGCCGCTGGCCGCGCCGACAAAGACGGTGATGCGGCCGTCCTGATCGACGGCGTCGACCGCCGCGATGCGCCCGCTCATGGCAGCAGAACCGATGTTGCGTGCCGGCAGGCCGGAGATGGTCCCCGAATCGTAGCGGTAGTTGCTCTGCGCGGAGACGAGCGCGGCGCAGCAGAGCAGGGAGATGCCGAAGCAAAGGTCCAATGTCATCCGAAACTTGCGATCGATAGTCATGACTCGCGGTCCTCTTTTTTCGTCTTCTTTCTTCAGTTGTGTTTTCAGCCCAGGATTTCTCGGCACAAGATGTCTCTTGCGGTCCGGGCGGCCTACTTCTTTTCGGTGTCCGGTTTGGCGCCTTGCTTCAGGGAAGCGGGCAGGGCGAAGTCTGCTTTATCGAAAGACACGTTCACTTCGATCTTGTCGATCGTGATCGTCTGTTCCGCCGGATTCGTCTTCGATCCGATCGAAAGCGAGAAGGGATGCATCACTCCGGAGATCGGCTTGTACGAGCCCATCTCCATGACGTGCTCGTGAACCGAGCCGCGAATGAATTCCTGCACCTCTTCGCGAATCTCAAGATAGGTGTCGGGGTCGAGGTATTGGTAAACGATGTCGCCGTTTTTCAGAGTGATCTTGAGCCGCAGGGCGTCATCGCCATCGACGGTGTCGTGGCCCAGATACTCGACGGTGTTGCCCTTCTCCTTGTAGTCGACGAGCGGGCCGTCGAAGTCGGCGTCGCGCAACAGACTGCGCAGGTCGTCTTCGCCGAGCAGTTCCGGGTCCTTGTGGCCCTCGAAGGGCTGAATTTGCCAACCGGCCGTGCCGTCGTAGGCGGTAATGGCCGTCATGCCTTGCAGCGTGAAGGTCTGGCGCACCAGATTGGGGCGCTCGTTTTCCTGGCCGGCCATCGCCATGAATCCGCCGCCGGCGTTAAACAGGCCCGTAGTCTTGCGGGATTTGATTGCTTTGATCTTGTCCATCCCGCCTCTGGCCTGGATGTTCTTCTCAACGAGTTCGTCGGCGGTTTGCCCGAAGGTGAACACACTCAGGCACGAAACGGCCACCAGCACTATCACAGCGTGACGCATGGGAGCGGGCTCCTCTATATGGAACTTTGAGATTGGAAGTGAGACGACAAAGTACTCTACGTCTTACTGGACGTTCTTGCCAAGCTTCAGTTAGCAGATACGGCGCCTTTTGTGGAAAAGTTCTGCGAGAAAAAGCACGCGGGGGGCCGGTGGACGCGGGCCGGATCTCCGACGGAATGAACGGTTGAATAGATCCTACGAAGATTTTCGTTGACACTACGAATACTTTCGTAGTATGGTGCTCGGCATGAAATCTTCTCCGCAGAAACCGACCTCTTCCGAGCTGGAAATTCTACGCGTTCTCTGGGCCCGCGGCCCGTCCACGGTTCGCGAAGTGCACGAAGCCTTGAGCGAGAAGAAATCCCTCGGCTACACCAGCGTGCTGAAGTTCCTCCAGATCATGACCACCAAAGGCACGGTGCGGCGAAACGAAACGCAGCGGGCGCACGTCTATGAAGCATGCCTGCCTGCCGAGCAAACCAAGCGGCAGATTGCCGGCGATGTGCTGCAGCGGGTGTTCGAGGGTTCGGCCAGCCAACTCATGATGCACGCACTGGCGGGCCGCAAGGCTTCTGCGGAGGAAATTACAGAACTGCGCCGACTGCTGGATCGATATGAAAAAGACCAGAGTGAAAAGAGCGACTACGAGAGGAGCCGGCGATGAGTCTGCCCATGATTAGCACAGCGACGATTACGACATCTATGGCGAAGCTGCTGGCGCCGAGTGTCCTGTACGCCCTGGGTTGGGCTTTGCTCCATTTCCTGTGGCAAGGGACGGCGGTGGCGGCTCTGGCCGCGGCGGTGATGGCGCTATGCCGCCGCGCCCCGGTGCGCTACCTCGTCGGCGTGGGTGCGCTCGCGCTGATGCTGGCGGCTCCGGGGGCCACGGTTTTCTTCTATTCACGGCAATATTCAGGTCAAGCGGACGAGGTGAAAACAGCGGCAGCAGTTTTGGCCAGCGCGCTGCCCGTCAAGGCGGAGCCCCTCTCGGCGGCGGTGACTTCGACCGCTAACGGCGTCGCGACCCATTCCGCTTCTCCAGATTCTTCGTGGCGACAAACCGCGTTCCCGTGGCTGGTGGAAGCGTGGCTTGTCGGTGTGGCTTTTTTCAGCCTGCGTTCCGCAGGAGGATTTCTTGTGCTTGCGCGTGAGCGCCGCAAGCGATCGCGCGCAGTGACTGCCCGCGTGCTCGAAATCTGCCGTGCACTCGAACAGCGGCTCGGCCTCGATCGCGCCATCGCCTACTGCGAGAGCCAGTGGCTTGAGGCGCCGGCGGTGGTCGGGTGGTTCCGTCCGGTCGTGTTCCTGCCGGTGACGGTTCTGACCGGGCTTTCCGAAGAGCAACTCGAATCGATCATCGCGCATGAACTGGCGCACATTCGCCGTCTGGACGCGTTCGTCAACGCCTTCCAAGTTTGCGTCGAGACGCTGCTCTTCTACCACCCCGCTGTCTGGTGGCTGAACAGGCGGATCCGGGCCGAACGCGAGCACTGCTGCGACGAAATCGCGGTTGCATTGTGCGGCAACGCCGTCGAGTATGCCCGCGCCCTCACCCGGCTGGAAGAACTGCGCAGCGCGCCGGTTCTCGCCATGGCCGCCAACCGCGGGCCGCTGACCGAGCGCATTGTCCGAGTGCTTGGGCTGAAGACCTTTGGCGACGGCGTGCGCGGCATCGGACTTACCGCCAGCGTTCTGTGTCTGACCGCGGCGCTCGTCGCCGGAAAGGCCTTGCTCGGGATCGCCCATGCCAAACCTGCTCAAGCCGTTGTACTGGCCCAAGCCGAACCGGCAACCGTGAGCCAGGCAGTTGCGCCAGCTGCGAATCCAACGCCAGCCGCCAAGCCATCACCCGCTCATGCGGCCGAACAATCTTCGCCTGCGTCAACTTCTTCTTACATCGACGGGCTGAAGGCTGCCGGACTCGGCGACTTGACCGCAGACGAGCTCATCGCGCTCAAAATTCAGGACGTCTCGCCCGAGTACGTTCGAGAGATTCAAGCGCAGGGTTTGCACCCCGACGCAGAAAAACTCATCGCCATGCGCGTGCACGATATTTCGCCGGAATATATACGCGAGCTGCATGCCGACGGCTTGAATCCTGACCTCGACCAGCTGATTGCCCTGAAGATTCAAGGCGTAGACGCAAATTACGATCGCGGGATCAAGGACACGGGCCTGCAGCCGAACGTGAACGAACTGATCGCCATGAAAGTCCAAGGCGTGACACCGGAATTTGTGCGGGAACTGCGCGATGCCGGCCTCGCCCTCAGCGGTGACGACGTGATTGCGATGAAGGTGCAGGACGTCACTCCGGCTTACCTGAAGGCCCTGCGCGACCTTGGCCTTCGGCCCAGCGCGAACAACCTGATCGCGATGCGCGTGCAAGATGTAACGCCAGAGTTCGTGCGCGACATTCAGGCGCTAGGCCTGAAGCCAACTGCTAACGAGTTGATTGCGATGCGAGTCCAGGACGTCACGCCCGCCTACATCAAGGCCCTGCAGGCAGCCGGATTGAAGGTCGACGTCGACGACATTATCAGCGCCAAGGTGCAGGATGTCACCCCTGAGTTCATTCAGCAGGCGATCAAGCATGGTTTCAAAGATCTGACCATTCAAAAACTTATTCAGCTGCGGCATCTGGGAATTCTGGAACCGAAGGCCGAACTCTAGTCAGTGTGCGTGATGTGAAGACTCGAGCGAGGAGATTTTATGAGAATGCGTCGAACCCTGGCCTACCTGGTTTTCGTGTCATGCGTACTTTTCGGAGTGGTCAAGAACCGCGCGGCCGAAGAGCACAGCGGCAACTGGACGATCAACAAGTCCGACGAGCCCGGCAAGGTTGAGTTTTCGCTCAGCGAGCACCATCACGGCGGAAACTCCAGCCACTCGTCTGACTGGCCCGTAAGCACGTTCCCGGGCGTGGACTTCACGAAGCCTGGCCATCAGGACGTGCACTTCACGATCGCGCGCGACGCGGGGAAGATTGACTGCGAGGGCTTTCTGAAAGATGGCGAGGGCGCTGGCGTTTTTCATTTCGAACCGAACCCGGACTACGCCGGCAAAATGAGTGCCCTTGGGTTTTCTGTCGATGAGGAAAAGCAGTTCGGCATGTCGGTTCAGGATGTGAGCCTCGACTTCGCACGCGAAATGAAGAATGAGCACCTCGACAACCTCGACGCCGACAAGCTCATTGCCTTCCGGATTTTCCGCGTGAACGCGGCATTCATTCACGAGCTTCGCGCGGAAGGGCTTCCGGCTCGCGACAGCGAAACGCTGGTCGCGTTCCGCATCCACGGTGTGACGCCGCAGATGGTGCACAGCCTGCGGCAGACCGGATACTCACCAGACGAAGAAACCCTGGTCGCGATGCGAATTCACGGGGCGACGCCGGAGTGGATGGATCAGCTCAAGCAACGCGGTTATGATCACGTCGATCTTGAGAAGCTGATCGCGTTTCGCATTCACGGCGTGTCGCCGGAGTTCATCGGGAAACTGCAGGGCCTGGGTTATTCTCATCCCGATCCCGACCAGCTGATTGCCATGCGCATCCACAACGTGACGCCGGAATACATCGCCGACATGCGCGCCCGCGGCATGCGTGATCTCACCATCGACCAGCTGGTCAACATGAGAATCCACGGCATCGATTAGGACTCAGCGATCGCCAACGACGCGGATTGAATCGACAACAATAAAGACCGGCCATTTTCGTCAGGTCGAACTGCGCTCGACCGGGCGGAGGAATGCCTCCGCCCGCCACACATAGCGGCTTCTCTCGGTGCGCCTTTCCCGTCTAGTGCGTGAACGAGAAATTTAGGCCAGTGGTGATGATCACGTCGTCCGTTTTCGAGCCGGTTGGAGGATTCGAAACGTAGATCGCGCTGAACTGGTTCTGCCAGCCGAACCACTTGCTGATCTTGGTGACGGTACCAAGATTGAACGTAGCGCGATACTCGCCCGTTTGCTGCAGGTTAGGATAGAGGTAGAAATTCTGCGTCACGGAAGTGCTCTTACCGAGTTTCTGCGTCAACTCTTCGCCCAAGGTCAACGCTGCGAAGCGATTCGTTTTGCCGTAAGAAACGATTGTCGGCGGAGCCGGCGGCGTGTTCGGTGTGGTCACATTTGAATACGTTTCATGCGTGTAGTTGATGCCGCCCAAAATGTTCAGCGTCGTCTGTGCGCTCTTGATGGCGTGGAAGCCGAAACCGCCGCTGTAGACCTGACGCAAGTCCAGAGACTGCAACGCGTTCGCCATATAGTCAGCCGCCCCGAAAACGAACAGTCTGGGATTCACGTTGCGGTCGTAGCGGAAGCCGCCGGTGTCGAGGTTGGCCACGATGTCGCTGTTGGGCGGCTTCGCCAAATCATTCTTCGTATCGATGGAGGTCGCATACAGCGTAATTTTGTCGTTCAAGGTCGGATGGGCCGCATTGAACGCCAGCGCCAGGTTCTCGGTTTCGCTGTTGCCGCGCGCAAGCGAGAAGCCCACGTTCGCTCCGCCATTCCATCCATGCGTCAGGCCGGGATGCAGCGACTTCTGATAGGCCGTTTCCTCGGCGTCGTTGCGGATAATTGTGACATCGGCTGTGGCGGCCTCGACCGTACCCGCCGACTTGGTGGCGATATCAAGTTTGCCGTCCGTCGTGGTCACCGGGCCGACTGCGGTCTTGCCGTCCTTCAGGGTGACATGCAAATCCTGGTCGGTTTTGATCTCCTGAATTGCCGAAAACTGAAGCGTCACATCGCCGGCGGCGTCGGTGTGCACCACCAGCGTCTTGCCGTCGGATTTCACGATCTTCCCGGTGAGGCGGTCACCGTTTTTCAAGGTAATTTGATCCGCCAGCACAGCGGACGAGAATCCAAGAAATACAAGTAGGGTCAGCAGTTCAAACTTACGCAACACAACGACCTCCACATTGAGAGTTTTGAGAATAAGAAGCGTTGGAATCCCAGGGTACTTGTGGAACGGAAATTGAAACAGTGACGAAGCGGCGGAGTCGCCACCACAGGATACTGCCCGCACGGTCCGCGACGGGACCGGGTCAGCCCTTGGTTTCTTTATTCTTGCTCTGCTCGCTCGAAGGCTGCGACGCGCCTTCTTTCATGCCTTCTTTCAGGGCACGAATCCCCTCGCCCAGGCCTTTTCCGAGTTCAGGTAATTTCTTGGGGCCGAACACCAGCAAGGCGATAAAGAAAATCACCAGCAAGTGCATCGGTTGAAATAGACCTTCAAACATTGAGCCTCCAAATCACTCACTACCAATAGGGAATCATACGCTATGGAAAGGCGTGGGGAAAAGCACAGCACCCCCGGCGGGCCATTCCATAGCCGCTGTGACCTTTCTATCCGATTGTCTGTAAGCCCTCGGTGAAGCTCTGCACGGAGGGTTGTGATTGCAATCACGGCCGAGAACCCTTGCCCCGCGGCCCATTTTGACCATTCGATTACGGATGCAGTTACCTCCGTGACCTTACCGCTGTCTTCCTCGGCGGGCTAATGTCTGTGGAGGGGTTTCTGAAGGGTATTTTCCTCAAAAGCCGCCACCAGCAAGCCTGAGCAGCCGGACCAGAAGAAGGCTGCCAGGCCCACCTTATGCCCTCGGGGAGACCGGTGAGAATCAAGGCGTCACGATTTTTGTGCTTCGTCGTTCTGGCAGCCGCAACTGGCCATGGTCTCGATTCTCAGCAAGTCACCCCGCCCGTTACGACGACCGATCTCGTGGCGTGGCTGACCGGAGGGATATCGAGCGCCAACCTCGCAAGGCTGGTTCAGAACCGCGGCCTGGCCACACTCCCGACCGACAGCGAACTCCGCCAGCTCGAATCGGCAGGAGCCGGCAAGGACCTGATGCGCGTGGCGAGCTCCGGAAAAGTGCAGTCCGCCAGCATCGGGCCAGCGATTGCGCCGACCCTCTTGAAGGCTCTGGTTTCGGCCCACCAGCAACATTTCCACCAGGCCGAACTGGAGCTGCGCGAGACACTGGGTTCTGACAACGAAGATTCCGCCCTCCATTACGCGCTGGCCACGATGCTTCGCGTGCAGGAGCAATGGGACGACGCTTTCGACGAATTGAGCGAAGCCACGCGCCTGATGCCCGATCTTCCCGAAAACCACAGCGCGCTGTCCTACATGTTTTACCTGCTTGATGACGGACCGAACGCGATCGCCGAGGCCCGCACCGCGCTCAGCATCGACCCGAAAAACAGCGACGCCTATCAGTATCTGGGGTTGGGACTTTATTCGACTGGCCAGTACCAGGCCGCGGCTCATGCCTACGCTGAATCGGTGGCGCGCGATCCCAAGAACGCCGACACGTATTACGACATGGGCATCGCCCTGCACGCCGCCGGCGACGTGCGCGCCGCTATTGCAGCCTATGAGCAGGCCATCCGGCTGCGGCCCGATTTCTGGGAGTCTCACGCCAACCTCGGCCTTACGTTGCACGAGCAGGGCAATCTGGAACAGGCGGTTGCCGAGTATCGGGAAGCCAAGCGTATTGCCCCCGCCGAAGCCTCCGTCCGCAACAATCTCGGAAACACCTATTGCGATCAGGGAAATTTTGACGCTGCCATTGCGGAGCTGACCGAGCTGTACCGGCAGCATCCGGAATGGGAGCAGGGACACGCGTGCCTGGCGAGCGCATACATGGCAAAGCAGAAGTATGATGCCGCGGTCGACGAGCTGCGGCTGGCGTTGCGGCTGAATCCGACCGGCTCGGCCGAACACCGCGTCTTAGGGCAGGTACTGCTCATGGACAACAAGCCGGAAGAAGCCCTGCGCGAGCTACGTCTGGCTGTTTCGCTCGCGCCCGATTCCGACGTGGCGCATCACATGCTCGGTACGGCGCTGTTCCAGCAGCAGCAGCCACAGGCCGCGGAAAAGGAGTTCCGCGAAGCTCTGCGCCTGAATGGCTCTGCTGACAACCACTTCTCCCTGGCGGCTTGTCTGATGACGATGGATCGTTACGACGAAGCCTTGGCAGAGCTCGATATCGCAGCCCGGCTCGATCCCAGCCGCACTCTCTACCGCGCCCGCCGCGACGAACTCCTCAAGCTGATGAAGGAGCCCAACTCGCGCTAGCCTGCATGGCCCGTCCGGCCAGTGCCGGAGCATGTACTACGGTGTTTAGCCAAGCCTGACGCCGGTTACTAAACTACAAATACTCCCATGTTCCGATAGGGTCGGGACCGACGTTACCGCCCCGAATATTTGCAGCGCAGGAGTCCCCCATGGCAGTGAATGCGCCTCGGCCGCAATCGCCCACCGCAGGTACCGCCGCGCAGGCTGTACTAACTCGAGCCGCAGCTGTTCGCCGCGTCGAACCTTCGTCTGCCCCGGGCACAAACACTCCACCTAAAGCGTCTGGTTACGGGCTGCCCTGCGCCAAGTGCAGGCTGTACTATCCGGCCGAAATGGAAAGCTGCCCAACGTGCCATCACACGCAGCGAGTTTCGGCGGTCGCACCGGCAACACGGGCCGGTGTGAGTCAAGCCGCTCCGAATCCCGTTCCCGACAGCACCACGGTGGAGCAGGAGCGCGAGGAATTCCTCCGCCAGTTCAAGACGCAGCTGCAGCAAACGCATGCCGAAGCCACAAAAGCGCCAAAATCAGTTTGCAAGCAGGCGGGGCATCAACCGGGCGATCCGGCACGGGCTGAAGTCTGCAAAGCTTGTTACGAGCGACTGCAGGAGCGAGTGGACGTCTTCGGAGCCGCACTCCACCTCGACTTGAAGGAAGCCACGCAGATCGTTTACGACGCGGTGTGGGCGGACTCTTCCGATCCCGCCAAGACGTATGAAAATGCTGCCAGCGCGCTGCTGACCGAGCTGCGCAAGCGCGCCAGCATGAACACGCTGGTTCCGTTCCAGCCGTTGTCACACTAGGACTGGTTCGACGGCGGTATGGCAGCGGCTGAAGCCGGCTCTCTTTTCCCCGCTCCGTGCGGCACGCCTGAAGGCGTGCCCTGATACAAATCCAAACCGAAGTACATACCCACCTCTGTTTCTGACCCGCTCACTTACTAACCACCAGCACCACAAAACTGCCCGGAACGATAGAGCGCCGCGGATGCGGATTATCCGGCGTTGGCGCCGGCGGCGGGCCGAACTCGGCGGTGACGACAAAGACGTTGTGCGTCTTTTCGTCCAGCGCCATGGTACGGGCTCCGCGCTGCGTGGGAACGCTTTCAGCCACGCTGAACCTATCCGGCGATTCCTCTTTTACGACCGTGAGCACGCCCTCGCCGCAGGAGGCGAAAGCCAGGCCGGTGCCCGGATCGAACCACGTCGCGTCCACGCCCTCACCGATTGGCGGCGTGGCCAGCACCTTGCCGCTGTCGGCGTCGACCACCGCCATCATCTTGTTGCCGCAGCCTGCGAACAGCCGCCGGTTCTTACGGTCAATCGAGAGCCCGCTCGGCTCTTCGCACGGCGCCAGCGCCCACTTCGCCTTGATTTCCAGCTTGTTGGAGTCGATCGCGACCAGTTCGCTTTTGTCTTCGATGTTCACGAAAACTTCGCCTTTGGCATCGCTCGCAGCGAATTCCGGTTTGCCGTCCAGCTTGATCGTGCCCAGCACTTTCCCGCTGGTGGCGTCAACGGCAGTCGAATCCTGGCTGCGCCCGTTGAAGGTGAAGACGCGTTTCGTGGCCGGATCGTAGAGAATCGCGTCCGGGTTGTCGCCGACTTTCACCTTGCTGCTGGTGGCCAGCGTTTTGAGATCGAAAATGCTGACCGTACCTTCGCGGCCATTGCTGGTGAAGCCTCGCCCAAGGTCGGGCGCCAGCGCGATTCCGTGCACGCCCTGTGTGTCGGCGATGTCGC
Source organism: uncultured Acidobacteriaceae bacterium (assembly GCA_964407245.1). Lineage (GTDB taxonomy): Bacteria > Acidobacteriota > Terriglobia > Terriglobales > Acidobacteriaceae > Sulfotelmatobacter. Next base: position 11,265 of record CAYOUY010000373.1, read on the forward strand.
CCACAACTTTGCCCGAATCGGCGTCCAGGACCATGACATGCGTACCGCGCGAAATGTAGACGTGGCGTGCGTCGGCATCGGCCGTCAGATAATCCCATCCGCCTTCGCCGCCGACCTTGTAGGTTGCGGTCACGTGATAGCCCGGAGCTGATGCAGCCAGGAACAGACCCGTCGCCGACAGAATCATTGCGCAAATCAACCACTTTGATTTCTTCAGCATGACTGGTTTCTCCTTATTGGCATGTGTGCGCTGCGATGCGTGCGATGCCGACAACCTTGCCGGCACGCAGCAGCGCTCAAGATTTGAACGGATCGAACCGAAGTAACTTTACCGCATTTCTACCATCGACCTAGACTCGCATTATATGGATGTTTCGCCGTTCAGTTCGCCTTCGCCGGAAAACAATCCGGAATCCACGCCTATGGCCGACCCCAGGCTGCAGCCCACTCCCGACTACGGGACGCTCGGACCGGGGTCCGACATTCAAGTTAGCGTCCAAGTCAGTGCTGCGACGTCGGCTCCGCGGCCTCGACCGGGCGCGAATGCCGGTCCGCTGGTTGCCATTCTCGCGGGAGTAATGATGGCCGGCATTTTCGCCGGCATCGCACACATGCGCCGGTCGGGCTTTGCCAATCCTCTTTCTGCAGATCGCGGCGAAGTCGAGCGCACGCCCGCCACGGTCAAAGACCTGCAGTGTCTCGATCAGATGAAGCCGCAGAAGCAGGCCGAGACCCTGCTTGAACTTGCGGTCGGGCGGAACGAGTCCGCTGTCGATCAGATTTCCTCACGGGTTGATCGCTGGCACGGAAAGATTCGATGGAATCAACAGATCGCCAACCTCAGCGCGGCTGCTCTGAACTCCAGTGATATGCGCGTGCGTGAATCTGGAATTGAGATTGAACTGGCCGCGTATGGGTTGAGCAAGAACTCCGCCAGCCTTGACTACCTTCTGCGAACGGTTGACTCTGCCGATCACTCGCAGAAGATTTGGGCCTTGTGGGCGCTTGGCCTGATGGCAAACCGAGGAGTCGAACCGGAACGCGTCGTGCAGAGTTTAGCCAACCATCTGAAGGACCCCGACGAAGATTCGCGCCGATGGACGGTCGAGGGCCTGGCGCTTAGCGGCACGAACGAAGCCATCCCGCTGCTGCTCGAGAGCATGCACGACGATCCGTCGCCGAAGGTCCGCGAAAGGGCGGCATGTGGCCTGGCTGAGTCCGGCATGTTTACAGCCGAACAGCGGCGCAGTGTTATCCCGCAGCTTCTGAACTACAGCGACGACCCCGCGCTCGATGCGCAAACTCACAATTGGGCTTTCCAGGCGCTCGCGGACATCACTCACCAACACCTGCCGAATGATCCGGCAGCCTGGCGCAGCTGGTACGAACGACAAGTGGCCAGTGGTCAGTGATGAGTGGCCAGTCCAGAAACGAACCGCCACGCAACTGACCACTAGCCACTCAGCGTCGCCTTCACTCCGCCATCTTTCATCTTTACTCGGCCATCTTCATTCCGCCATTTTGGCCACGTGCACGTCGAAGCCAGTCTTCGGCAGCAACGACGTAAGTGCGAAGGCCTTGAAACCGTCGCCGTTCACTTCCGTGTGACGATACACTCCCGGCTCGCTTTCGATCGTTTCCTTGCGGCCTTCCATATCGGCAAGAAACTCCTGCGCCTGACTGGCGGTAACCTCACCAACCTTGGCGCGAGTCACCACCGCCTCGGAAGCGTACGAGCGCACCAGCTTGGGCCAATACTTCTCCAGCAAATCGGTGCTGGCAAAAATGTCGGCCCAGATGATGCGCCCGTTTACCGCCACCACAACGCCTACCGCGTGACGATCCTTCAGCTGCCCGATCAGACTCTGATAGTTGCGCTCAATGGGCACGGCAACCGCGTCCACCTGCTTCTTGACATCCTCGTTCTCCATGACCTTGGCGTAGGACGTGGTCTGCGAGAGCTCGGTCGGTACGGGTGCGCCGGCAGCCTGCACCTCAACCACTTCCGACGCCTGCTGTTTTCGCACCTCGTCCCACACCATCTGCTGATTCTTGTCGGCCATCACCTTGGCCCGTACGGAAGGCTGCACCATCAGAGTGGATGGAGCGCTCGGAGAAGCTGCAGGCCCGCCAAGGGTGCCTCCCGAGCCATGCGCAGCGCCGGCACTAGCGTAGGTGGTCCCCGAGGCGGCAAAGTGTTCGCTCACGCCGGTCCATCGCCCCGGCTCCACGCAGAACACGTTCAAATCCACCGGCTCGCTTTCCGGAGGGACGATGCGGTCCTTGCTGATGACGCGATCCTGATGGCCTCCGGTCACAACTTCGCCGGCCAGCAACAGCAGTGGCCGTTTCGAGTTGTTGATCAGAACCAGCGTGTTTACCTGAGCGCCGCCGCTTCGGATCGAGGGCACACTGTGCCGCCGGATCAAACCCTGCACATTGCCCGCCTCGGTCACGATGACTTCTCCCGAGCGCAGACCTTCATCGAGGGTCAGAAATTCACCCGTCGGATAACTCTTCGCCGCCACCACCGGAAACACGGTCAGGTTCCCGTGCCGGATCGGCTCCAGCACCTTGTACCCAGGCGCCGGCGTAACCTCGCCCGCACGCGCCTGCCGCTGATCCACCAGCACCAGACCCGACACAATCACCAGCGCCATCACGCCTAAGAAAATCTTCCCTGCGAAAATTCTGGGATTCATAAACGGTCCTCCCCTCCTGCGTCTCCCCGCAGCCAGACAGACCTATTACGCCGGAAGCTCGAGGGATAGTCCCTCGACACCCGCGTTTTGCGTGGCGCGGAATCCCGCTCCCGGGTACCCATTGCCCGCATTACTTGCGGGAATTGAGCAGCTGCAACGCCGGTCTCGACTCGTGGAAGGAACGAAAATTCCCTGTCACCTTGCGGCCAAAATTCACACTCCGCGCGTCTAATAAGTTGGTAGCATCGAGAAGAACTGCAGCAGTCTTAGGAACTATTCCGTTGTTGGCGAGTTGTCACTCATCAGGCTAAGTTAGGAGTCAAGAGTTCGAGCGCGCCGCACATGAGTTCCAACAAAACCATCTCCGCTGTGCAGTCGGTGCTGAATGAGTTGCTGCCCGAGCTGCACGAGAAGAGTGCCTGCGAAAAATTCGGGCTTACGCGCGAGTGGTTCGCGACCATCCTGTCCGAGGTCGGCACGAAGCACGCCGGCTCCGCTTCAGAAAATGAGGCGCGCACATTCTTGCTCAGCCTGCGCGTGGATGAACTCGCACTCGCCCGCGCCTGCGCCTGCGGCAACAATTCCGCCTGGGAGATTTTTCTCACCCGTTTCCGCGAAAAGCTGTATCAGTCGGCGCTGCGCATTGCTCGCGAGGACTCGGCCGCGCGCGAACTCGCCGACACGCTTTACGCCGATCTTTACGGCATGAACCTGCGCGAAGGCGAGCGCGTCTCCAAGCTTTCGTCGTACACAGGCCGTGGATCGCTTGAGGGCTGGCTGCGCACCGTGCTGGCGCAGGAGTACGTGAACCGCTACCGCCGAACCAAGCGCCTGGTCAGTCTCGACGAAGAGTCGGAAGAGGGCGTACAGTTTCGCGCGCCAGAGCCGGAGCCGGTTCCTCCGTCCGACCTCCGCCTGGCACAGGCGACCGACGAGGCTCTGGCCTTTCTTTCCGCGGAAGACCGTATGGTCCTGAGCGCGTATTATCTGGATGAGCGCACGCTGGCCGAAATCGCCCGTATGCTGGGCGTGCATGAGTCGACCATCAGCCGCAAGCTCGACAAGCTGGCCAAGGCCCTGCGCAAGCAGATCCTGGCCGGTCTGGCTCGCCTGGGTATGTCGCGCCGCCAGGCCGAAGAGGCGCTCGAAACCGACGTGCGTGACCTGCAGCTGGATATTCGCCGCAGCCTGGCGCAAGATTCTTCACCCGCCTCGTTCTCTGATAAGAGGACCGAGGCCCGGGCCCGCGAAGGCGGGGTTAGCTGATGCAGAGTGTTCCAAAAATCGTGCGCGAGCGGCTGAAGGCAGGAGCCCCGGTCGGTGCCCATCCCGATGCCGATGCACTGACGGCCTACGCCGAGAAGGGGCTTTCCGAGATCGAGCGTACTGTCGTGATCGAACACCTGGCGCGGTGTGGGCAATGTCGAGATGTGGTGGCGCTGGCCTTGCCCGGAACGGAGGTACAAACCGTTGTCATCCCTGCCCGCGGCCCGTGGTTCACGTGGCCAGTGCTTCGCTGGGGACTGGCAGCTGCCGGAATCGTCGCCATTGTCTCCCTCGCAGTTGTGCAGTATCAGCGCGGGGCATCGCAAACGGCGACGGTAGCCAGGGCGGTGCCGAGTCCTGTGGTTGCCACGCCGTCCGGCCAGACGCAGCCGTCAACTTCAGCAGCGCCGTCGTCAGCTATTGCAAATTCGGACCACGAAAAGTCTCGCGAGAACGAAGAGAACGCGCGGACGGCCGCAAAGCTGGCGTCGCCGACACTGGTGTCTCCGACGGAGAAGGAGGAGGCCAGCACCGCGAACACCGAGAGCGCGAACACCCAGAGAAAGACTGCACAAGAGAAAGTGGCACAAGCCGAAGTTCCACGGCCCAGTGGAGCTCCGAGGGTTCGCTCCAACTTTGGCGGCGCCATCAGCGGCCCGATGATGCCTTCGCAATGGCAGCAACAGCAGCAGGGTCAGATCCAGACCAGCCATGCGCAAATGCAAGCCGCAGCTCCAGCACCGGCCGCGTCAGACGCCAAGCCACAGGCGGCCGGCGTTGCCGGGGGTATCGGTGGAGGCGTTCAGCCTGCTGCGCCTTCTAGCCAACAGGTAGTTGTCGAAGTTCAAAGCGCCAACTCACAGCTTCAAACCGAAACCAAGGACGTGGAGAACCAGATTCACGGCGATGTATATGCCATGTCCAAGGCCAAGCCAGCCAGTTCCGCGCAGGCCGCGCTGTCTGCTCCCACACCATCCCCGGCGAATCCGCTGTCTTCCGCCCGGATGCCGACGGTCACAGCGAATGCCCTCCCCTTGCCCCGCTGGACCATCAGTTCATCCGGCGGCCTGCAGCGCTCCTTCGACCAGGGCTCCTCCTGGCAGGATGTGGACGTGACGGCGAGCTCTGCTCCGACGAAGCTGGCGAGCGTCGAAACTACCGGTGCAGCCTTGGCCGACAAGAAGTACAGGGGCGCACCGTCCGTTAAGGCAGCGGCTGGTCCTCCCGTGTTCCGTGCCGTTTCCGCCAATGGAGTCGACGTATGGGCAGGCGGCGTCAACGGGGTGCTCTATCATTCCGCTGATGCCGGCAGTCACTGGACCCGGGTTTTGCCCGTTCTTGGTGTCGCAACTGTTGGTGGAGATATCGTGGCAGTGGAGTTTTCCGACTCCCAGCACGGCAGCATTGCGACCTCCACCGGCGAAAGATGGACCACAGCGGATGGTGGCCAGACATGGCAAAAGCAATAGCTGACATCCCAATCGCACTTCTTAGAGCAAACCAGCCCACCTAACCCCTTAACTTTCAGTAAATTCCATTACCAAAGTGACGTTTACACCGCCATTAGCGGGCCCTAACATCGATCTCGTGGTTTGGCAGTTCTGGGGGAGGGCTGCCGGGGCGTCCTGGACTGAAAAGTCGAGGGCGCTTTTCTTTTGCTAATCCTGATCTTCTTCTGACGCGCTGAAAGCCCCGGGATCGCGCTGAAGCGACTCCAACCGGAGCCACCACCACTCGCGGACATCGTCGGGCGTCAGAAGGCGGATTCCATCGCGAATTCTCTCTCCTTAACACGCTCTGCAGCCACAACTTCCGACACTATGCCGTTCCGGGAAAAGCCGCCGCTTGAGGCCATGTGCGGGAACCCTTCCTGCGACTTTCTGCCCGGCACCGGCATCGAATGGGAGTGCTAAAATGAATGAGCCGGACCCGACGGGGACGCATTCATACAGACCGCCCGGCGTACAAAATCGGCTGGGCGTTTATTACGAGGAGAAACAATGGCAAGTAACGGAATCGTCGAAGTGACCGATGCGAACTTCGACCAGGATGTTCTGAAATCGGATAAGCCCGTTCTGGTGGACTTCTGGGCGACATGGTGCGGCCCGTGCCGCGCAATCGCCCCCATCGTCGAGGAGCTGGCCTCTGAATATCAGGGCAAGATCAAGATCGGTAAGATGGACGTCGACTCAAACACTGCAACACCGATGCGCTACAAAGTGACCGGCATCCCCACGCTGCTGGTTTTCAAGGGCGGACAAGTCGTTGAGCAATTTGTCGGCTACAAGCCCAAGGATGTCCTGACACAGGCTCTGAACAAGCACGTCGGGTAAGCCGTCAGCGGCCGACAGTTAGTTCTAAAGTTACAAACGCCCGGGATTCATAGTTCCCGGGCGTTGTTGCGTGCGCCTCGCGAATCAGTTCGAACCAAGGCGGGGAGACGAACGAGGCGGGAATGGGCAGGTACTGCACTTTGGTGACAGCTAGCGTTTTCTTGGGGGCGCTCGCCTTCGCGCAAGATTCGGTAACGATCACAACCAGCCCCCGACTGACGGCGCGGCCCGTCTCTGCGTTACTGCAACAGTTCCGCACGCGCGAAGGGATCGCTGTCACCTACGAAGATCCCCGTTACAGCAAAAGATCAGATATGGATGAAAAGCCCGCCACGTTTACTTATACACGTCAAGAGCTACATAGCCCGGACGGTGCGGAGGTGGTTATCGCCAGGATGCTCCGCGGATACGGTGCCAACGGCGGACTAACCTTCAGGGTCGTCAGGGACGGCCCCCGGTTGCATGTTGTGACAAGCGAAGGCTTGAACCCTGCTGGCGCACGAATCCACCAGGACCCGATTCTCGACACGCTGATCAACCTTCCCCCTCGTCGCCGGACAGGCAGTCAGTTGCTCCAGGAGATCTGCGACCAGATCAAGGAACAGACAGGGTACAGAGTTGACATTGGTCCCGGAGATGCTGGCTTGCATGACTACACAACCATGGGGATCGAAAACCAGCCCGCAAGTGCCGCCTTTGAGAAGGTCTGGGATAATCTGACTTCTCCGGGGACTTTCGTTTGGGATCTGTACTACGATCCCGCCGATGGCGGGTACGGACTGAACTTTTCTTATGTAGGCGCGGCGGCCCGACCTCCGAAGAAGAAAGCCAAGTGAGTGCCCGCGCCTGCGGCCCGGCTCCTAGTACTTCCTCAGCACTCCAATCACCCGCCCCTGCACATCCACCGACGCGGCGGGCACGATGATCGGCTTCATGTTCACATTCGAAGGCTGCAGGCGGATGTTGTCTCCTTCGCGGTAGAGCCGCTTCAGCGTGGCGTCGCTCTGATCCACCAGCGCGACCACAATGTCGCCGTTGTGCGCCGTGCGCGTCTTCTCGACCAGCACGTAGTCGCCGTCGAGAATGTGCTCGTCCTGCATCGATTCGCCCCGCACCTCGAGCACGAAGACTTCCTTCGAACGCACAAAATCGGCCAGCGAAATCGTTTCCGGATTCTCAACCGCCTCGATCGGCTGACCGGCCGCGATGCGCCCCACCAGCGGCAAGACGACCGCCGTATTGACGCTCATCGCCTGCTTCAGCCGGCCCTTGGGCGGCAGCAGATCGATCGAACGGCTGCGGTTGTAGTCGCGCGTGAGCAGGCCCTTCTTTTCCAGATTTGTCACGTGCTTGTGCACGGTGGCAAGCGAAGAGAGCTCCAGCCCCTTGCCAATCTCTTCAAACGAGGGAGAATATCCGTGCTCGGCGACGAAGCGCGAAATGAAATCGTAGACTTGCCGCTGTCTGCGTGTGATGGCCATGGCTTATTATTTGGCGAAGGGAAGGCGAAAAGCAAGCAGAAAGTGCAGACTGCCAATGCTGGGCCGTGAAACTTTTGGCGCGCCCTTCACTCCAATCTGCCAGACGGATTGCATCGTACTTCTAGTGGGTGGGCAACCGGGGGGAACAAACATGATGGCTTCATCGACTCACTTTCGTCTGCTCGCGATCGTCCTGTCCCTGCTTACCGCGGCAGCCTGCACCGCCAACGCCGGCACTTCTGCCGCAGCGGCTGTTCCTGCGCCGGCGGTGGACAGCCCGCGCGCAACGGCAGCGGGTCAGCAAACCGCGGTGGTTGCCGGTGGATGTTTCTGGGGCATTCAGGCTGTCTTTCAGCATGTGAAAGGCGTGATACGCGTCACCTCGGGATACTCCGGGGGCTCCAAGCGAAACGCCGAATATGAAATCGTCAGCACGGGCGAGACCGGCCACGCCGAGTCAGTCGAGATCGTCTACGATCCTTCGCAGATCACGTACGGCGAACTGCTGCATGTTTTCTTTTCGGTGGCGCACGATCCGACCGAGCTCAACCGCCAGGGCCCGGATGAAGGGACGCAATATCGTTCTGTGATTTTCTACGCCAACGACGAGCAAGAGCACATCGCTGAAAGTTACATCGCACAGCTCGATGCGGCAAAGATTTTCCGGCACAAGATTGTCACCCAGGTGGTTCCGCTGAAGGCGTTTTATCCGGCCGAGACGTATCACCAGAATTACGCCGCTCTGCATCCGAATCAGCCGTACATCATGTTCAACGATGCTCCCAAGGTCGAGCATCTGAAACAGCAGTTTCCTGATCTGTACGTCGCAAAGTAGGTGGCAAAAGTGGGAGGTCCCATGTTTGAATCCGACCTTGATCGCGAAGGCCGCGGCAAAATGAATCGCCGCCTGTTTCTGGCCAGCGCCGCCGCGGCGATCGGCGGACTGGCATTGTGGCAGTGGAAGATGCCGCTGCTACTGGGCGCAGAATCGGCCGACGAGCAAAAGGATCTTCCCAAGGAAGTCACCGTGGTTCTGTTTGACGACTCGGGCAAGAAGCTGAAAAAGGTGCAGATTCCCCGGGTTGTCAAAACACTTGACGAATGGCGCAAGCAGCTTCCGCCCGGCGTGTTCGACATCACGCGCCGGGCCGATACGGAAATGGCCTACACCGGCAAATACTGGAATCTGCATGAAAAAGGCATCTACCGCTGCGTCTGCTGTGACAATGCGCTCTTCGATTCGATGACGAAGTTTGATTCGGGCACCGGCTGGCCCAGTTTCTGGGCGCCCATCGCCGACCAGAACGTTACTGAGAAACGCGACAGCAGCCTGGGCATGATCCGCACGGCGGTTTCATGCACCGAATGCGACGCCCATCTGGGCCACGTCTTCGACGACGGACCGCAACCCACCGGCCTGCGCTACTGCATGAATTCGGCGTCGCTGCGTTTCGTGAAGAGAACGTAGAGCATTCGCCCGCTGCCGATTCACGTTTACGCTGCTATGCCGTCAGCGACAGACTGGAAGCCTGTAGTGCCGCACTCTGTGCCGTGATCAGGTCGCTGTTCAGGGCGATTTGCTGCAGATCCTGCTGCACGCTGCCGTAAGCCTGCTGTGCCGATGACGAGTTTGTGGCTTGAATTGCTTGCCCCAACTGGCCCAGCGACGGGGAGTTGGATGTTTCTGAATCTGTGTCCCCATCCACACGGTGCCCGTGATGATGGTGCCAATGCCCGTGAGCTTGCGATTCAGAATGCACGTCTGACCAACCCGCGGGTGACGAATTGCCGGGTGTCGCCCCCGTGCCCGCGGCCACGGGGCTTTGCGGCAGGGCATTGGTTTGCGCCGTTGAAAGATTGCCTGACTGAAACTCCAGCGCCAGCGTCCGGAACTGCTTCTGGATTTGTTGCTGCTGGTTTTGGCAGCTCGCGATGTTCTGGTTCATGAAGCTGGTGCTCGAGACGCCTGCAACCGACATGTGGAGATCCTCCTGTTGTGCTGTCGGGAAGGACATTGCACGTGTTGCGCCAGCTTCGGCGGCGTCCAGTACTGTTGGAAGTGCTGAAGTTAGTTGAATCGACGCGGAATGGGCGAAGGGGTCGGCCCGTCATCCTGCAGGAGCTGCCTACAGCGGGAGGCAAGACTTGCCGAGTCGCATCGTTCAGCGCGGCGATCAAGCCTTGCCAAGTTTAAGTGTTTTGCCCCGACTCCTGTCTGATCGCGAGGGCAACTCGAATCCGATCCGGCGGTGATTGGCTGGCAGCGGAGTCATGAGTTCTTGAATTGCGTCCACAAGATCCTGAAGCTCGGCGTCATGGCCGTCGAGACGGGCCTCAAGTTCGGACAGCTTCGACAGTACCCGCTGATTTACAAGTAACGTCTGGCGCATCTGCACGAATGCGCGCACAACGAAGATGCTCATTTGGATCGCACGCCTGGAGTTCAACACGGTGGCCGCCATAACGGCGCCATGTTCCGTGAAGGCATGCGGAAGATAGCGCCGGCCACCACGTGCAGGATTTGAGGTCACAATTTGTGACCTCAAACTTTTGTGCTCTGCCTCGGTCAAGGTGAAGAGAAAGTCCGAAGGGAAGCGATGGGCGTTGCGCTTGACCTGCTGATTGAGATGTTTGACAAAAACACCGTAGAGCTCAGCTAAATCCGCGTCGAGAATGATTTTCTGGTTGCGCAGGATCAGGATCTTCGAGCTAACTTTCCTGGCAAGAATAATCGCAGCTTTGTTCATGTCTTCACCCCAGAAAATCTTGAGGTCGCAATTTGCGACCTCAAGTTCGGCTAGCTGGTCAGGTTCATGATAGCAATCGGGAAACGGTGGAGAAATACGGAATGTGCACTTCGCCATGTTGCAGGACCAAAACAGGAAGTTGAAAAGCCACTGAATTCACGCCCCGGTCACGAAGAAACTCTCCTCCGGCTTCTCCTTCATTTTTTCGTGGACAACGTCAGCCGTTACGTCCTGCACGAACTCGCGCCGTCGTTCGGGTTGGCCTTTGCGCTCCACCTGGCGCACGCGGCGGGTCGGCATGTTGCTTGGTTCCAGACTGACGATGCGGCCATCGCGCACCTGAATCTGCGAGCGGAACCAGTCGGTGCGGTACATGCGCCCGGCGGCGTAGAAGGTGATGGCGGCAGCGATCGGGCCCTCGAATTCCTCACCCGTACAGGCCAGGATTCGCTTGCCCATTTCCTGGGTCCAGGTCGTGCCTCCCACCAGAGGGTCATTCAGGCGGCAGCGTTCGAAAGGCATGGCATGGCTGAGCTTGCGCAGCTGCAGCAATTGCAGCAGAACCGAAGTTTTCGCCAGATTGGTAACGATGATTTTCGCCTCGGTGGCCGAGATGCGTTCCATCTTGATGTGCAGGTCCGGCGACCATTCGCGCTCGAACTCCTCACGGGCCAACGCCAGGCCTTTATCCGTGGCTTCCACGTAGCGCAGCGTGGCGCGAGCCAAAATCACGCTGAAAAGGGTGGTTACGACCGTGGCAATCACGGGGATGTAGCTGACCAGGGTGGTGAATGGAAGGCGAAATGAATTCACCGTCTGCATGTGCATAGAGACCACTGCTCCTGCGGACGCAATTTGGGGAGGGCGACCGATGCGGCTGAGTCTAGACGAGGGACCCTCGGTCGCTCCAGATGCGTATGGTGTGGGGAGACGCAGCTTGAAGGGACCGGGACTTTAGTAACGGCGGCGTTGGAATGATTGGGGTTATCGCCCCCCGTCTTTTTTGCGTGGCTTCCAGGAAACTGAACTACTCCAGCACGCTGTCGTCGAGTTTCTTCTTGCCCCAATCCGCGGCGGCTTGCACGAAGGCCAGCACGATCGGGTGCGGCTTCTTCTCCGTCGACGACAACTGCGGCTGAAACAGCGTGGCCAGATAAAACCGGTGGGTGGGCGACTCGATCGCGCGAATTTCCCCTTGCGGCCCGCGCGCGACCACGGGGAATCCGGCTTCCATGGCGGCCCACTCGAACTCCGGATTGATCTCGAAGTTACAGAAGAACTCTTCGCTCACGACTTCCTGGCCTTTGCCATAGAAAGACTGCAGATATGAGCCGGGACGCAGGCGAATCTCTGGAACGACGCCGGAAAGCTTGGGCGCATCGCCTTTGCGGCCAGGGACGGCGCAAGCGACGGGGTAAACGATGATGTTTTTCGACCCGGAATTGTTTTCAGCGCTGTCGGCATCTTTGATGCCGAGGACATTGCGCGCAAACTCGATGAAGGCGTATTGGAATCCCGCGCAAGTGCCGAGGTAGGGCCAATCGCGGCGGCGAGCGAACTCAATCCCCTTGAGCACGCCTTCGAAACTCTTGAAAGGACTGCCCGGTGCTCCCCAAAGCCCGTCGAAGCCGCCGAGTTTTTCCTCCGCCCCGGCGCCCATGAGCGACGGCGTCGGCAGCCACTCCGACTCGACCGTCATCTTCAGTTTGCGGGCGGCATGCTGCAACGCGTCGTTGATGGCCTTGTGGGAGCGGGATTTGGCGTCGAAATCGCCCAGAATTCCGATGCGGACGGCGGCGCTCACGCGTTGATTGTACTAGACGAGGTCTTCGGGACATTGACAGCGCGCACGACCGGGTTTAGAAGCATGGTGCGGCAGAGCGAGGATACAACGGGATACGGTCCCGCGAGCGCGCCTAGACCAGATGCTGGGCATTCAGAAACAGATAGAGGCACAGCATCGCCAGCAGGGGCCCTCCCCAGATCATCAGCGTGCACTGCCATGCGAGCGTTTGGGCGACTTCGCGCTGGCTGCGCCAGGAGATGAGGAAAGCCTTGTTGTTCGCACCCTTCATGAGCACCACCGGCGGATGGGGATCAAAACCGCTCGTTCCCGCGGCTGATTCGGTGTTGGAAACGTCGCTCTGAGCGGATGGGCCCATGGCAGGTGCATCTTCGACCACCTGCACGCCGGGGGCGCTGACGTCAGACGCATTCACGCTGGCAGCCGACCACGCAGCGGGGTTCGAGATGCCCGCTTTTACCAGCGCGGCGGCGACCTTCTGTTGCTGTGTCATATCAGCTGCCTGGGTGGGGCCGAGATTGCTCGACAGTTGAATCACCTGCGGACGAGGCACCGCCGGCGCGGGCGCAAACTGGCGGGCAAACGCTGCCTCTTCTGACCTGCCGCCGCCCAAGCTGAACGAGAGAGAAAACGATCCGCCGGAGAAGGTCGCCGTCTTGCCCAGGACTTCGTGGTCCTGGACCGGGCGCGGTGTGACCTCTACGCCGGGATTCTCAGCCAGCGTGCCCAGCACGAACAGCGAGTTCTTCGGCTTGATGCAGAACTCCTCGACCTTGATTTTGTTGCTGGTGGCGACACCGTGTCGCGCCATGAATTGGATCACGTTGGCGGGCGCGTTGTCGCGGCTGGAGAAAAACGACCCGTTGAACTCTTGCTGAAAGTCGCGATGCAGTTCGAGATCGGCGCCGCGCGGATCGACCAACATACGTCCCGTGTTGTCGTCAACGTAGAAGGGCACGTGCATGCTTTCGCCCGCGATCTTCACCCATTGCTTATTCTTGCCCTCCTGCTTGTACTCCCAGACCAGCGTGCGGTAGTAGTAGCAGGGGCGCGCCGTAATTGGTGCGATCATCGTGTAGGGACCGACAGCAAGCCCGTTGATTTCCACCAGGCCCATCGAAGCGCTGCGAATCTTGGAAGATGGCGTGTCGAGGATCAGCCGCCGGCGCTGCAACAGCCGGAATCCACGGATGAAGAGCATGATCCCGAGCCCGAAGCCGATGGCACACACAAAGAACAATGTGCCGGGGTCCGAGCGCTGTTTCAGAAGAGCAAGAATCGTAAGGATCATGGCGGCGTCCGACGGCGCGAAACACGTTCGGGTCGATGTTCGATTCGACACGCCAAATCGACACGTCGCCCCGTGCTCAGGCTAGCGGACGCACCTGTGCTGGAGCAGCAGAAAACGCCTGTAGGCGCTTACGTTGGTAATTGGAGCGTACGGGGCGGAGATTAAGACACTCCGCCCCAGAAGTCCAATTGAGAACCACATGCCCAAGTCCTGGCGCATTCGCGCGTGACTACCACACGTCGCAGCGCTTGTCGGCGGGCCGCACCATGGGCGCGTCCGCCTTGCAGCTCCACGCCTTCTGGAATTGCGGCAGATTCGACAGCGGACCGATCACGCGGAATTTCGCCACGGGGTGTGGATCGGTCTGCATCATCAAACGCTGCGTTTCGGGCCGAGTCTCGTCGCCGCGGAATTGTCCCCACGCAATGAAGAACTGCTGCTCCTCGCTGAAGCCGTCAATCTCAGGGCGTGACTTGCCCTCGAGCGACTTCTCAAAAGCAAGGTATGCGATCTTGGCGCCGCCCAGGTCGCCGATGCTTTCGCCCAGCACCAGCTTCCCGTTGTGGTGAATGTCCTTGTCGATGTAGTAATGGTCGAACTGATCCACCACGCAGGCAGCACGGCTCTGAAAATCTTTCAGGTCGGCATCAGTCCACCAGTTGCGGAAACGCCCGAGAAAGTCGAATTGCGCACCTTCGTCGTCGAAGCCGTGCGAAATCTCGTGGCCGATGACCACGCCGATTGCGCCGTAATTCACCGCATCCACCGCGTTCATGTCGAAAGCCGGCGGCTGCAGAATGCCGGCCGGGAAGACGATCTCGTTCATGAGCGGGTTGTAGTAGGCGTCGGACGTGGGCGGCGTCATGCCCCAGCGGCCGCGATCGACGGGCTTGCCGATCAGCAGGCGGTCGTCCAGTTCCACGAACTTGCGGCCGGCGATCATGCCTTCAAAGAACGCGTCCCGGCGAATCTCGACATGGCTGTAATCCTTCCACTTGTCGGGATATCCGATCTTCGGATTGAAGGTGGCGATCTTCGCCATGGCTTTTTCTTTGGTGTCGTCGCTCATCCAGGGACGGCTGAGGATGTCGTCGCGCATCGCCGCGAGCAGATTGCGCACCATCTCCTGCATGCGGACCTTGGCCGCGGGCGGAAAGTATTTCTCGACATATTTCTGCCCGAGCGCTTCTCCAAGCAACTGATCGGTGGATTCGACACAACGCTTCCAGCGCGGCTTCATCTCCGTTGTTCCGCTCAGGTACTTGTGGTTGAAAGCAAAATCTTCTTCGACGAAGGGCGTCGAAAGAAAACTCGCCACCGAATTCAGCAGCTGCCATTTCAAATAAGTCTTCCAGTCGGCGAGAGAAGTCTGCTGCAGCTGGCGGTCGACTTCCTCCATGAACTTGGGCTGGTCGACGTTCATGTCCACGTCGGTGGGAATGTTCTTGTGTTTGAAGTACCCAACCCAGTCGAAATGCGGCGCCATGGCCTGCAGTTGAGCGAAAGTCGTGTTGTGATCGCTGTTGGCGGGATCGCGCAAGGCGACGTTGTCGAGCGAGGCCTCGGCAAATTTCGTTTCCATCCCCATGATCGTCTGGGCCGCGGCAGCCGCCGATTTCTGGTCCCATCCTGCTAGCTTCAGCATCGCCGTGACGTGCTCGATATATTTTTCGCGCGCTTCCTTAAAGCGCGGCTCGGGCTTCAGGTAATAGTCGCGATCGGGCAGGCTGAGACCACTGGCGGCCACGTCGGCCAGCACCCACGACGGCTTGTGGAAGTCCTGCTGGCTGCCGAAGGCAAAGGGAGCGTTCACGATGATATCGTGCAACTCCACGATCACTTCCTGCAACGCCGCCATATCGCGTGCATTGTCGATCTTGGCGAACCAGGGTTTGACCGGTTCCAGGCCGCGGGTGTTGGCGCGTGCTTCATCCATGCAGGCGCCGTAATAATCGCCGATGATTTGTTCGTTGCTGCCTTTGGGAGCGGTTTTGTCGGCAGCAGCCGCTTCCAGAATGTCGCGCAGCTTGTCTTTGGCGGTCTCCCCCGCCTGCCAGCGTTTGCTCCATTTTGTCTGCGAAGGAGGGATGGGATTGTTCGCCCGCCAGGTGCCATTCGCATACTCGTAAAAATCGTCACAAGGCTCGGCTTTGCGGTTGAGATCGCGGAGATCAACGCCGTGCAGAGCGCCGCTCTGCGCCAACAAGAACGAGGCCGAGAACAGAAGCATGCAGGCTAATGCCAAGCACCACACTTTGAGAGTACGCATAAGTTCCTTTTCCCGGAGCTGATTTCAACACCAGCGTAAGGCTCGATGAGTGCCGCGGATATTTTAGACGAAGACGCGACAAAAGGTTTGCGATGAAGACGGCGGTGCTGGACAGTTCTCGTGACAGGGGCGTGAAGTGGGGTGTAATCCGCTTCCTCATCAGGACTTCAATGACTGTCGCCGGGATTTTTCCAAACCCTCACGACGGTACTGTTCTGCAGATAGCCTATCTGATACAACATCGACGTGATGGCAACAACCAGAAACGACGCCGCGGCGCAGGCGGGCGGCTGGATTCCGCTTTTGGTTTTGCCAGCGACGACGATCGCTTGCGGCCATCTGTTATCCCCTTGGGGTTTCATGTGGGCTCTTTCGTTGGCCATTTATTTCAGCCTGAAGTGGCTGACTTGGTGGCATGCAAGATGCGTGATTGCCCATCCGGCATGGCGCTCGGTAGCGTATCTGCTCGCCTGGCCAGGGATGGATGCGGAGGCGTTCCTGGACGCCGGTCACAACATTCTATCGCCAGGACCATCGAACTGGCTCTGGGCGATTGGAAAGACAACTCTTGGCGCGATCCTGCTCTGGGTGGTGGCGCGGGCGGTTCCGCAACGTGACGCTTTGGCACAGGGCTGGATAGGAATGGTGGGCCTGATTCTGGTTTTGCACTTCGGCCTGTTCCATATCGCGGCTTTGTCATGGCAACGTCTTGGGGTTCAGGCGGAACCCATCATGCAGGCGCCGCTCCGTTCTGCGTCCCTTGCAGAGTTTTGGGGAAAGCGTTGGAATCTCGGGTTTCGGCAACTCTCCCACGAACAGATATTTCGCCCAACCTACCGCAGGCTAGGCGCAGGTGCTGCCAGCTTTCTTGTCTTCGTGGCCTCCGGGCTGATCCATGATTTAGTAATCTCGCTTCCCGCTCGTGGCGGTTACGGACTTCCGACGTTTTACTTTGTCGTTCAGGGTGTGGGTGTGATGATCGAACGTTCCGGCCTCGGAAAGTTGATGGGCCTGGGACAGCCAGTGCGCGGTTGGTGTTTCATGATTCTGTTTCTGGTTATCCCGGTGTTTTGGCTCTTTCATCCCTGGTTCGTGTTGCGTGTCATACTTCCGTTCATGCGAGCCATTCGCGCCTTATGAGCACTGAAGTTGTGCGGCGATTGTTTGATCTCGATCTTTGGATTGTGGGCGTGGCGCACTTTGCAGTTCTTTTCGCCAGCTTCCAGGTCCCTTATCGGCTTGACTGGAAGAGGGATCTAGAGCAGTTGATGCCTTTCAACAGGAAGCTGCTTTGGGTGCAAGGCGGGTTTACGGTCCTGACGATCGTTGCTTTTGGAACGCTCACACTCGTCCTTCATAAAGAAATGCTGCGAGGGGATCGCGCCGCGCTGGCGCTCATATGCTTTATCGGAATCTATTGGACGGCGAGAATCGTGGTCGACGCCGTTTACTTTTCACACGCGGATTGGCCCGAGGGACGAGCTTTTACAATGGGACACATTCTTCTGACATTGCTCTTTTTGTGGCTTGCGGCCAGCTACGTCGGGCTGTTCGTTTGGCACTTGCGGCTGAAGAGTTAGCGTGTGTCTCGCCAATGATTTCAATCATCGAGTACGTATCTCTATTTTTGGCCGTTCCGGTTGCGCTCATTCTGTTAGTTCGTTTTTTCAAGAGACCGTTGGCCGCCTTTCATCGAGCAGTTACGAATCGCATCCTTGGCGGATTCGCTGCCCGACTACCGGGTTTTGCCGTCATTAGCACCGTCGGTCGAATGTCCGGAAAAATCTACCGGACACCGGTCAATGTCTTCCGGCAAGAGAATGGATTCTTGATCGCACTCACCTACGGGCGGGACAGCGGATGGGTTGCCAACGTGATAGCGGCTGGCACGTGCGACCTTGAGACTCGCGGGGTCTTACATCAGCTTACTCATCCAGTCCTGGTGCACGATCGATCACGGCAACGATTCCCGCCCTTCGTGCGCGTAGTGCTAGGGCTCATTGACGCCAACGACTATTTAGAACTTCAGCTTCGACCTGACAGAAGAGTGGAGTGCGCAGGACCGCCTCCATTTTCTCGATGACTATCCTATCGCCCTTGTTGGATGTTAAACAGCGATTGACTCGCCATCCCGAACGGAAACGCGAAGGGGTGATCCTACCCGCCGGCTTTCAACTCGTTCAGTACCTGCTTGGCGATCTCTTTCAGGGTTTCGAATACGCCGACGCCCTGGAACGCGACCGCTTCGACGACCGGTTCGTTCTTCTTGCGCAGTTCGGTCGTGAGCAGGTCAACGGGAAGAATATTGGGCAGGTCGCGTTTGTTCAGCTGCAGCACGTAGGGAATCTTGTTGAAGTCGTAGCCGTGTTCCTTCAGGTTGGCCATCAGGTTGTCGAGCGCTTCGACATTGGCGTCCTGGCGCTGCTCCTGCGAGTCGGCGACGAAGACAATCCCATCCACCCCGCGCAGAATCAGCTTGCGGCTGGCATCGTAAAAAACCTGGCCAGGCACGGTGTACAGGTGGATGCGGGTTTTAAAACCGCGCACCGAGCCGAGGTCAAGAGGCAAAAAATCGAAGAACAGAGTACGTTCGGTCTCGGTCGCCAGCGAGATCATCTTGCCCTTCTGCTGGTCCGCCGTCTTCTGGTAAATCACCTGCAGATTCGTGGTCTTGCCGCCCAGTCCGGCGCCATAGCACACGATCTTGCACTTGATCTCGCGGGCTGCGAAGTTGCTGAAACTCAAAGGCTTTCCTCAAAGGCGGGCACACCCTCGCGGGCGCTTCCGCGCACACCAATGTCCTTTCGGAGGCTCGCCGCTTTTATATCACACGGAGCACATCGAAGGCAGGTTACTCACGTGACCCCCCACCGGGGCCAGGCCTCGTAAATCGTTGAGGTCATTGGAAAACGCTCCGCGGACGTTTTCGAAGACAGGCTTACCGCTTGGTCGGAACAGCGTAATAGCCGTCCTTGGCGCTCACTTTCAGGCCCTTCTTGTGGACAATGACTTCGACGCTGCGATAGGCCGAACTGCCACCGACGGCCTGAGGAACGTATCCCAAGGTGTACTGATTCCGTGCGTCAGAAGCGATCTCCACATAGGCCTTTTCGATGGTGTTACGCGTGAGTTCTCCGTAGACTTGTCCGCCGCCGGTCGCTTTCGCGTATCTGTCGACAAGATCGCTATAGCCTTGGCCTTTGAGATGCCGGTCTTCGATCCAGTGGACGACCGGCAGCGTTCCGACGTCGAGCACGACTCCTTTGACCTCGATGTCGCGCGTCTGCAGCACTTTCAATACGTCGCGATAGCTGGCCTTACTGCCGAATTCGCGGCCGTCGCTGATGACGAAGATCACCTTCCGGCGATCCTTCTCGCGCTTTCCCAGGTCCACAGCCGCGCGCAGGATAGCGTCGTTTAGGACGTGATATTCCTTAGGCGGAACCTGGACCGGCGGTACCTCTCCCCCTGCCGGCATTCCGTTCACGGTAGGTCCGCTGGCCAGGGGCCCGCCCCAATACTGCCCTCCGTTGCCACCGCGGTCCAGCTTTATTTCATTCAGAGCGGCAGTTAGCCTCTCGCTATGGCGGGTGAAATCGGTCACTTGGCTGACAATGCTGCTGTAGGTATACAGTGCGACCTCGTCGTAAGCGCTGAAGGCTCCAACGAGGGCCGAGTAGGTCTCGTGCACCCTCTGCAGGTCGACGTCGGGCATTCCCACGTCGAGCAAGATCGCTACAGAAAGCGGATAAGGATCGCTGGTGAAAAACCTCAGGGTCTGGATCTTGCCGTTCTCCTTCACCGTGAAGTCCTTGGGGAGCAAGCCATACACGGGGGCGCCGTCAGCGGTTTTCACCGTCACCGGAACCTGCACGAAGTTCGTGACAACGACGAATTTGTACAGGCCTTCCGCCGAATCGATCTGGTTCCGCGGTGCAGCCCCTGGGATCGGCGTCCCTGGAGGCAAAGTTTCGATGGGCGGCATTGGCGGCGGTGTGGCCGCTGGAGTTTGACCAGAAGCTCCCTGACCCGCCTGAGGTTGATTCGGCTGGGGATGGCTGCTCGATTCCTCCGATGCCTGCGGATCAATTTTGGGCGGCGGCTGCACGGTCGAGGGGGCGTCGGGGATATTCTGGTCCTGCGTGGCAGCAGGCTGCGATTGCGCCGGACTCGCCCCCGATTGCGCCTGCAATGCCGGCAGCAGCAGGCCAACAGTTAAGATAAGCGCCAGAACGGCTGGCGCTGACCCGACTTTCCATCCTCTTCGACTCTTGCCCATCGTTGCAGAATCCTTACTCCTCAAAATACGCCCCTCTTTGGGATGCCCGATCTCGCCCATTTGGTGCATCTAAGCTACAGGATTAGACTAACAAAGAATCGAGAGAGAATCCCGGGATGCCTAAACTTTGGATGCCTAAACTTTCCTTGTTCTCGTCCAGAAACCTGCCTGTTCTCCCCCTGATCGTTGTTCTAGCGGGCCAACTCACGGCCGCTCAGCATTTGGCGGCTCAGCAGGGGAGCGCCGCACAGCCAGCTCAAAATCAGCAACCGGCTTCCGGCCAGCAAACGGGTCCCAGCTCCCAGAAGCCTGCCGACCAGTCCTCGGCTGGGCCTCCTTCCGGAGATCAGTCCCAGGAACCGGTCACGACGCTAAAGGCGAATGTCAATGTGGTGCAGCTCTTCTTCAACGTGAAGGACAAGCACGGCACTCTGGTTCCCAACCTGACCAAGGACGACTTTGAGGTCGCCGAAGACAGCAAGCCGCAGACGATCAAATACTTCGCCGCCGAATCGAATCTGCCTCTGACTTTGGGGATCATGATTGACACCAGCTACAGCCAGCGCAACGTCCTCGACATGGAAAAGGAAGTTGGCGGCGCGTTCCTGAAGCAGATTCTCACCGACAAAGACGAAGCCTACGTGATCAGCTTCGACGTCAGCGTGGACCTGCTGCAGGATTTCACCCGCGACGTGCACCGGCTGCAAAAAGCGTTGAACGGAGTGAGAATCAATACGAATTATGGCGGCGGCCCTATGCCGGGCGCAGGCGGCGGACCGGTGCCGACTTCAGGTCTAAACGTCGGAACCCTGCTCTACGACGCGGTTTATCTTTCCTCTCACGACATGCTCGCGAAGGAAGTCGGGCGCAAGGCCATGATCCTGCTCACCGACGGTGAGGACGAGGGCAGCAAGCTCAAGATCAAGGACGCCATTGAAGCCGCGCAAAAGGCGGATGCGATGATTTACGTGCTGCTGTGTGCTGATCGAGGGTTTTATGGCGGCTACGGCATGGGCTACAGCGGCGAAAGCGAAATGCGCAAGCTCACCGAGCAGGTCGGCGGCCGGGTAATCAACGTGGGCAATAAGTTCGACAAACTGCGCGAGGCTTTCGATCAGATCGCCGCCGAATTGCGCAGCCAGTACAACATTGGCTACACGCCGACCAACACGAAGCTCGATGGCAGCTACCGCAAGCTGGAAATCAAGAACAAGCAGAGCTATAAAATCCAGGCCCGCGCCGGATACTACGCAATCGCCTCGCAGGACTAGCTGCCTGGCTGGTAGAGCTTGCGCTTCCAGCGAGTCGGAACAGAGTCGAGAAAGTCACCGCTGACCTTCGGGACTTCCCCTGATACACTTTTGGGCTGTAGACTCTTGCCCCGGAGGTCTGCCATGGCTCGCTTCTCCCGCCGTTCATTCATGCAATTGTCAGCAGTTGCCTCGGCCGCAGCTGTTTTTCGCGGCGTGGGTGAGGCGCAGATGGCTGCAGCAGCGAGGCCGGCAGTGCACTCCGCTAATGCGGTCATCATCGACTCGAATGAAAATCCGCTAGGCCCGTGCCAAGCCGCGCGAGATGCGGTTACCGGCATGATTCCACAGGGCGGCCGCTACCAGTTCAATCTGACGAACGATCTCGCCACGCTCTTTGCGCGAACCGAGGGCCTCGACCATGAATGGGTATGGCCGGCCGTCGGCTCGACTCCGCCGCTGGGCCTGACGGTTCTTGCTTTCACTTCTTCGAAGCGAAGCTATGTGACAGCGGATCCAGGATACGAGCAGGGAATGAACCTCGCCGCGAGCGTTGGCGTGCGCGTGGTGAAAGTTCCGCTCACGTCGACCTATGCGCACGATGTAAAAGCCATGCTGGCCGCGGCGCCGGATGCTGGGCTTTTCTATATCGCGAGTCCGAACAATCCCACGGGCACGCTCACTCCGCATTCGGACATTGAATACCTGGTGGCGAACAAGCCAAAAGATTCGATCGTTCTGGTGGACGAAGCCTACATTCATTTCGCCGAAACGGCGCAATCCGCGATCGATCTGGTGAAGGCGGGCAAAGACGTGATCGTGCTGCGGACGTTCTCGAAAATTTATGGCATGGCCGGCCTGCGCTGCGGATTCATCATCGCGCGCCCCGACCTGATGCAAAAAGTCATGACCCGCAACGGCTGGAACCCGATGCCGGTAACCGGCGTCGTCGCAGCCATGGCCAGCCTGAACGATGCGCAACTGATTCCCGAACGTCGTCGCATCAACAGCGAGATTCGTCAGCAGACCTTCCAGTGGCTCGACCGCAATGGCTTCTCCTACATTCCGTCCGAGTCAAACTGCTTTATGCTCGACACTAAGCGGCCGGGCCAACAAGTGAGAGAGGCGATGGCGAAGGAAAATGTGCTGGTCGGCCGGATCTGGCCCGTGATGCCAACGTACGTGCGCGTCACCGTCGGCACGCAGGGAGAAATGGAACGCTTCCAGGCTGCATTCCAGAAGGTGATGAAAGCCTGACATCCGCGGGTGCCCCACTTCTGGCCGGTTTTGCCAGAAGTGGGGTTTTCGCCAATGCCTACTGCGGCGTCAGCAAATATCCGTGCTCTTCGCCACTGCCATTGCGCATCATGGTGCCGACAATCTGTCCCGCATTGTTGATGCCGTCCGCTTCGATCAGCACCCAGCCTGACCCAGCCGGAATCAGCTTGTTCAGATCCTGCATTTTTCCGTTGCTGTAGATGAAGGCGACGTAACCAGCTCCGGAAGTTGCAGTAGACTGGCCGACGACCACGCCGGCGTCGTTGATTCCGAAGCCCCAGGTCGTGCTCGTCTTTCCTTCGATCGTGCCGAGATCTTTCAGTTGGCAGGTACCACAATTCGCCAGGAATGCATGGGCCTCCAGATCATTGGTCGTGTACGCGATGCCGGTGATCTGGCCTTTGTTGTTGATGGCGTAGGCTTGACTCCAGGCGCCGCCGAGTGTGCCCATCTGAATCATTTTGCCGCTGCTCCAGACAAAGCCGCGGAAATTGCCCTTCGGGTTGTACGAAGTTCCGGCCACGACGCCGGAGTTGTTGATGCCCTGCGCGCTGTTCCAATAGTCAGTACCCGCGGGCGAGCCCAGCGTGCCGAGATCGGTCATGGTTCCATTGCTGTAGAGAAAAGGATGGTTGCTGCCGTCGAAGGTCACCGCCGAGCCGACGACCTGCCCGGCGTCGTTAATGCCATACGCGACGGCCGAGCCGCCGCCAAGGTCACCGAGGTCGGTCAGTTTGCCATCGCTAGCCAGAAATGCACGGTACGCGCCGGAGGAATTCTGGGAATATCCGGCTATTTCGCCGGAGGAATTAATTCCATTGCCTACGCCGGAATTTCCTCCCAGTGTGCCCAGGCTGGTCATCGTGCCGTCGCTGTACAGAAAAACATTACTGAGGTTGCTGTTATCCGCGCCTTCCGAGCCGGTGGCTTCACCGTTCGCATTGACGGCGTGCGCCACGCTGAAGCCCTTCTTGCTGAGCACTCCAAGGTCAGTCAGAGTGTAAGAAGTTTGAGCGGCAGAGATGGAAACCAGAGTCGCGAGTAGCGGGACGACAAGAACTGAACGGGAGGGCGCGTTCATGGCGAACTCCTTGCCCGAAGACTTGGAGAAGGAATGTTGGCACGCGAAGCGAGTCCGGTTGTCAACGGAATGTCAAAAAAGTGTGGAGAGATTCACTCAACGGCTTCGGTCCATTTCACCACTCGTGTTTCCAGGCTGCTCTTGTGCGCGAGCAGGAGAGCGCGCATGGTGCGCAAAGCCTGCTCCGGCGGCACTTCCAGGGGTGATCCTTTTTCGATGGCGTCGCGAGCGTTGGCATAGAAACCGCGATAGTCTCCACGCTCGGTCTTCACTTTGCGCGGCGGCTCGTTTACGCGCCTCAGTGTGCCCCAACGCCCCTCCGGTTCCTCACCCCAGTTTGCGCCCCAATCGAGGCCGTCGGGGGGATGGTTGCGGAGAATTTCCTCCTGTGGATCCATGCCATATTTGATAAACGACCCCTCAGTCCCGTGCAGCAGCAAATGCGGCCCGGGGGCGTATGCGATGATGCGGGCGCGCAGCGTCGCCCGCAGGCGCGGATACTGCATGATCACGTCGAACGCGTCGTCTACCTGCGACGTTACGCGCTGGCGGAGTGCCGCGGCGTAAATCGTTTCCGGCTCGCCGAACAGAACCAGCGCTTCATCGATCAAGTGCGGGCCGAGATCCCAGAGAACGCCGGCCGCGGGAAAATCTGCTTTTTCGCGCCAGGCGTTCGGCTTGGCCTGAAGGCGGAAGCGGTCGAAACGCGCTTCATATTCGGAGATTGTGCCCAGCGCGCCCGAGGCCACGAGCTTTTTGATCGTGTGAAAAATGCCGTCGAAGCGGCGGTCCTGAAAAACCGTAAGCAGGCGTCCGCGGTCGGCGGCCAGACGCACGAGCTGCTCGGCCTCGGCCATGGTGGGCGTGAAGGGCTTGTCGACCACCACGTGGCGGCCGGCCTCGAGGCATGCTTTCGCATAAGAGAAGTGTGAGTCGTTCGGCGTCGCCACCGCGCACAAGCTGATCGTTTTGTCAGACAGTAGTTCACCGAGCGTGCGGGCGATGCGAACTTGCGGATATCTTTCCTTCGCCTTGGAAGTGTGGCGCTCGAGAATGCAGGCCAGTTCCATTCCCGCAACGCCGCGGATCACGGGCGCATGAAACGCCTGCCCGGCCAGCCCGAAGCCAATCAGTCCGACTCGGATCATTGTTCCCCAGGGGCTAAAGCCCCTTGATTATTGGCGGTTCTAGCGGCACGGCTGAAGCCGTGCCCTTCCCAAAACGAGCCGCTCCTAAAATCTGGGAGACTCTTCAGCGGTCCTTCAGGCGCCGCACAAATTTCAGCCCAGACCAAACGTCGGTGACGGCGCACACCTTCACGTCCACGAGCCCGGCGGCGAGGCCGATCCCGCGCACCACGTTCTCGTCCAAATCGCTGGCCACACCGGAGCTTTTCTTCGGCCAGCTCACCCACAACATACCGGCGGGCGCGAGCGACCTCGCCATGCGCTTGAATTCCTTCGCCAGCTCCACCTTTGCAGTCGTGAAAAGAATCGCGAAGTCGAGCGGGCCTTTGCCGTCGCGGACAACCTCACACGCGGTCAGCGGCGACTTCAATTCCGCCAGCACGTCGGACGGCGCCTTGACCAGACAGACGCGAAATCCGTCTTTGATTCCCAGTTTCTTCGGCAGGGGTGTACCTGAATATCCGGGCATGGTTGAAGCATCTTACCCGAAATCAATTACTGGAGTGTAAGGCGATCTACTGGACGGGCGAGTAATATCCGCGGCGCGCCCTCACGCGGAGATCCTTCCGATTGTTGGCGACGATTTCAATGGTGCGGTAGTGGCCGTCGGCCTTGAAGTCCGCGGGCTTATAGGAAACGGCGTACTGGCTGCGCAGTTCGTCCTGGATTTCGGCAAAAGCGTTGGCGACATCGCGAATCTGGAACGGGAAGAATGCGCGGCCGCCCGTGGCGTCCGCAATGCGCTCAAGCACCTTGTCGCCAGCGCCCTTTGTGCCACTGACGTTCGTGCTGATGGTGTAGACAATCGCCTCGGCACGCTGCGCCATCTCGATCGCTTCTTCGCGCGTGACGTGGCTCTGGTTGTCCTCGCCATCGCTCAACAGAATGACGGCGCGGCGCACCGGCGTGCCTTTAGGAGCCTTCAGCAACCGCTCGCGGCAGGCGTAATAGAGAGCATCGTACATCGCCGTTCCGCCGCCCGGCCGCAACTCGCGCACTCCACGATCAAGCAATTCCGCGTTGTCGGTGAAGTCTTGCGTGACCTCCGGCGTCACGTCGAAGCCCACGACCAAGGCCTGGTCGTAGCGCGGGCGCACGGTCTGGTTGAGAAATTCAATTGCGGACTCCTGCTCGAACTTGAAGCGATCGCGCACCGAGTTGCTGGCGTCAATGAGCAGGGCGACCTGAAGAGGCAAATTCGTCTCCGCGTGGAAGCTGCGGACTTCCTCCGGCGGCTTGTTGTCGTCGACCACGCGGAACTCGTTCTGCTTCATGTCGGTGATGCGCTTGCCATGCTTGTCGGTCACGATGAACACGACGTTCACTTCGTTGGTGGTCAGCTTGATGGTAGTGGCCGGTTCGACCGCGTCGGTGCCGCCAGCAGCCGGCTTGGGCTGATCCATCGCTGGACTTGCAGGAGGATTGTTGCCAGATGATGCCTGTGTTGGTTGTGCCCCTGCGGCGGGCGGCGCCGAAGCCGGGGTTGGCGACTGTGCGATCGCAGCCGCTGCAAGGAGCACGAGCAACGCGGCTCTGGCTGATTGGAGCAGGAATCTCATCCCCAAGTTGTCCCTCTGCTGCTCACATTATAGCCGCTTGTATCCGCCCTTGGGCGCGACGGCGGTCGTGTGAGTCCCTGGTTCATGTGCTACTTGCAGGTCCGGTGCCTGCGTGCCCTTTTTCCATCGTCGCCAGAAACGCCTGCAATTCGGCCGAAAGAGGACTGTGGAGGGAAATCCTTTTGCCCGTCCGTGGATGGGCGAGTTCGAGTTGCGCCGCGTGCAGAAAATTCCGCGGCAGGGCGATAGTTTTGTCACGTTTTCCGGCTCGAATCTGCGGACGCAATTCCCCCGGCGCTCCATACAATCTGTCCCCCACGACTGGATGCCCCAGGGACGCGAGGTGAACGCGAATCTGATGAGTTCTTCCCGTATCGATCTTCACTTCCAGGAGCGTGAACTTGCCGAAAGCCGTGTCCAGGCGGCGCAGCACGCGGTAATGCGAGATGGCGTCTCGTCCGCCCGCCTGCCGCGTGGTCATCCGCGTGCGGCACACGCGGTCGCGGCTGATGCCAGCAGCAATGGTTCCGGAATCCTGCTTGATCCAGCCGTGCACCAACGCGATATAGGTCTTCTTCACTTCGCGGCGTGCGAATTGCGCGGCCAGCTTGCGATGCGATTCATCATTCTTCGCGACCACGATCAGGCCGCTGGTGTCTTTGTCGAGACGATGCACGATGCCCGGCCGCAACTCGCCACCGACGGCCGAGAGTTTGGCGAAATGATGCAGCAGCGCATTCACGAGCGTTCCGCGATTGCGCGCGTCTTCATTTGTGCGAGCATCGGTCGCGCCCGCGCCGGCGTGGACCATCATACCGGCGGGCTTGTTGATGATGGCAAGGTCGTCGTCTTCATAGAGAATTTCGAGAGGAATTTCTTCGGCGATCGCGCGCAACGGCGGCCGCGCAGCTGGACCGAGAACGGTAATGCGCTCGCCGCCGCTTAATTTGAAGGAAGCCTTCGCAGCCGCATCATCCACTAGAATCTTTCCTGCGCGGATGAGTTCCTGCACGCGCGCGCGGCTGACGTCAAGACGCGAGGTGAGGAACTGGTCGAGACGCTGACCGGCGTTACCAGGCACGACCGAGATCAATCTGTATGATGGCTTCGACATCGGCCAATCCAGAATACGGCAGGGGATAGCAAGGTGGGTCAGCTTAACGCGTCGCACTTACCGCCTGCGGAGCAACGCGTTTCGCACCCGGCCGCAGCCACCAGATCACGCCGCCGGCGAGTACCAGGCCGATGGCGATTAACTGCGTGCCGGTCATGGCACCGTTAAATACCGAACCGCGGCCGGGATCGTCGCGAATGTATTCAAGGAAGAATCTGGCAACGCCGTAGACAAACATGAAGGCGCCGATGACCTGGCCGTCGAATTTTCTGCGCTTCAGCAGCCACATGCAAAGCAAAAAGTTTGCGAACTCCACCGCCGACTCGAACAGTTGCGTCGGCTCCAGCGGAATGTTCAACGGTGTCCCCGTGATCTGCTGGGCGAGCGGATTGGTGAAGGTCACGCCCCACCAGTGGTGAGTCGGCTTGCCATAGCAGCAGCCGGCGGCGAAACAGCCAAGCCGTCCGATAGCGTGGCCCATCGCCAATCCCGGGGCGAAGGCGTCGCAGGTGCCGAGCGGCGGCATGTGATTTTTCCAGACGTACCACGCGGCTGCGACAAATGCCGCCAGCAGTCCGCCGGAAAAGACCCCGCCTGCCTGTAAAGTCGCAATGCTGAAAATCTCTCCCGGATGCGCCGTGTAGTAGCTCCAGTCGTTGATGACATAGAGCACCTTGGCGCCCAGAATGCCGCACAGCACCACGAGAATTCCCAGGTTCCAGGCCTTGTCGCCGTTCATCCCTAATTTTTCGGAGTTGCGCACGCTGATCCACAGACCGATCAGCACCCCCAGGGAAACCAGAAATCCGTAGGTGGGAAGGAAGAAGCGGCCGATATGAAAAAGTTGCGGATGCACAGTAGATTGGATGCGGGTAGCGGGATTTGCTACAGGATCAGTCTAGCAGGAAAAGCCACAGGACTTCGGAACATGGGCGGATGGCTGGGCTTGGATTTAGGAGTTTCTCTGTAGTCTTCTCCAGAAGAGCAGGGCAGCGACCATCAGAACCAGGGACAACATCAGTTCCCCGCGGTGAGAAGCCCTCTGCGCAGAGTAGATTGCAAAAGCAGTGAGACAGAAGAAGACGGCGACGAACAGCGAGAGTCGTTTCTTCATGTCTCAGTCACCTCAACTTCCAAAAAATCAAGCCGACCCACTGTGCCGTGTGACGGGGCCGAGAATGAACCCGTCGGTAGACGTTGGGCGCCCGCCGAGACCCTTTAGGCATCTCCGCATGGCGGAGCGTCGCTCACCGGATCCTAGTTCGAGTCGAGCTCCCGTTCATTCTGCATTGGTTCAAATATCGGTGACCCGCCATCACCAACCTGGCAGGCCGGCTTTCAATTCGGATGCTAGGCAAATCGCGCGGGATTGGCAAGTGGATGAGCACAAAAAGTTGGCAGGCAGTTTGCAACCAAAGTAATGCTGCGTTTACAAGAAGCACTTGCGAATCCTGGCAAACACTGCACCCACGGCGCCCGATTTCGCCTGTGGACCCTGGAAGTAATTGATTCGGTTGCTGGACTGTGCGTGTATACTCTGGAAACAATTATCGGGCCTGAAAGTGTGTCTTGCCGCGGCCGGCGAGACGCGGAGAAGTCTCACAGATGTCAAAAATTCGAGCGTTCGTGCTGGCGGCGGTGGTGGCGCTTGTCGGTGCGCACGTCTTCGTGCTGATCGTTCAGTACGGCACGGCGGCTGCATCGCTTTGGGGCGACGTAATCGGCGCCGCGGTAGCACCCCTCTTGGCGTCGGTTGCCGCATGGTTTGCGGCCCGCGATTCGGGTTCTTACTGCCGCCGGGTTTGGCGATTGGTCTCTTTGTCGCTATTCCTGGTCGCGATCGCCGGCGTCATATACACCTACTTTTACGACTATCTCAAAAGCCCCGCAGCTGTCTGGCCAAGTGACGTCCTGGTTTTTCTCTGGCCCGTCCCGGCCATGATGGCGCTTTTTCTCAGCCCGCGCGATCCCAACAGCGGGTTCCGCTGGTTGCGTTTTTGCGATTTCGTTCAGGTCTGCGCGCTGGTTGTCAGCTTAGAGATTTCACAGTTGTATCTTCCCTCGCGCTGGCAAAGTGCACCGCACAGCATGGAGGTTCGGACGTTTTACGCCGGCCTGCTCTTCTTCGGTCTTCTGGCCATCAGTTTCCTGGCGCGTGGACTGCTGGCTGGCTTCCGGGCCGCCCGCAAACTCTTTCTCCGCCTTGCCATTTTTTTCTTCGCCGCTGCCATTACCACCAACACCACTCTGTACGGTTATGCCGCGAGGAACTACAAGCAGGGAACCTGGCCGGACTTGTTGTGGACCATCACTTTCTGTCTCCTCACGGTGATTGCAGCCACCTGGAACGATCCCGACCGTGACCAAACTGAAAGCGTCCCTCCCATGTCGCGCAGCGGACAACTTCTGTCCCAATTCTTCCCCTTGCTCATCCCCGCGCTTGTGTTTCCCCTGGCCCTGCACATCGCCCAGGAGCAGTTTGGGTG
The DNA here is from genome assembly GCA_964407245.1 of uncultured Acidobacteriaceae bacterium. Classification (GTDB taxonomy): domain Bacteria; phylum Acidobacteriota; class Terriglobia; order Terriglobales; family Acidobacteriaceae; genus Sulfotelmatobacter. Next base: position 41,392 of record CAYOUY010000373.1, read on the forward strand.
GTCGGTGATTCTGGTGACCGCATCCTTCGTCGCGGCCAGCGCCCGCCTGTTCGTGGTGCAGAGCCAGATGCTGGTGAGTTCGCGAGAACTGGAGAAGAACCTCGTGCTGTTGCGGGGCATCACTGAAGGCACTACGGATGCCGTCTTCGTGAAGGATCTCGAAGGCCGCTATCTGATGATAAATTCCGCCGGCGCCCGCATCCTGGGACTCACCGTGGATGAGGTTATCGGCAGGAATGACGCCGAGGTTTTTGTTCCCGAAGTTGGCCGCGAAATTATGAAGCGCGACCAGCAGGTGATTCGGTCTGGAGTTACTCAAACGTACGACGAATTCGCCACTGCCGCCGGCCTTACCCGGCTGTACTCCGCTACCAAAGGACCGCTTCACGATCCCAGCGGCCGAGTCGTTGGCCTGCTCGGCATCTGCCGCGACATTACCGATCAGAGACGAGCGGAGGAGGAGATACGCCAGTCGCAACAGAAACTTCAAACGCACATCGAGCACACACCCCTTGCAGTCGTGGAATGGGATCTCGATTTCCGAGTCGTCGCATGGAATCCCGCTGCTGAGCGCATCTTCGGCTACACGCGCGCGGAGGCGATCGGCCAGCATGGTCATTTCATTGTTCCGCCCGACGTTCGACCCGCCGTGGATCGCGTCTGGCAAGAGCTGCTGACGACAAAGAAAGGCGGGAAGCGGGGCAGCGCCAACGACAACCTCACTAAAGACGGTCGCCTGATCTCCTGCGAGTGGTACAATACGCCGCTGATTGACGACGCGGGACGAGTGCTCGGCGTCGCTTCGCTCGTGCAGGACGTGAGCGAACGCGTGGGGCTGGAAGAAAGACTGCGGCAGTCACAAAAGATGGAGGCCGTCGGACGGTTGGCCGGCGGCGTAGCTCACGACTTCAACAACCTGCTGACTGTCATCATTGGCTACACCCAAATTCTGGCCGATGGCGTCCCCTCCGGCAGCCGGCTGGCGGAGAGCGCCGCGCAGATCAAATCGGCTGCCGACCGTGCTGCCGGCATCACCCGCCAGTTGCTCGCCTTCAGCCGGAAACAGGTGCTCTCGCCTCGCATCATCAACCTGAATGACATCATGCTGAACCTCGACTCGCTGCTGCGCCGCCTCATTGGCGAAGACGTGGAAGTAATTACCATGCCCGCCGACGACCTGGGCTCAGTCCGAGCCGATCCTGGGCAAATTGAGCAGGTCCTGATGAATCTGGCCCTGAACGCACGCGACGCTATGCCGCAGGGCGGCAAGCTGACTTTGGAGACTGCCAACGTTCATCTGGATGAGGCCTACGCCGGTGAACATCAACCGATCGGCCCAGGGCATTATGTGATGCTGGTCGTGAGCGACAACGGCCATGGCATGACCCCGGAGGTGCAAGCTCGCGTTTTCGAACCGTTTTTCACGACCAAGGAAGTGGGCAAGGGAACCGGTCTCGGCCTTTCGACCGTGTACGGGATCATCAAGCAGAGCGGCGGCTACATCTGGGTTTACAGCGAGCCCGGCCGTGGAACTAGTTTCAAGATTTATTTTCCCCGCGTGGATCAGGCGGCGCATTCACTTGGATCAGACAGACGGCCGAGCGGCGTGCAGCGCGGCACTGAAACCATTCTGCTGGTGGAAGACGATCCGCAGCTTCGCCAGCTCAGTTCTTCGGTCCTGGCTCATTGCGGATATAGGATTCTGGTCGCTGGCGGGCCTGAAGAAGCGCTCACCATCGCCCAATCGAACCATCGTGCCCTGCGCCTGCTCGTCACCGACGTGATCATGCCGACCATGAACGGACGTCAGCTGGCGGAAAACATTCTGCAGATTTCTCCGAAAACGCGCGTGCTTTATATTTCCGGTTACACGAACAACGCCATCGCCCACTTTGGCGTGCTCGATGAAGGACTGTGGTTTCTGCCCAAGCCTTTCACTCTCTCGGCTCTGATCGCCAAAGTGCGCGAAGTGCTTGATGCCCCCGCAGCGACTTACCAGAGTGAGCGCACCCCGTAAAAGAACCTCTAGCGGTTCCCCTCAGCCCAATAGCTGCTGCGTGCAAGCACGGTTCTATTTCGCGCATCTTTCAGCCGCACTCGAATCTGATGCAGCCCGGGATGCGGATTCTTCGGCGCAACACTCAGCAGGTAGCGGCTGTGCAGGTGGTTGGTGAAGTCGTTCATGCGCACGTCGAATTTCTTTCTGGTTTCGAACATCTCGTACTCCCCGCCCGTCAATTCGGCTACGGTTTTGGGAATATTTTTCCGCATCGCCTGCACCGCCATCAGCAACGGACCGAGCAGGTCGGGCGAGGGATTCATCTCGTTCATGTTCGTGCCCCGCTCCGTGTCGAGAATGTTCGAGAGGGACGGCGAAAATGTGAGCGTATAAACCAGCGTGTTGCTTCCGCCCACCGCCGCTATGACGGCGTCCAGCTTGTTCCCGAGGATGCTGCCATGGTCCCGAGTCTCGCTGACCAGCAGGAGAACTCGTTCCCGCTCCTCTGGTTCCTTCCTGAGCAGGCCTACCGAATAATTGATGGCATCGAGAATTGCCACGCCCTCATTCCCAGGCTGCAGATGGTCCAGGTCGGATGTGATCAGACTGCCGTTGTTCGTAAAGTCCGCGTCAGGTCAACCTCGCGGTCGAATTCGACCAGCGCCACCCGCGCCGTTCCCAGGCTGAACAGCGGTTCCAGCATGGACTTCAAGCCCCGCATACGGGGGTATTCGTAATAGGCGCGGCGGCCGCGCTGAATCGCGACGACCAGTGAAATCGGCTGCCCTTCGGGTACTTCGTCAAGCCGCACGGTCTGCTCGACTCCATCGTCTTCGACTGCGAAATCGCTGGCTGCAAGACCGTATACGATTCCGCCTCGCTGATCTTTCACCAGCGCCGGAATCAGCACCACATTGGATTGACTACGGAGAGTCGTTTCCTGCGAGCTTGCTTCCGGGGAAAGCATGCTGCCGGTAAGCAGTATAAGGAAGAGAAATGCCGCGGCGCGCAGTTTATCCCGCCTTGCGGTCGTCGCCCAGCACTTTATCCAGCGCATCTGCTAATAGATGCGCGCGCTTCTGGTAATCGGTTGCTCCACTGTCCTGTTTTCGTTTGAGCAGGTGATATTCGTCGGCAATATTAAGCGCCGCCAGTACCGCCAGCCGCACCGTGTCAATCGTGTTGGTCGCTTCGGCTACGGCCCGCATCTTGGAGTCGACATACTCGGCGAGCTTCAGAATGTATTCGGGGTCGGTCCCGCGCAGGTTGTAAGCCTGGTCGAAGATCTCCACGCGCACGCTGGCATTCTGTGCGTCCTTCACCGCCTGATTTTTCGTCGCTGTAGCCACAACTCTCCTCGCATCAGCTGGCTTCGGCAATCGATTCGATCTGCTGTAACATTTTCTCGACGCGCCCGCGGATAACTTCCCTCTCCTTTTTCAGCTGGACCGCCTCCCGCCGCAGCGTAATCAGTTCCTCCTCGCGCTCTTCCAGTTGCTGCCGCAGACGCTGCGCATCGCGTTCCGCCGCGGCCTGCGATTGCCGCGCCGCCTTGTACATTTCTATGGTGCGATAAACCTTCTCTTCCAGAGCCTGAAAATCGTCCGCGGGAACCTGGTCTGCCACCTGCTCGACTGCATTCAACGCCATAAGTGCACTCTTCCTGACCCCATTTCGGGAACTTTCTCGCAGTATACTCCAGATTTTTGGGGAGAACTGGCCCAAAGGTATCGCTGGCCGGTTCAGCCGCAAATGCTTTGACGAAGCCGACAGGAAGAACGGTTAGCTATAATCGGTGCTATCGCCTTGGATCATCGTCTTGGATGAGGAGGATCAACCCATGAAGCGCGTTTCCCGATTCCCGTTTGCATTGCTTGTAACGCTGCTCATGCTCGTGTCGCTGAGCGCAGCCAAAACCAACGTGGAACTCAAAGATGCCCAAGGGAAGTCTGTCGGCAACGTGATCATTTGGGATCAAGGCCCCGGCGTGGGGCTTGAACTCCATTTGCACGATCTGCCTCCAGGAGAACACGCGATTCATTTCCACCAGACGCCCAACTGTGAAGCGCCCGATTTCAAATCCGCAGGCGGGCACTTCAATCCCGAGAGCAAGAAGCACGGCTTCGACAATCCCGAGGGCCACCACGCCGGCGATATGAAGAACTTCACCGTGAGTGCCGAAGGCAAGGCGGAAGGCAGGATGGAAGACGCCGACGTTACGCTCAAGGACGGCCCGCATTCGCTGCTCACCAACGGCGCAGCGATTGTGGTCCATGCCAGGGCCGACGATTACAAGACCGATCCGTCAGGCAATTCCGGAGACCGCATCGCCTGTGGGGTGATCACAAAGTAGACTCCTCGCGCGACCGTGGAAGAGCGGCCCTTCAGAGCCTGCCCTGAGCAAGCGCAGCGCGTCGAAGGGGCCGCGTAAGCGGATCAAGAATTTGGCGGGGCTTTAGCCCCGGCGTCACCTCACGCGCAGCTTCGCCAGCCGTCTCACCGCCTCGTCCAGCGTTTCCGGCTTCTTGCAGAACGCGAATCGTATCTGTTGCGCTCCGTCCCGCGGATCGCGGTAGAAACTCGATCCCGGCACCGTCGCCACGCCAATTTCCTGCACCAGATAGCGTGCGAACGAAATGTCGTCTGGATAACCGAAGGCGGAAATGTCGCTCATCACGTAATACGCTCCGCGCGGCAGGAAACACCGGAACCCCGCCGCGGCCAGCGCCGGAACCAGGTGATCGCGGCGCACGCGGTATCCCTCGGCGAGCCTCGCATAATATTCAGCGGGAAGGCTAAGCGCCGATGCGCCCGCCTCCTGCAGTGGCGCAGGCGCGCCCACGGTCAGAAAGTCGTGCACTTTTCGGATGGCGTTCGTGATCTTTTCCGGGGCGACGGTCCAACCCACACGCCATCCCGTCACGCTGTAGGTTTTCGACATGCCGTTGATGGTCACCGTGCGCTCGCGCATGCCGTCGAGCGACGCCATCGAAATATGTCTCGTCCCGTCGTAGAGAATGTGCTCGTAAATCTCATCGGTAATCGCCAGCACGTCGAACTCGACGCACAAGTCGCGAATCAGTTCGAGTTCGGCCCGCGTGAAAACCTTGCCGGTCGGGTTGTTGGGCGTATTCACGATGATCGCTTTCGTGTGTTTGTCGAAAGCGCGGTGCAATTCCTTCTCGTCGAATGTCCATTCGCCGTTTTGATCTGTCGGCGGGCGCAGCTTCACGAACTTCGGCTTCGCCCCGCTCAGCACCGAATCGGGTCCGTAGTTCTCGTAGAACGGCTCGAAGATCACAACTTCGTCGCCCGCGTTGCAGCAAGCGAGGAGGGTTGAAATCATCGCCTCGGTCGAACCGCAGCAAACTGTAATTTCTTTCTCAGGATCAATCTCCATGCCGTGCGCCGTGCGCATCTGTCGCGCGATCGCGTTGCGGAGATTCTTTGCGCCCCAGGTGATGGCGTACTGATTCACATCGGCCGCGATGGCTTGCTGCGCGGCCTGTTTGATCTCGGCGGGAGCGGGGAAATCGGGAAATCCCTGGGCGAGATTGACGGCGCCATGCAGCATGGCCTGCCGCGTCATCTCACGGATCACCGACTCAGTGAAATGCGCAACTCTGTCGCTCAGAAAGTGCTTTCGGTGGGTGACGGTGGTGCCTGCGGTGGTGCTTTCAGACATAGCAGGCAGACTAGCACAGGCGCGGCCGGAGCAGGGTCAAATCGAAAAAGCGTTCTTTACAAAAGCGCTTTTAGGTGGCGCAGCGCTTTCAGCGCTGCGATAGAGCGGCCGCAGAGACAATCGGGTTTGGCCGCTTCCCTCAGGGGCTAAGGCCCCGCGGAATTCTGGCAAGCTGGATCGCAGATCTAAAGGCCTGCGCCACCCTAAAACTCAACCTCTATTACTTCTTACTTCTTCACCTGGATCCCCAACTCCCTTAACTGCTTCTCGCTCACGGGCGTCGGCGCATCCACCATCAAATCCACGGCGCGGGCGGTTTTGGGGAATGGAATCACTTCCCGCAGACTTTCGGCGCCGGCCAGAATCATGACGATGCGGTCGAGGCCGAGCGCAATGCCTCCGTGCGGAGGCGTGCCGTATTCCAGCGCTTCCAGGAAAAATCCAAACCGCGACTTGGCTTCTTCTTCCGTCATCCCGAGCGCACGGAAAATCTTGCGCTGAATATCCTGCCGATGAATACGAATCGAGCCCGAACCCAGTTCGGTGCCGTTCAGCACCACGTCATAGGCCAGCGCCCGCACCGCACTCAGCGGCGACTGCGGGTCTTTAACTGATTCAACCCCTGCTTCCAGCAGGCCCATGTCCTCTTCGTGCGGCGAGGTGAACGGATGGTGCGCCGCCATCCACTGGCCTTCGTCCTGGTCCCACTCGAACATGGGGAAATTCGTGACCCACAGAAAACGAAAGTCGCCGCGCTGAAAACATTTGTGCCGTTCGGCATACTTCTGAGCGAGTGCCAAACGAAGCAGGCCAGCCGACGCGTAAATTGAAAGCTCCGCCGGCGTGACCTTGCGATGCGCGGGCATGGCAGTCTGCGGTCCGGCTTGAGCCGAACCGGCAACAAGCACGATCAAATCGCCCTCTTCGGCGCCGCATTTCTTAGCAATCGCCGCCGTGGCGTCGGGATACTTGTTGCCGATACGCTTGAAGTCCTCGTAAACGCGAGCGCCGCCCTTGGAGTGGAACATCGGCTTGATGTCGTCGCGCTCCTTGCGTGACAGTTCGCCCACATTCGGCGTGCGGATCGCAATCACCGGCAGATTCGCGTTGATGGCCAGCTCCTGCAGATTTTCCGTCGTGAAGCAGTCGCGCACATCGGTGAATGCGGGCAGGCGGAGATCGGGTTTATCGATGCCGTACTGGCGGATGGCCTCGTCATAGTCCATGCGCGGAAAGGGCGTTTTGATCTCGAACCCGGCTGCCTTGAATGCGGCGATCAAGAATCCTTCCACCACCTCCCACACCTGCTCCGGCTGCGGGTACGTCATCTCGAGATCGATCTGGGTGAACTCGGGCTGGCGGTCGGCGCGCAGGTCCTCATCTCGGAAGCACCGCACAATCTGGAAGTATTTGTCGAAGCCCGAGATCATCAGAATCTGTTTGAACAGCTGCGGCGACTGCGGCAGGGCGTAGAACGTGCCCGGCTGCACACGGCTGGGCACGAGATAGTCGCGCGCGCCTTCGGGCGTGGAGCGCGTCATGAACGGCGTTTCGATCTCGAAAAATCCGTGCGACGAGAGATAGTCGCGGATGGCCTTAGCCACCTTGTGCCGCGTCTCGATGTTGAACTGCATCACGTCGCGGCGCAGGTCAATGTAGCGGTACTTCAGCCGCGTCTCTTCGTTGGTTAGCGCCGTGTCGGAGGGCAGAAACGGCGGCAGCTTCGATTCGTTCAGAATGCGAATCTCGTCCGTGACCAGCTCGACTTCACCCGTGGGCATGTTGGGATTGATGGTGTTGGCGTCGCGCAACTTCACGGTGCCGATTGCTGCAATGACGTACTCGTTGCGCAGGAATTCGGCCTTTTCATGGATGGCAGCGTTGCGCTCGGCGTTGACCACAACCTGCATGATGCCACTCCGGTCGCGCAGGTCGATGAAGAGCAGGCTGCCGTGGTCGCGGCGCTTGTTGACCCATCCCATCAGCACGGCTTTCTTGCCGGCGTCCGAGGCGCGCAGTGTGCCGCACATGTGCGTGCGTCGTAAATCTCCCAGAAAATCGAGCAAAGCTGAATCCTTACAGTAGGAATGCGCTTGAATGCTGAATCTCTGATTATAAACATCTTTCGCGAAAACCCGGGCCTGCCCGGAACGGGAAGGCCGTGCCCTTTCGATCTTACTCGGCCTACCCAACTCGTCCGCCGGCATCTACTATAGGCAGAATGACCGCAGCCCGAGTTTCGGCCGAAACGCTGCAGCCGACGGCTGTTCCGCGCCTGCTGGTCGAGTTGCCGTCCCGTCCGCGAGTTTTCTTCGGCAATCTGCGGGATCTGATTTTTCCGCGCCGCCTGGCCCGACTCGATCTGCGTTCTGCGCCCGCCCCTTTCTGGCCGGACGTTTTTGTGCGGCGCGGCCTCCCCTGGTTCGGATTTCTCCAGTCCTGTGCCTGCCATTGCGCGGCGTTTTTGTTGCTGGTGGAGGTCATCCAATTTCTCGCGCTGCAGCCACAGCCCCTGCCACAGCTCGTTTTCAGTCAGTCCCAGGTCATCTACTACTCGGCGGAGGAATATTTGCCGCCGCTCGATACCAGAGTCGCGCAGGCGGACCCTCCGAGCTCCGATCAGCCGACCATTGAAAAGCCTAATTCTCATGAAACCACGCAAGCCGACCCGGAGTTTTCGCGCCAGCCCATCATTTCGCTTCCGCCTGAGGCCGATAACCGCTCGCAGACCGTCGTCACTCCGCCTAATGTCAAGCTGAAGCACGACGTGGCGCTGCCGAATATCGTCGCGTGGTCGGACGCCGGGCAGAAGCCGCGGCTGGCCATCCCCGCTGCTCCGCTGACGCCGGCCGCCGAGCTTTCGCGGATCGCTTCGCCTACGCTGCAAGCCTCTGTCGTCGCGCCGCCACCGGAGGTTCACGCAGCTTCAGGTCCGGTCGCCATGGCACCTCAGCCCGCAGTTATCGCTCCTCCGCCCAGCGTTGATTCAACACCAATGGTCGGCCGAACGATTGGAGACATCAACATCGGGCACAGCTCGGTGATTGCTCCCGCGCCGCAACTCGCAGTCGAAGAACAGCGCGTCCTTCCCCGAGACGGAACGGCCGGAACGCCGCAAGTCGTGCCTCCGCCGCCGGCGCTGGCTGCATCCGCGTCAGCCGCTGATTCCATCGGATCGCCGGGCCGCGTCGTCGCTCTGAATCTGCACCCTGCGGTGGATGCGCCTCCAGACCCGCCTGCGGGCAACCGCCGCGGCGCATTCGCGGCGACTCCGGAAGGCCATCCCGGCGCATCAGGCTCACCTGCTTCCTCGTCGAAGGGCGGTGTGGGAGGGGCGAACGGGAATGGAACGAACGGTAACGAAAACAGCGATCTTCCGGTGGGACTTTACGTGGGCAGCGCACCCGCTTCGAAAAAGACTTCTTCGGTCGCGGGTGATCCGTCTGGCAACGCGGCGTCAGGCGGTGTCACCCATGATCCGGTGGTCGTGGCCAGCGTAAACATGCCGCACGCCAATGGCGCGCCGCCGGCATCCCTTCACTCAGAAAGCGCGGTCAAACTGTCGGACGCCGAGCGCGGCATATTTCTCGGCCGCAGGTTCTATTCCCTGACGCTCAACATGCCGAACCTGAACTCGGCCGGCGGAAGCTGGGTGGTGCGCTTTGCCGAGCTGCATCCCGATCCGAACACATCTGGTGAGCTTTCCGCGCCGGTGGCCACGCTCAAGGTTGATCCTGGCTATCCCTTGCAGCTGATGCGGGAGAATGTGGCGGGCACAGTGATTCTCTACGCGATCATTCGCGCCGACGGGAGCGTCGGAAGCGTGCGCGTGCTGAGCAGTGTCGACCCGCGCCTCGAACGGCTGGCCAGCAATGCCGTTGCGCAGTGGCAGTTTCAGCCCGCTATGAGGAACGGCGTCCCGGTGGAAGTCGAGGCCACGTTCCAGATTCCGTTCAAACCGTTGCCGCTGGACAGGTTCTGATGGACTTTGGGTGGCGCAGCGCTTCAGCGCTGCGGTGGTGATCAGCCAAGTGAAGCGGCTTCAGCCGCTGAGGTACGGCGGGGCAAGAGCTCCGCTTTGCGGGATCTTCAGAGACGAGGCGAGCCGTGGCGCCCGGCGTATCTTCTACAGACCTCTCACAACGTCCGGCCTGTCGATCCTGTTAAACGCGTCTCGCAAGGCACCAAACAACAGCTGCAAATCTCTCCTGCTAAAAACCTTCAGGTTCGCATAGATGGGGTCCTCAAGGCGGTCTGTCGGGGCCACCACAAGCCTCACAAATGGCTTGAAACGGTCTGAGCATTCCCTGATTCCGCATTCGACGGATACTCTCTTAATCTCGGAAAACTTAAAGGTACGCCTCCCACGGAAGAGACTTGTGTAGCTGAGTGAGTCGGCAGATACCACGAGCCGCAAGCTAAACAGCCAAAGGTAAACGAGTACCCAGGTGATGATGCAAGCGGCAAAGGCTGGCATCATATTCTTCCCTGAACCCGCCATTATCCCCGTCAAGAGCGACATTAAGCCAAAAATGGACCCAAGCATCACGAAGGCAGACAACGTCGGCCGTAGTACGAGATTCTGTTCTCCAATTGGCATCACTGGCAACCGGCAGGCTTCATGCCTGCAGCCCTACAGGGAAGTCATCACTGCTATCCACCCGCGCCCTTGCGCTTCTCAAGCGCGGCATAAATCGCCGAATCCGTGCACACTTCGTAGTAAGGCCGCTCGGTCCACCCCTTGAGCGAAAAATCCAACGGGTCGACGCGCGGAATGCGGCTCTCGCGCACCACGATCTTGCGGAAGATGTCGCGGTCCACGGGCACGGTGGCGCTGAATAGCTTGTACTCGCCTTTGTCGGACGATGCCAGCTGCGGCGGCAGCTTCACTTTCAGCGGTTCCAGCGTGATCTCCTGCTGCAGCTTGCGGAATGCGGCTTCATTCATGCGGATTCCGCCCAGGTTGAAATTGAGAATCACGTCCTCGGCGTTTCCATCTTCGTCGAGTTCGTCCGACTGAAAGGCGTAAACGTGGAATGGTCCGGCCTGCGGCTCCATCACCTTGCGCGCGCGCTTGTTGCAGGAGGACAACCGGTCGCTCTCGTTCAATGCCTCGGAAATCATGATCTGGTGCTCGCCATCCATCAGATAGAGTGGGGCCGACTCCTGCAATGTGATGCCCACGCCGAGTTCCAGCTGGGGCATGCCGGAGCGTTGCATGAGCTCGTTATATCCGCGCACGATCTCGATGATCTCCCGCGCCAGCACGCACATGTGGCTCACGCACAATCCTGGCGCGGCCTCGCGCTCGAGAATGGCGAGAATAATGGCGTCGCCCTCGAGGAAGACCTTCTGCGCCCCGTATTTTTCCAGCAGCTTGTTGACCGGATCGTAGAAATTCAAACTGAAGTACGACGCCGGATTAAGCCCTTTCTCCATCATCGTCTGCGTGAGGCGGGTTGAGTCGCGCACGTCGGCCTTCAGCACCACGTGGCGCAAGACGCGGTCCGATTCCTCCTGCTGCTGTTCCTCGGGAAGCAAAAATTCATACAGCGTACCGTTCACGCGCGACAATTCCTGCAACCGTTCGTTGACCGCCAGGTTCACGGTGTCTAATGCTGCGCTCACCGTTTCGAGACGGCGCAAATCGCGGTGATAGTGGAAGAAATCGGCGAGGAACCGCGCGGCGACTTTGGAACGCTCAGCTCCCCGGCAGCTCGCCACTTTCGACACCGCAGCGTAAAGGCTGGTCGGAGATAGCTTGCCGTACTCCTGAATCATCCGCTCCACGCGGTCGCATTCGGTGCGGTCGATGAGTGCATTCTTCAGCTGCTGCGGATTGATCCGCGGCGCATATTCGTTGAGCAGCGGTACCACGTGATAGGAGGCGATCACGTTCTCCATCACGTGCTCATCCTCGAGCAGGCGCACCCAGGCCGCCAGCCGCTCCTGCTGCGCCAATCCTTCCGGGGAATCTTCGGGCGTGCCGGTTCCGACCAGCAGGCGCGCGTTTTCCGGAACGCTCATCCAGGCATCGATCGTGCCGGCGATGACTTCTTCGCCGTACAGCGAGCGCAGAAAAGCAGACGCGACATCCCGCAACCGGCTATAGCGGTCGGGATCGCGGTCCCAGTTGCCCAGCATGACGTAGTGCTCGGCGCACAGGTAGTCGTCGCGGCCGTCTTCGGAAAACAGCAGCCGGTTCACGAACAACGGATACGAGGCCAGGCCCTCGCCCGCGTCGGCTCCGAACAGCGAGCGGCGCGTGCGCGCCAGCGTGCTCTTTTCGACCTCGCGCAGGGTTTCAAAAATCTCCTGCCCGACCTTGCGTAGAATGATTTTCTTGCGCACCTGGAATGTCGCCAGTTTTTCGCGGTACTCGAGCGCTTTCTGCTGGCGCACGTTGTCGTAGGTTTTCAGCAGGACGCGGCAGCGCTCCACCACCTGGGCAAATTGCTGGCTCAGCTCCACGCGCAGAAATTTGACGATGGCCAGGCGCGCCAGCATGTCGACCGCCAGGCGCGATTCCTTCTTTGCCCGATTAAGCGAGGCCACCTGCAGCTCGGTCAGCAGGGACTTCCACTCGCCGGGGTCCGTCTTGGGCTTGGCAATCTTTCCAGCAACGTGCCGCATCCACGACGGCCCCTGAGCCACTGGCCCGGCATCGGCAGCGAGCAACCCCTCTAGTTCCCCGTGCCGGGCGACGAGCCGCGCGATCTGCGCCCGTGCCACCTCGACAAATCGCAGACTCAGCACCACGTCGTGGCGCACATTGTCCACGCCGAGCGACAGGCCTTCCAGCGAGATGCTGGGCGCCGACGCCGCCAGTTCCGGCAGCTCAGGCTTCTCCGGCGTCCCGCCCAGGCGAAATATGGGTAATCGCGGCATTCTTCAGACAGGATTCTGTTGGGAAGTTGCTGATTACACACCTACATATCGAGGCTAGCACGAGGCCGTGGAGGGCTAAAGTTACCTAGGTTACGGGGTATTGAGGACTTACTGCTGGCTTTTGACTCTCGCCGGCTCGAATTCGTCGCCGTGCTGCCAGCCAATCAGTTTGGGCAGGCTGGCGGCCTCCCATCCCAGGGCAAATCCGAAGCGCGCCATCGCCGAGTCGCCGACGAAATCCATCTCTGGATGATATTCGTCACTGGGCTGGTGGTAGTGCTTCTCTACGAACTCCTTCTCCTGCTGCAGGCCCCAGGCTTCGGTGTGGCCCTTATACTTCATGCCCTCATTGATGGAGAATGATGGAATCCCGACGCGCGCCAGGCTGAAATGGTCGGAGCGGTAGAAGTGTCCGGCTTCGGGCCGGGCATCGGGCCGAATCGCCAGCCGGAATTCTTTCGCCATCGCCTCCACGATGGGATAAAACGTAGTCCGCTCCGCGCCGGAAACTTCCACTTCCTCGGGCGCTCCCAGCGGCTTCACGTCGTCGTAGTTCAAATCAAGAGAGATTTTCCCCGCCGGAATCGGCGGGTGCTTCCCCAAGTATTCCGAGCCCAGCAGTCCCTGCTCCTCTGCAGTGACCGCCGCAAAGAGAATCGAACGCCGCGGGCGCGATGCCGCCGTTCCGAAAGCACGGGCAAGCTCCAGCAGAATTCCGCAGCCGGTGGCGTTGTCGTTGGCGCCGTTGAAAATGTTGTCGCCCGGCATATCGGGACGAATGCCGAAATGGTCGTAATGCGCCGTGTAGATCACGGCCTCATCGGCAACTCTTTTATCTGATCCTGGCAAAATAGCCAGAACATTGTTCGACTCGAAGCTCCGGACCTTGCTCACCATGTGCGCCTTCAGCCGAGCGCCAAGCACCACGGGGTGAAAATCCCGGGTCCGCGCATCTTGCATCATCTTGTCGAGATTCATCCCCGAGGCCAAGGCCAGCCGTTTCGCCACGTCGAAGTGAACCCACGACGCGACCTTCAGCGCCGGGCCTTCCAGCTTCAGATACGATTTCTCCCCGGAGTTTGAATTCCGCACCACTTCCCACGGATAGCTCGCCATCTCCGTCTGGTGCACCAGAATCACTCCCACCGCACCTTTGCGGACGGCTTCTTCATACTTGTAAGTCCAGCGCCCGTAGTAGGTGAGCGCCTTGCCCTTGAAGAATTTCGGGTCGTCCGAGGGCGGCTCGTTCACCAGCATCAGCAAGACTTTTCCGTGAACGTCGGCGCCTTTGTAGTCGTCCCAGTTGTATTCGGGAGCCTCAATGCCGTAACCCACGTACACAATTTCGGCGTCGACATCGGATTGCGGCTGCTGGGTTTGATCGTAGGCAACGTATTCGTCGAGCGGCTTCAGGTTCATGGTTTCGCCCTGCCTAGGCACGAGCGAAAACTGGGTGTCGGGCAGAGTCGTGATACCAACCAGCGGAACCTTTTGCATGAAAGTTCCGTGATCGCCGGCCGGCTTCAATCCGGCTTCCGCAAACTGCGTGGCCATGTATTCGGCGGCGATGTCGCCCCCACGCTGTCCCGTGCCACGACCCTCCAGCAGATCGTGCGACAAATAGCGCACGTGCCAGCGAATATGTTCGGGATTGATCGTCTCCAGCGCGTTATAAGCAGCCCCCGGCAGGCGGATCGACGGCGCAGTCTTTCCGGACCTCGAGCCAGCGGCGGCGCCTTCAGCCCACACGGGCTCGCCGAGGCACAACGCCAGGCTCAAGGCCAGGAACGCAGAAATACCCCTTACCATTCCGTTCTCGGACGGTTCCTTCATGGACAGGTCTCTCCCCCAACGAAACGGCGCTCGCCGTAAGCCAGCTTTATTTGTGAAAGTCTGAATGGATTGTAACGGACGGAAACGCGCGGTTGTACGAGAAGTTAGGAGTTCTCGGATGCACGAGAGTGCAAACACCCTGGGAATTGGTGACCATCCGGACGTGTCCGGATGGTACTACCCTGCGTTCCTCTGTGTTCCCTGTGGTTTTTTTGGTTTTCAACCGCCGGACCGGCGGCTAGTTTTTCGAGCTTCAACCGGCGCGGAAATCGGGCACGCTCTCACCGGCTGTAAACAAGGGCATCAGTTTGATCTTCCCCGCGTCGCTCATCCGGCGATTGAACTCTTCAAAGTCAGCCTTCAACCATCCCACGCTGGAAAGCTCAATCTCGCCGTCCTGCGCGATCCAGAACTCGGTCGGCACGTTGGTCAGCCCGTAGGCATTCGAGACCGGATACTTGTTGGTGTCGTCGAGCAACACCGGAAACGTCACGCCAAATTCCTGGTTGAAGGCCGCCGTTTCCTTAGCGTCATTCTGCGAGACGCCCACCAGCGTGTATCCCGACTGCTTGTATGCCTTGTGCAGGCGCTCCAGGTAGGGAAAGGCAAACTGACAGACCGGGCATGACACTTTGAAGAACGCCAGCACCACGGGCCCGCGCGCCAGTTCGACCTGCAGGGAAAATTGCTTGCCATTCAAGGTCTTCAGTTCAAACTGGGGAGCTTTCGTTCCCGTTGCGAGCGCAGTCATTCATCTCTCCTTCAGGAAATGCCTGTTTATTTTACTTGATGACTCGGAGGGTAAGCCGGGTTCACGATCGTCGGAAGCGTGCGCACGAGCTCGAAACTTAACGAGAAGCTGCGCTCGAATTCATCGTGTTCAGGCATTCGGGAAACGCCAGAATTCTTACGCGGCCAGAGGATTGACTGATCTCTGGCGGGAGATGCGTAGCACATACATCGAAGGTGTTGACGCGCAGCACGCCACACTTCCACAGATACAGGCATTTGCCTGTAGGCACACGCCGCTCCTCTATCTTGGCGTACGGCGATAAATCCTCAATGAAGCCAAACGTGTAGGTCAGCGTATATTCCGTTTCGCCGGTGCATTTCCTGCACTCGTATTCCGATTTCTTGGCATTCTCGACCGCGGCCGGAGCCAACATGGGATGGCCGCTCAACAATTCGACCGAGGAAACAGTTCCATCCGCACGAACATAGACACTCACCTTCACGTCCCCCATGATGTGCGCCTGCCGCGCCAACGGCGGATAGATCAAAGGCGCCAGCTTGACCAACACGACGCCGTTTGGTGACTCGACTCCTGATGTATTTTGTGCGACTGCCGGTTTCGTGGCAGCCAGGCCAACCAGAAGAAATGCGGCGAACATTGGCCAACCGTTCACGCTGGTAGTTTAAATCTTGGCCGATCGTTTGCGCAGCTTACTTTCACCTAGCAAGGCCGCCTTGCGAAGAATCTTGCGCGCCAGACCCGTCAGCGGCAGCTTCGTCAACCGCTCTACCGCAACCCACTCTCCGCGAACTCCCCGCGGGACAGCCTGCTTCCACACTCGTACCGTGTAGTTCGTCACCGTGATCGAATGCTTCACCGTAAACAGCGGCATCCCACTTTCAATGCTCTTGTCATTCCGACCCGTTCGCAGACGCGCATGCGGCGAGAGCGTGGGGGGAACCTGCTTTGGGGTGGCGCAGCGCTTCAGCGCTGTGATAGACGGGGATTTATCCCCCAAGGCAATCTCCGGCAGCTCCCACATCCCGGCCATCAGCCGCGCATCCCGTGCCCGCTGCACCAGAAAAACCGCGCCGTCACGAAGATCGAGCGCATAATCGATCTCGCGCTTTTTCTGCCGCGGCAGGTTCGTCGTACTCTTCATCTCTCCGCGCGTGGCACACAACTCGACGACCGGACACGTCAAACAAGCCGGGGCGCGCGGCGTGCAGACGGTCGCTCCCAACTCCATCACGGCCTGATTGAAATCTCCCGGCCGCCCGCGATCCAGCAACTCCTCGGCCACTCGCCACAAATCTTCCCCGGCCATCCGCTTGCCCGATGCCCGTCGCAGCACGCGCTCGACGTTCCCATCCACCACCGCGACCGGCTCATCGAAGGCAATGCTGGCGATGGCCGCCGCCGTGTAGCGTCCAATCCCCGGCAGTTCGCGCCATCCCGGGGCAGTCGTTGGAAATCTGCCGTCCCGCACGACGATTCTTGCGGCGGCGTGCAGCATGCGCGCCCGGCGGTAATAGCCGAGCCCGCTCCACGCGGCCAACACTCTTGCCTCGCGTGCCTTCGCCAGCTTTTGCACGGTTGGAAATCGCCGCAGAAACTCGTGATAGTGCTCAATCACCGCCGCCACGCGAGTCTGCTGCAGCATGATCTCCGACACCCACACGCGGTAAGGATCCTTATCGCGCCGCCACGGCAACTCCCGCGCATGCGCGTCGTACCAGACAAGGAGACAAGACCGAAACGCCCGCACACCGGCACCGTTTTCATTCGACTGGAAGTTCATCGCGGGAGCTGAAGATCGCATTGTACAAGCACGAACCCCAAGCCAACGCTGCCGCTTAGGGTGCCCGAACCATAGCTGTCCGAACCACCAACATCAGCCGCTCGCCATTGACCCCGCTCTCCGGGCGCGAAATAATATCCGGGCCTGGCATCCGCATCCCGCGCGTGAGCCTTCTCACGCCACAGTCTCGCGAGGAGCAGCATGAACGACTTCAACCGCAAGGTGGAAGACGCGTCGGCGCGCGTCAGTCAGACGATCAACGACGCGGCCCAGCGCCTGGAAAAAGAGATTCCAGAATTGATCAAGTACCTGAACGAAGAGGTCGTTCCCGCCGTGCGCTCGCACTCGACCAAAGCCTTGCGCACCGCTTCGCAAAAGCTGAAAGACCTGGCCGATTACATGGAGCAGCATCCGCCGAAGTAGTCCTTGTGCCGGCGGGCTGCATCCAAGCGCCGGAGCGTCACCGTTCGTCAGTCCACTTTTCGTCGGCAGCCATCTTTTCGCCGACGGTTAACGCAATGAGCCTGATCCTGCTGCTTACGATTCTGTTACTCGCGGCCTGCGGCCATCCCAAGGAGGCTCACGTCAACGTCCCGCCGCCTCCGCCGCCGGCAGAAGCCGGAGCAGCACCGACTCAACCGACAGCAAATATTCCGCCTTTGAGTAAACGTGGTGCAAATCCCAAAGAAGATGCCGAATTTGCCGAGCCCACTCTCCCCGCCGGAACGAAGCCACTCGCGGCCGAGACCGGACTCGCCAGCTGGTACGGGCCGCCGTATCACAATCGCCGCGGATCGAACGGCGAAGTCTACAACATGCACGCCATGACCGCGGCCCACCGCACTTTTCCGCTGGGATCGATCGTGCGCGTCACCAACGTGAAGACAGGCGCCAGCGCGCTGGTGCGCATCACCGACCGGGGGCCATTCATTCCCGGCCGCGTGGTCGATCTTTCGCTCGCCGCCGCGCGCAAACTCGACGTTGTCCAGCCCGGCGTGGCCGAAGTCAAGGTCGAATTGATGCAGTCTCCTGCGCCGCCCGATTCCGGCGGAAAATGGGCGGTGCAGATCGGCGGATTTTCCGACGAGGACGTCGCCGCCAAACTCGCCGATCACCTCACGCACCGCTATCACACCGCCAAGGTCCTGCGCTTCGCCAGTCCCGCCGGGGACTGGTGGATTCGCGTCCGCGTGCTCGACGACGATCACGACCGCGCACAGCAACTCGCCCAAGAGACGGAAACCCCGGAAGGCGCGGTGTTTGTGGTGAGGCTGGATTAGCTGCCGGCGGGTCGTGCGTTGAGTGGAAAAGAGTCTATCCCGCCCACATCGGAACCAGGTACTTGAAGGTCAGCCAGCTCCCCATTACCAGCCCAAGAAGAATTACAACCAGGATCAGCAGAACCTTGCGCTCGTTTTCAGGCGTGGGCGGCGTGATGCCGGTCGCGATCAGGATGGCCCGCATCACCGCAATCAGGAAGTTCAATGCAATCCTCTGAGGCCGTCGACGGGCCGCTCATTCAGCATGATACCCGCAGCATCTGCATGCAAGAGAGCTATGTGGTTACGGCCGCCCCCGACCTCCGCTTCTGCTGACTTTCCCCCGCATCTGATGCTATCGTTTCGAAGTCATGCCTGACGAAACTGCGACTTGCCTGTTTTGCCGCATCATGCGCGGCGAAATTCCGTCCAAGAAAGTTTACGAAGACAATCAGGTCTACGCTTTCGAGGACATTGCCCCTAAAGCGCCAACGCATGTGCTCGTGATTCCCAAGAAGCATTTTGCTGGATTAAAGGAAGCCCAGGCGTCGGACGCAGAAATCATCGGCCGGTGCCATCTCGCAGCCGCTCTGATCGCCCGCCAGCGCAAGATTGAAAACGGTTATCGCACCGTGCTCAACGTCGGCCCAGGCGCGGGGCAGTCGGTCTTCCATCTGCACGTGCACCTTCTCGGTGGGCGCAGCCTCACCTGGCCGCCGGGATAAAGCGGCTGATTTCATTTGCTCGTTTGCTTCTTAGTCCGCGGGGAAGCTGCGGGAAGTTAGTGCACCGTCGGTTCCTGATCCTCGGGTGCGCCGTGGCGCCGCAGCAGCTGCGGCAGGTTCTGGGAGAACGCTGACCGCGGCAGCACCATATCGCAGCCCACCTCGTGCGCCTTCTGCTTCAGGTCGCCCTGCACGTGCGACAGAAATCCGATGATCGACGTGCCTTTCTTGAGCTTGCTTTTCAGCTTCGGGATCAGCGTCAGCGGTTTGGCGCCGTTATTGTTCAAATCGAAAATGATCAGCGACGGCTTGTCTTCGCCGTTCTGCTCCATCTTCTCCGCCCAATCCTTGTCGTTCTTCACGAACTCAACCTTGACGTTGAGTTTGCGCGCGGTCTCCTGAATTTTCGCCAGGAAGAAAAGGTCCTCAACAAAGGCATAGATGCGCGAGTTGGCGTCCTCGCTCGCCGGCAATGGCTCCGGTTCCGGCTGGGCATACTGCGGGGCGAAGCCGGGCCGCTGCCGCCCGCCGCGGCCGTTGTTGTTGTTCCCGGCCAGAGCCGCGCGATAGCTGTGGTCCATCGGCGCGGTGTAGATTCCGTCTGGGTTCTGGCGATTCTGCCCGTGACCGTGGCGCTGGTTGTGCGGACGCCGTCCGCGCCGCCGCCTTCTTCCTCCGCCTCCGGAGGCTTTCCCTGGTCCTGCGTTCATAGTCCTCTCAAGCTGTTCAATGCTGCGAACAAAATCTTTCGTATCGGCAAGGCCCTCATGACGCGCGCAGTCTCAGTGACGCGAGTGGAAGAAGCAAAGCTCCTCCGGGGTCTGCGCACCTGCGATTGCGGCTGGACACACGCTGAAACGAACCCCAATCCCTGAAACGTACTTGATTACTCGAGAACGAAATCACGCATTCAGTTTCGGTTTTCCGTTTATCGGATCCGTGGGCGCCGCCTCGGAACGGCTGGCGCGGAAGGCCTGCGCGGGAACGAGGCCTAACAAATGAGAACACAGTTATGGTACTCGCCCCGGCCTTGCGGCGCAAGGCCCCCTCCCGGCCGCCTTTTGCACAGGAGGACATGACTGGAAGTTTGTTCGCGTGCTCAGATCCCGGCCGAGACCTGACGCGCCCATTGCTGGGCTTGCCAATAGTAGCTGGCAACTTCTTCGGCGTCCAGACGCAGACCCTGGCACAGATTGGCGGCGGCGTCCCACTCCCCGCTTTCATGCGCCAGCATCAGTTGGTAGACAGGGCGCAGAACGCTCGCTTGGCCGAGCAGCACGGCCTTGGTCTCATGATCGAGCGGGATTTTCTCGAGCACTTCCGACATCGGCACTTCGAGCATGGCATCGATCAGCGATAACAGCCCCAACAGAAACAGATCCGATTCTCCGTGCGGCACGCGCGGCGCCAGCAATTCGCCAAAGCGCCCGCGCACCAGAGCCGACAATACCAGATCGCTGCTTTTCTCTTGGCCGGCGCCCACTGCGGCCACCAGGCGCACCCAGCGTCGCACTTCGCGCTCGCCCAGCATCGATAACGCGTGCCTTACTGAATGGATTTCGCTCTTCAGTCCAAACACCGCGGAATTGAGATAGCGCAGCAGCCGGTAGCAGACCGCAGCTTCCGCTTTGATCAGTTTCTCGAGGCCGGGCACATTCAGCTCCGGCTGCGACACCTCATGCAGCATCCTCAGAAAGTGCAGCCGGTTGGCTGGCAGGTCGCGCGTGTTCATCATTTCCGGACGGCGAAAGAAGTATCCCTGGAAATACACGAACCCCTGCTCTCGCGCGCGGTGAAAATCGACCTGCGTTTCGATCTTCTCCGCCAGCATCCGGCAGCGCCATGGCCCATAGCGCGCGATCAGAGCCGACCTTTGCTCCTCAGTCGTCAGCTGTAGGTCCACCTTGATAATGTCGGCGATTTCGGCGAGGGCTTCCCGCTGATCGTCGGCTACATAGTCATCCAGCGCGATCAGGTATCCAGCCTCCTTCAAGCTCTGGCACGCGGCGATTACTTCCGAATCCGCCGGCACATTCTCCAGCACCTCCACCACGGTGGTGGTGGAGGGCAACAGCATGACCAGCCCCTTGATCAATGTGTCGCGCGTGCAATTGACGAAGGCTCTTCGCCCATCGCATAGCACGTCCAGCCCCATCAGCAGAGAACGATCCAGAGTTGCCCGCGACGCCTCATCCGAGTCGCCGGTGAACACATTCTCCAGTCCGTCGCGGAACAGCAGTTCGTATCCGAAGACTTTTTCTTCGCGGTCGAAGATGGGTTGCCGCGCCACGTAGCGCAGCGGTTTGCTTGCTTTCACGGGCGCTTGTGCGGCAGCTTGCCCGGCGGCTTGTCCAAAAGAGACGTTTCCCACGTTTTCTAATATCGGCAGTAAATCCGAAAGCGTGAAGAAGTTCTTGCGCCAGGCTGAATTCCGCAAAACTGCGTCTAAATTGGAAGGAAAAATGAGAACTTGTTTAGGGAGGATCCAGGATCGCTTTTCGTCCTAATCGGCAGCGCCCGCCACAACGGGCGCCATCTCGCCCGACGCCTGCTGCGACGAGACCAGCTCCCCTCGTCGCCTCCAGAAGTAGATGGCAAACGCAACCGCCACCAGCGGCAGCACAGCGCCGAATTCATCGATATACCAGGCGGTCTTGCCAGTATCCTTCGTCAGTGGTGTGAAGATGTTTTGCACGTAGAGATTGTGGCTGGCGTGCAGCAGGGCGCCGGTCCACAGGCTGCCGGACTTCAGGCGCAGCCACGCAAATACGAACGAAATGGAAACAACCATGACCGTGAAGCAGGTCAGCGCGTACCAGGTCGCGGTGCCGGCGTTGTAATCGGCAAAAATCAGAATGGGATAGTGCCACAGCGACCATACGATGCCGCTGGCGAGAGCAGTCCCGGTGAAGCTCAGAGTTTTCGACAGCTCAGGAACCAGGAAGCCGCGCCAACCGATTTCCTCTCCCAGCGCGCTCGAAAGACTGCGCACCATGCCGAAACTGCCCGCCAGCAACACATAAACGACAGTCGATACAGCGGGTGAAGCGCGCAGCCCCATCCGCATGGCCAACGACGCCATGAAATCGCGGTTGGGAAATCCGCCGAGTCCACTCACCCACACGATCGCATACGCGATGCCGGCATAGAGCAGCGGAACATACCAACTCATGAATGCATAGTTCCCGGCCGGCCATTTCCAGCCCAGATCGGCAAGGCTGCGTCCATTCAGCTTGAGCGTGGCGAATGCCGCCAGCGTTGGGCACCACATGATGCCGAATACGTAGAGCCCCCCGCCCGCACCGAGGTGCTTTGCCCAAATGACGAGAAAGTAAAAACAGGAAGAGAACAGAAAAACAAGAAGAAGGTAGGTCAGAACCTGCCGGCGTGAGGGCGCCATTTTCCCCTCCTTAAGCGAGGGAATGATAACGCATAACGGGTACGCGGGGTGCCACAGTTTCTCCGATCGCCACCGTGACCGCGCTCTTGCGACAGGGCCGGTTTCTACTTAATTCTCGGTCGGGTGCCCTACTTCTGGCCGCCTTTGCCAGAGGTGGGGATTTTGGTTCACGCTCTTTGAGCGCCGCCGAGCGCAGTTAGCCTCTCAACAATCTTCGCGGACCAGTGCGCCACCTCGTCGTCGCGCAGGGTTCTCTCATCGGACTGAAATTTCACCCGCAGCAGCATAGAATATTTCCCTGCTCCGATGGCTGGGCCGCGGAAAATCTCCACTGGCCGGCACTCGCGCATCTCGGCGATTGCCAACGCATCGACTGCCGCTTTGATCTCGGCGAACGAAACCTGATCGCCGAAGACGAACGAAAAATCCCGCTCCACGGCCGGATACTTCGCAAGTGGAGTGAAGCGCACCGGCCGCAGCCCCAGCTTATACAACTGCTCCAGATCGAATTCCGCAAGAAATACATCTTGGCGCAGCTTGCGCGCCGCCACAACGGAAGGATGAATTTGCCCAAACTGCGCCACCACTCTGCCATTCACTTTCGCTCGCGCCGACCGTCCGGGATGGAAATATTCCGCTGTCTCCCGGTCGTATGTTACCTCTCCGGCAAACGCCGCCAGCAAATTTTCCACGTCACCCTTAAACCCGCGGAACGCCTCCGCGGCCGCCGCCTGCTCTCCTTTGCTGACGTCCAGGACCCCACCCACTGGCAAAGAACCGCGCACCGCGTCTGCAGTCGCGCCCAGACAGGCCCGCCGAGGCTCCACGCGCTCACCGCCCGACATCTCATATACACTGCCCATTTCGAACAGCCGCGCTGCGGGCTCATCTCGATTCAAATTCCACGCGAGCATTCCTAGCATGCCCGGCGCCAGCGAAGTGCGCATCACACTGGCTTCCTCGCTCAGCGGATTCTCCAGTTCCAGCACTCGCGTGCCTGCCGCAGGCGCGGACGGGAAGGGCACGACTTCAGTCGTGCCGTCAGTCTCTACCCTGGAGTCGGCTTTAGCCGCTGAGGGAGTCGTGAATCCCGTCTCAAACCTCTCCGCCTCCGCGTGCGAAATGAACGTCAAGGAAATCGCTTCGTTGTACCCCAACGCCAGAGCGCGGCGGCGGAAAGCCGCATCGATGGCGGCATGCGGCAACTCAACCACCGCGCCGCTATATGCCGGCAACGTGTTGGGAAATTTGTCATAGCCATGCAGCCGCGCAATCTCTTCAATGACGTCGATCTCGCGCGAAACATCCAGCCGCCAGCTGGGAATGCTCACGCTGAATTGGGCGTCGTCCTGCGAATCTCCATCTGGAACCAGCGTGAATCCCAGCCGCTTCAGCAGGCGGAAAATCTGCCCGGCATCGAGACCGCCGCCAAGAATGCGGTGTACTTCGGACACATGCAGCACCACCGGTGCTTGGTCCATCCGCTTCGAAACGACGTCAACCACGTGGCCGATCAGTTCCCCGCCGCCGGAATCCAGGATCATTTGCGCAACCAAATCGCACGACAGTGGGCAAGACTCGAAATCCGCGCCGCGCTCGAAACGATGCGAGGCGTCGGTGTGCAGCCCGTGGCGCCGCGACATTTTCCGCACGGTCAGCGGATCCCACCAGGCAGACTCGATCACGATGTTGCGCGTCTTCTCCGTGATCATCGTGTCGTAGCCACCCATGACGCCGGCAAGCCCAACGGGCTTCTTCGCATCGCAGACGACCAGGTCTTCGGTCGTCAGCTTGCGCTCCACTCCGTCGAGCGTCTTCAGCGTCTCGCCCGCGCGAGCCATGCGGATGATGATTTTTCCGCCTTCGAGCAGATCCATGTCGAAGACGTGCGTGGGCTTGCCGATCTCCCACAGAACATAATTCGTTGCATCGACGGCGTTCGAAATCGGCCGCTGATCGAGCAACTGCAGCCGGTGCGCAATCTTCTCCGGCGACGGCTTGATCCGAGCGTTGCGAATCACACGCGCCGAAAAACGCGGACAAAGCTCCGGTTCCTCGACTGTGATGGGGAATGCCGCGCCGTCAGACTGTTTTGAAAGGGCGCGGCTTCCAGCCGCGCCGGTCGCATCCCGCGCCGTGGAAGGGCGGCCCTTTAGGGCCGCGTCAGAGGTTGCACCTGACGCGGCTTTAGCCGCTGAGGTCTGCTTTCTTGGAGCCGGAAGCCCGGCGCCAGAAGGCGGCTTAAGCGCCACGTCGTAAATCGCCGCCGCCTCGCGCGCCACGCCGTAATGGTTCATCGCGTCGGGGCGGTTCGTCCCGATCTCGACTTCAAACACCGTATCGGCGCCCGATCCGCTGATGCCTTCGACCGAAATCCCAACGCTAGTCAGGTCTTCGGCAAGCCGGCGGTCGTCGACCGCGAGATCAACGAAGTCGCGAATCCAATTGGAACTTAGCTTCATGGGATTTAGCCCTGTGTCACTACCCGCGAGATCCCTCGCTCCGCCTCCGGCTGAAGCCGGAGGTCTACCAAAGAACAGCTTTGCTCGGGATGACGCCGGATCGTGCCGCCAACGACTGACGACTAGCGGCTAACGACCGCCTCACCCAAACTGCTCCAAGAACCTCACATCCCCCTGAAAGAAATACTGCAGATCATCCACGCCGTACTTCAACAACGCCAGCCGGTCGATGCCCGCGCCGAACGCGAATCCCGAAACTTTCTTCGGATCGTAGCCGTTGTCCTTCACGAACTCGAACACGTTGGGATCAACCATGCCGCAGCCCAGCACTTCAATCCATCCCGTCTGTTTGCACGGGCGGCAGGAGTCCGATCCGCGTCTGCCGCTGCCGCCGCAGATGAAGCACGTCACATACAACTCCGCGCTCGGCTCCGTGAACGGAAAGAACGACGGCCGGAAATGCGTCTTCACGCTCGATCCGTAGAGCGCCTTCATGGCGTGATCGAGCGTGCCCTTCAGATCGCCGAACGTGATGTTCGTATCGACGGCGAGGCCTTCGATCTGGTGAAACATCGGCGAGTGGCTGGCATCGGGCGGATCGTTGCGATGCACCGTCCCCGGAATCACGATACGGATCGGCGGCCGCATCTTCTCCATCGTCCGAATCTGTACTGGAGACGTGTGTGTGCGCAAGAGCAACCGCTCGCGCAAGGGCTTCGACTGCTGCCCGGCGATGAACAGCGTATCCTGCGTGTCGCGCGCCGGATGGTTCGGCGGAAAATTCAGCGCCTCGAAGTTGTAGTAGTCGGTTTCAACGACGGGGCCTTCGGCGACGGAATAGCCGAGCTTCTGAAACACGCCGACGATCTCATGCATCGTCTTGATGACGGGATGCTCGGCCCCGAGCGGGCGGCGAACGCCGGGGAGGGAGATGTCTATGGCGTCTGACAGTGGGGCGGTCGACAATTCGAGTCTGATGTGCTCTGCCTTGTCGACAATATCCGCAATTGCAGTCTTCAATTCGTTGACACGAATTCCCGCTTCGCGCTTCGCTTCTTTGGGAGCGCCCTTGAGCCACAAATCATTAATCTGGGTCAGAATGCCGTTCTTGCGCGCCATCCAGCGATCGCGGAAAATCTTCAGCTCTGCCTCAGTGTGGACCGCCGAAGCTTCCAACTCACAGGCATCGACGCAGTCCTCCGCAGCCAGCGTCAGCGCCGCCGCCGAATGGTCCGTCAGTTTGGGAACAGTGTAGGCCACGATGATTCCGAATCGAGGAGTGCCGTCCCTACGGGACTCGCACTCGCTTGTTCACTCTACCCGCCACTACCGTGCCGGGCTGTCCCATACCGCCGCTTCGCGGCTGACGCTGGGGCGACTGGCGCACTTGTCTTCCCGCGGCCTGTCATCCTGAGCGAGGATTGTGCTTCGCCCAGCGAAGCACAATCGCAGTCGAAGGATCCCTTTCAGCTACACGCTACCCCCGGCTGCACAGGGAATTTCCACCACGGCGCAGTCAGGAAGCAGATTCCTCGCTCCGCTCGGAATGACAAATTGTATATGAGAGAAACGAGCGGCACGGCTTAAGCCGTGCCCTTCCCGATTTTTGCTGAAAGCTGACAGCCGGTTTTACGCCAGCGCCGCTTTCGCCTGTGTCGCCAGGCTGGCAAACCCCGAGGGATCGTTCACCGCTAAATCAGCGAGAATCTTCCGGTCCAGCTCAATGCCTGCTTTCTTCAGCCCGTGGATGAACTGGTTGTAGCTCATCCCGTTCAGCTTGGCGGCCGCGCCGATGCGCACGATCCACAGCGAGCGGAACTGGCGCTTGCGCTGCTTGCGCCCGGAGTAGGCGAACTTCAGCCCGCGCTCCACGGCTTCTTTGGCCGAGCGGTACAGTTTGGATTTCGTCAGAAAATATCCGCTGGCGCGGTCGAGTATCTTCTTGCGTTTTGCGCGGC
This sequence comes from uncultured Acidobacteriaceae bacterium, assembly GCA_964407245.1. Classification (GTDB taxonomy): domain Bacteria; phylum Acidobacteriota; class Terriglobia; order Terriglobales; family Acidobacteriaceae; genus Sulfotelmatobacter. The sequence continues at coordinate 68,135 of CAYOUY010000373.1, forward strand.
GCTTGGTCCCGCGCTTTACACGAGGCATGGTTTTCTCCTTTTTACTTTCGTTTTATGGCGGCTGGAGGCAGGATGTGACTCATGGGCCTCTTCACACACCGAACAACAGGGACTAGGGATCAGGGATTAGGGATCATAAGACGCCCGAACGACTGACCCCTAGCCCCTAATCCCTGCCCCCTGTTCTTTTCTCACTGATACGGAATCATGCGCAGGACCTTGGCCAGATCACCGTCGCTCACCAAAGTCGACTTGCCCAGTTTCCGTTTCGTTTTATGTTCCTTCGACGTCAGGATGTGGCGGAGTTTCGCGTGTCCCCGCTTCACTTTTCCTGTCGCCGTCTTCTTGAAGCGCTTGGAAGCGCCTTTGTGCGTTTTCAGTTTCGGCATAAATCCCCAAAACAGCTGTCAGTTTTCAGCCGTCAGCTGTCAGTCTCAAATCTCACTTCCAAGAAGATGACGCGCCCTGGAAAGTTCTTGTCATTCCGAACCGGCGCGACGCGGCGGTGAGGAACCTGATTCTCGCTTGGCGGCGTCTACGACGCCGGCTTGGCTACCTGCGCCGGAGCCACTGGCTGTGGACTCGGCGAAGTGCCCGCCGGCCGCGGCTGTCCACCCTGTGGCGGCTGCTTCGGCTTTCCCCCCGTCTCGGGCTTTTTCGGCGCCAGAATCGCGTGCAGCGTGTTGCCTTCCTGTCGCGGGCGAAACTCCACAATGCTCTGCGCCTCTACGTCTTTAATCAGCCGCTCCAGAATCTGCCGTCCCAGGCCGGTCCGCGTCATCTCGCGACCGCGGAAGAAGATCGTCGCCTTGACTTTGTCGCCCTCGTCCAGAAACCGCAGCACGTGATTCTTCTTGGTCTCGTAATCGTGGTCGTCCACATTAATGCGGAACTTGACCTCTTTGATCGTAATTGTCTTCTGGTGCTTTTTGGCCTGGCGATCCTTCTTTTCCTGCTGGTAGAGATACTTCCCGTAATCGGTAATGCGGCACACAGGAGGCTGCGCCGTGGGCGCAATCTCAACCAGATCCAGATTTTTTTCGCGGGCTTTCTTGAGCGCTTCGTAGGGCGGCATGACGCCGAGCTGATTGCCTTCGTCGTCAATCACCCGAATTTCGCGCGCCCGAATGCGATCGTTGGTGCGGATAAAACGCTTGTCGATACAGTCCTCCGTGCTCTAAGCGACTGAGAATGAACGATTATAGCATGAGGGTGTGGAGGATCGGCCCTTGGAGCGGACGCCCTCGTCCACCCAGTCCAGCGCTCGTGTAGGGGCGGAGGCATTCCTCCGCCCGTCAAAAGCCGCCGAGCGGCGAAATAAGAAAGCCCGGCACCGCAGTGCCGGGCACGACCGATGATTTATGAATGAGTCCACTCGAGACAGCACGTGACTGCTTAATTCTCCAGATACGAATCGATCCAGACTTTCACCTTCTTGCGCCGCTCATCCAGCTGATCAAACCGCACCCCGAGCAGCTTGGGCTTGCGCCAGCTGATCACGCCCTTCACCGCCATGCGCGGCAGCGTCACCAGCGAGAACGAAACTTCCACGTTCGTGCCCACCGGAACGTCTTCCGGCGTGCGCAGCGACATGCCGCCGGTGCTCATCTCGATGCTGCTTGCGCTGAACCGCACCTTCTCGCCGATCACCGACACTTCGGTCATCACCGGAATCCGCACGTACCGCCGGAACTCGTGAAGCACCAGCATGCGCGTCGCGCGGATCAGCTTCAGCGCCGCCTGCCGTTCCAGCGGCTCGTGGAACATGGCGTTGATGCCGTACTTCGAGTACTTCATCGCCTGCTGCGCGTTGCCGCCCACGCCATACAGAACGCAGCGGCTGTTCGAGCGCGAGCTGCGCGCCGCTTCCATCAGCATATCGGCTCCGTTGCCCAGGCCGAGCACGCAGGCTTCGAATTTTTCCTTGTGCAGGCGCTCCGCCGCGTTCGCCGAGATCGTTACCGGCTCAATGCCGAACTGGCGGAAGCATTCCTCGAGCAACGCGCGCGCCGATTCATTCAGCCCGACCAGCGCGGTGCGAGCCGTGGCCTTGCGCGCGGAGATGGCTGGGTTAACAGGAGCTGTGTTAAGAGGAGCTGGATTAAGAACAGATGGTCTAAGACTAGGAAGCACAGGAGCAGATTTGGCCGATGCGAAAGCTTTATCCATAGGTCGGGGAAAAACTCTAGACTCCACTTTCAAAATCATTGTGGAGTCTCGCGCCGCCCGTGGCAAAGTCCCAAAGTACAACTCGCATGAGTGCAGACGTTCATTACTTTTCTAGGGTTACGCGAGAAAGGACATTACCCCGCGAACTGGCCTGAAATGAGCCGATTGCAGCCCGCAAAAACCGAAGGTCACCAGCAGGCTCCATTTAAGGGTGTGGCACGGTTCATGTAGGGACAGCCGCCTCGGCTGTACGGTCTGGAGGGAGCTACTCTCTCCACCGGCGGAACAGCAGCGCGCCATTCGTGCCGCCGAAGCCGAACGAGTTCGTCATGGCGTATTCGACTTCGGCCTTGCGCGAGTGGTTGGGCACCAGGTCCATGCCAGCCGTGTCCGGGTCGGGGTTTTCGAGATTGATCGTCGGCGGCAGCATTTGGTCGCGCAGGGCCAGCACGGTGATGCCCGCCTCGAGTCCACCGGCACCGCCGAGCAGATGGCCGGTCATGGATTTCGTGGAGCTCACCGCGACTTTGTGCGTACCGAAAAAGTTGCGGATGGCATGCGCTTCGAGTGTGTCGCCAATCGGCGTGGACGTGCCGTGCGCGTTGACGTAGCCGACCACGTTGAGCGCGACGCCGGCGTCGCGCACGGCGTTGCGCATCACGCGGAACCCGCCTTCGTGCTCGGGCGCGGGCTGGGTGATGTGGTAGGCGTCGCCGCTCATGCCATAGCCGGCAAGCTCGGCCAGGATGCGTGCGCCGCGTTTGCGGGCGTGCTCCAGCTCCTCCAGAATCATGATGCCGGCGCCCTCGCCAATCACGAAGCCGTCGCGGGCCTGGTCCCAGGGACGGCTGGCCTTCTCGGGTTCGTCGTTGCGCGTGGAGAGCGCGCGCATGGCGGCGAACCCACCCACGCCCATAGGCGTGATAGCAGCTTCCGAGCCGCCGGCGATCATCACGTCGGCGTCGTTGTGCTGAATGATGCGGAACGAATCTCCAATGGAATGCGCGCTGGTGGTGCAGGCGGTCGCCGTGGCCTCGTTCGGTCCCTTGGCCCCGTAGCGCATGGATACCTGCCCGGCGGCAAGGTTGATGATGGCGGAAGGAATGAAGAAAGGAGAGATCTTGCGCGGGCCGCCCTTCAAAAGCTCTTCGTGCTCGCGTTCAATGATGTCGAATCCGCCGATTCCGGATCCGATGTGCACGCCCACGCGCTCGTCGTTTTCGGGCGTGATCTTCAGCCCCGACATTTTCATCGCTTCATCGCTGGCGGCAATGGCCAGGTGGATGAAGCGCGCCATTTTCTTGACTTCTTTTTTCTCGATGTAGCTGAGCGGGTCGAAGTTTCTGACCTCGGCGGCGATCTGGCAGGCGAAGTTCGATGCATCGAAACCCGTGATGCGGCCGACACCGCTCTTGCCCGCGAGCAGACCCTTCCACACTTCCTCGGTGGAGTTGCCGACGCCGCAGATTAAGCCGAGGCCGGTGATTACGACCCTGCGTCCCAATTACTTGCTCGCCTTCGCGTGCTTGCCGATATAGTCGACGGCGTCCTGCACGGTGCGGATCTTTTCGGCGTCCTCGTCGGGGATCTCGATGTCGAAGGCCTCTTCGAAGGCCATGACCAGTTCGACCGTGTCGAGCGAATCGGCGCCCAGGTCGTCGACGAACGACGCGCTCGAGGTGACTTCGCCCTCATACACTCCCAACTGCTCCACGATAATCTGTTTAACCTTCTCGTCTACGGCTGCCATGTGTCTCCTCGTTTGCTGCAAGAATTAGATTTGAATTCGGTATTTCGGTTGCAATCGCAGTTCTCTCTGGGTTGCGTCCCGGTTATGTTCGCACTGCTGTACGGAAAATGGCGAGTGTGTAGTGTAATGGTCCCGGTGAATCAGTGTAAAGAAACAGCGGCGTTGGTTCCGGCGACGCAAGGGTTGACCTGGGATGGCAACTCTGGCACCTCTGAATCCTAAAGGTTGGCGTTGCCGGGGTCAAACCCGCGGGCGGGTTCTGCGGACGATTTATGATGGTGCCGCGGTCGCGCGAAAGGAAAAAGGAGTTCGGCGTGAAACACGCATGGTGGTTGCTGCTGGGGCTAGTCATGTGTCCCGTGTTCTGCGCCGCCTCGTGCCCCACGGGTCAGGCCAAGGACGAAGCCGCCATCGTCCAGATCGAGCAGACCTGGGCGCGGGCGCTGGAAAAGCAGGACGTTCAGGCGCTCATGTGCATTCTGGCCGATGAGTTCGAAGATGCCGGTCCTACAGGCGTTCTGGCCGACAGGCACACGGTTCTGGTGCGCGCCGCCGACCACAAGGGAGTGCACCATGAACTGTCGGAGTTGCATGCACATATCTACGGTGATGTCGCTTACATTCGCGGGGTGGCGAGCACGATATCGGCAATTCGCGGCGGTCCGCTAAACGATAAGATTCGATTCACCGATGTATATGTGTATCGGGACGGGCGCTGGCAGTGTGTGGCGGCTCATGAGTCGAGGTTTCCTCATCCCAACACCTAGCCTGCGCACCGGGCGCAACTTATTCTGAGCAACGACGAAGAGATGAGATTATGCGTGCCGTTGTGCAGCGCGTGACCCGCGCCAAGGTCAGCGTCAACGAATGGACGAGCGGCGAAATCGGGCTTGGACTGCTGGTTCTGCTTGGTGTGGCACACGAGGACACCGAGGCCGACGCGAGTTATCTGGCGGAGAAGATTGCCAGCCTGCGCATTTTTGAAGACGAAGACGGAAAGATGAACCTGAGCGTACAGCAGGCTGGCGGCAGCGTGCTGGTGGTCTCGCAATTCACGTTGTATGGTGACACCCGGCGCGGCAAGCGGCCCTCGTTCGATGCCGCCGCGCCACCGGAGCAGGCGCGGCGCCTGTATGAGTTCTTCGTCGCGCGCGTACAGGATCTCGGGCTGCGCTGTGAGACCGGACGCTTTCAGGAAATGATGCAGGTGGAACTGGTGAATGAAGGCCCGGTGACGATTCTGCTGGATTCGAAGAGGGGATTCTGAGTGCATGCAGACAAAGGCCCCACTTCTCGCAAAGAGCGCGAGAAATGGGGCACCCGGCACCCTAAGAATCAGGCATTCTAAAATAGAAGCTCATATGTCGACGACCGAACAGCCCGTGTCAATCTCCGGCGCCCCCGACCTTGCGAACGTACTCCCTCAAATCCGCGCGCAATTTCCCTCGCTCGCGCAAACCGTCAACGGCCATCCCGCCATATTTTTCGACGGTCCGGGCGGAACGCAGGTTCCCCAGCGCGTGATCGACGCCATTTCCGACTACCTGCGCCGTGACAACGCCAACTCCGGTGGCAACTATCCCACCAGCCGCCGCACCGACGCTGTCATCGCTGCCGCACGTGAGGCAATGGCCGACTTCTTTCACTGCGCCGCTGACGAAGTCGTCTTCGGCCTGAACATGACCGCGCTGACGTTTGCCATCTCGCGCGCGATTGGCCGCGATCTGAAGCCGGGCGATGAAATCGTGGTCACGCGCCTCGATCACGACGCCAACGTTTCTCCCTGGCTCGCGATGGCCGAAGACTGCCAAAGAAACGATCGTGGAGTCACCGTGCGCTGGGCCGAGATCCACGACGAAGATTGCACGCTCGACATGGCCGACCTGGCGTCGAAAATCAATTCGAAGACGAAGCTGGTCGCCGTCGGCTACGCCTCGAACGCCGTCGGCACGATCAATCCGGTGCGGGAGATCGTGCGCCTCGCGCATGCCGCGGGAGCGCTCGCCTACGTCGACGCCGTTCACTACGCGCCGCATGGCCTGATCGACGTAGCCGCGCTCGACTGCGATTTCCTCGTCTGCTCGACGTACAAATTCTTCGGCCCGCACATGGGCGTGCTCTACGGCAAGCGCGAGCATCTCAAGCGCTTTCGTCCCTACAAAGTCCGCCCGCTCACCGACGCGATTCCCTTTCGCTGGGAGTACGGCACGCTCAACCACGAGTGCATCGCCGGCATTACGGCGTGCGTGGACTATATTGCGGACCTCGGACGATCCCACCCAACGAAAACCGCGTTGGGTGGGGCACGCCATTTTCAGAGACATAGCCAAGGCCAAACATCCACGCGACGCGCCGCCATCGAAGCCGCGTACGAGCTCATCCATCGGCACGAACGCGCATTGCTGGAACGCGCCGTTGCGGGCCTCCAGAAAATCCCCGGCCTGAAGATTTACGGAATCACCGATCCGGCGCGGTTTGATGAGCGTTGCGGAACTTTAGCAGTAAGAATCGAAAACCACTCGCCGCTGGAGCTCGCCACCCGCCTGGGCGAGCGCGGCATTTTCACCTGGGACGGCAATTATTACGCCCTCAACCTCACCGAGCATCTTGACGTGGAAAAGTCCGGCGGATTCCTGCGCATCGGCCTCGTGCACTACAACACGGCAGAAGAGGTCGACCGCCTGCTGGCGACGTTGAGGGAAATTGTCGGCGCATGAATCACGAGCGAAGGCGGAAGCGTGTTGCTTCGACGACTACTGCTTCGGCGCGGGAGCCGGGGCCGGAGTCGGCGCCGGCTGCGCAGTCACGGCCGCTTCGGAAACGACCAGCATCTCGTAGCTCTTGCCGTTCACTTTGAACTTCATTTTGTCCTTGCTGATCGTCAGCTCCACGGGCGCGTTCACTGGCAGCAGTTCTTTGTGCGCCTCTTTTTCCTGCCGCACGTGATACTCGGTCGTGTCGGTGCGAATTACGTATTCCTGGCACATGATGTCAGAAGTTTTCTTGCCTTTGCTCTGGGACCCGCAGGCAACCGAATTCTCCGATACGATGGTCCCCTGCATTTCTTGGTTCTTGTCCTTGGCCCGGGCCGCGGACGCGCACACCGCGATTACCGCTCCCATCAGCAACATGTACGTCGTGATGCTTTTCCTCATAGCCACCTCCTGATCGTGTTCGTGATCGCGCTGTCGCGCTGCCGCGCCAGATGGGGAGCCTCGTCCCGCAAACTTCTACCCATACACTTCAGCCCGGGACTCGTGTCCCGGGCTGAGAGAGAAAACTCCAGAGCCGCGCACTCCCATGTCCTTTGCCTACCTCGGCCAGAGTCTATGGCCAGCGCTTCGCGCCGTCTTCCCATCCCGCGGCGCGCACCGGCTGCGGCGCCGGCATCGCCGGCGAGCTCGGAATCGGTATCCGGGCGGTGGCTTGCGGGCCATTCACGGCCGTGGCCAGGGTCGGCTTCTCGGACACAGACTCTTTTTCCTCGGAGAGGAGCGGAGCCACCAGGCGCAGGGCCTCCACTTCCTTCTCCAAACGGGTTAGTTCCATCTCTTTCTGCCGCAACACTTCGTAGACATTCTTCATAACCGGGGCACCTGCGGATTGTGTCATCGAAACCTTTCCTTCGCACTTTAGCAGAGTTGCCTGTGTTGTCAAGGATTTCCGGCGATTCGGGAGTTGTATGATTTGGACCACGAACGCCTCTTCGAGCGGAGTAACTAACGTAGTAACAGAATGGCGGCGAGCGTCGCTGCGAACGCCAGAATTGCCCCAAGAATGTACTTATTGGCGGAGAACCATGATTGCGACGGCTGCAATCCGGCGCTCAAAGTAAAGGCCGGAGAAGATGATTCGGAAACGTTCCCAGTCGCCACGAGCGCCGTTTGTTCGGGAGCGGCGGAAACCGGCACCGTGGCCACTGCCGTGGCCGTAATCGTTTTAGATTCAGGCACATCCGGCAAGATTGAAGCTTTGCTCGCCTTGGGTTCCGTCGCTAGAGTCGCTTGCCCAGCAACCGGCGCAGACCGCGCCGCCGCAAACCCTCGCACAGGCGGTGCGGCTGCGGGTGCAGAAATCGCCCGGGAGCCAGGTGCCTGTGGCGTAGCCGAGTACGGGAAGGTCTGGGGCCTCTTCAGTTGCCCGCGCCATCTCTTCTCTTCGCACTCGACGCACAGGGCACGACCGGCGGAAACGGGGAAGCCGCAGGCCTCGCACTTGCGCAAGCCGCGCAAGACTGGCGGCACAAGGCTGGGCTCGGTTTCGACGGGCTGTTGACCTTCTGTTCCCGCATGGAGCGGAGCCGACCAGAGCAGCAGCTTCTTCGGCGCCGCTGGCTTGAGCAATCCGCTTGCTTCAGATTTGGACGCGACAGGGCGCAGGGCTGCTGTGGGTGACGAGGCAAGTCGCGGGATCTGCGCCGCGGACGCGTTCGTCGCTTCCGCACCGGGCGCAGCCTGAACCCGAACCGGAGGCTTCCCCTGCATCAGTGGTTCGGGAACCTGTTCGGCGGCACGGGCCAACCGCACAGCGGTTTCCACCATCTCGCTCAGGCGTTCGAGCGCGGAAAGATCGCGCTCGCCAAAAGCATGGGCCTCGCCGGAAAAAAGTTCGAATACGCCGAGCACTTCATCGTCATGGACAACCGGCATCACGACCACGGAGGCAATCCCCAACTGGCGGCAGACTTCGCGGTTGACGCGGGCATCGCGCTCGGCGTCGTCGCAGCGCAGGGCTTTGCGCGTGCGCACACTCTCGCCGGAAAGTCCGAATTCTGTGGAAAGCAACGCTCCCAGCTCAGGCGCGTTCGCCCCGATGCTGGCGCGGCATAGCAGGTCCTGTTTTCCGCTGCGGCGCAACGCGATTGCCGCCCCGTTCGCTCCCGTGATGTACTGTGCGCGGTCCGCCAGCAATTGCAGCGCAGCATCCAGATCGCGCTGAGCCATTTCCGCCAGAGAGTGGCCGCCATCCTCACCGGGAAAACGCACGCCGGTGGCTAGAGCAGCCGGAATGGCCGCGCGGGCGGCCGCGAGTCCTGCCGATACGCTGCCTTGAGTTGTGCCGTCGCGCTGCAAGAACCCGTCCTTATTGCTCTTCGTAAATACTCCGAAGCGGGAAGCCAGGGCACAGTCCTGCCGCGGCCCGCTCACCTCGAATGTTGAGCAGCAATAACTGGAGTCTCGCCCGCGCCACTGGAAGTGTCAAGAATTCGCGGTCACACGGGAACCTCAGAGGTACTAAGACAAAAGTTTATGAGCAAGTGATGGCTGCGGCTTCAACCCTACGCTTCGTCATCAGCGAAGCCGGCGTTGGCGTTCATCCTTCAACGCGGACGCCCAGAAGAGAGCTGTAACAGCGAGGTAGACAGCGCTCGCGATCACGTCCGCTGCAAAGGCCAGCCTGCCGTGGAAGAACAGAAGGAATGCGCCCGCCAGGATCGTCAGCACGTAGTACGCGCCAACCAATGTGCTTCGTGACGACCGGTTGCCACTGACAGCAGTACTCGCACGCGGCGCTTGGTCAATTCGTTTTGTGACCGCGGCGCTGTTCATGACGTGTCCTCCTTTTGCGACGATCGTTGTTGCGACGACCCGTATTGCGACGATTCTTAGATCGGCCCTCGATAGCGGCGCAGCCGCGCCGCGGCGTACAGAGACGCCGCCGCGAACAGCAACCCCAGCCACAGGCCCGGCGTCAGCAGAAAAGACAGGGGAGTCATCACCATGCCAGGATCCATGGGAAAGTTGCCGTGAATTTTGTCCAGCGCCTCATTTCCTCCACTGAAGCGATCCTGCAGGAACGCCACGAAATACGAAGTGTGAAACGCGGTTTTCTCGAAGATATAGATCGCGAACGGTGGCAGCACCGCCCACAGGAATGGAGCGCGGCGCGCCCAGGCCGAGATCAATAGCAGCCAGGCGTACATCGGCGCGTACCAGAGCATGTGGATGGTCACCAGGTGGTAGAGCAGCTGGAACATGACATGGAACAGCTGCAACTGGTTCCAAAACGCCGCCACGCTCTGGCCGCTGGCCGCCAGCACCGCGCTGCTCACGATCAGCATGATCAATTCGACGCCCAACGTGATCGCGAAGGCCACAATTGGCAGGACGAGCAGCAGAATGCTTGCCTTCGACAGAACCGTGGTCAGATCGGAGACCGGGAGCGACTTCCAAAACAGGATGCTGCGCTCGCGTCGCTCCCCGTAGAGGGCATCGAGCGAATAGAAGATGCTCACGATGAATGCCGCCATCATAATCAGACTCGCCGCCAGGTTGTAAGGATGGGCGAGCGCATCGCGCTGATGTCCCGGATCGAGCATCATCGAGTGCCTCATCGTGTGCGGCAATCCAGCCAGGAAGAAAAGGAAGCCGAGCAGGATCACGCCGGCGATGGCAAGCGGCGCCAGATAGATCGACCGGTACTCCATCAGTTCGCGGCGCACCGACCAGTAGAAGGGACGCGTCGGCGCGAGAGCCGCAGATGGCATGGCTTGTGCGGGCATGGCATTGGCTGAAGCGTTCATCGCACAGCTCCTTGATAGTTATTCTTCGCATCATTCTTGTTCGCGCCATTGAGCGTCGGCGCCGCCGCGGGATTGCCCATCACAGCCACGAACAGGTCGGCGATGTTCGGCGTGTGCACTTCGCCCAGAGCGGCGAGCTGCTTGCGGTCCACGTTGTCGAATAGGAGAATGCTGCGGCCGAGCATCTGGCGTTCATGCATCGGCTTAAGCGCGCGGGCGGCAGCGAGTTGCTCTGGGCCCACAGTCACTTCCGAGTAGCGCCACTCGATTTCTTCCATGCCGCAATCGAAAACGATGCGGCCACGATCGATGAACATCAGATCGGTGAGCACGTGCTGCACCTCTTCCACCTGGTGCGTGGTCACGACGATCGTCCGCGTCTTATCAAAATATTCCGTGAGGAGGGAGTCGTAGAACTGCTTGCGGTAAAGGATATCGAGGCCAAGGGTCGGCTCATCGAGCACCAGCAAGCGCGCGTCAATGGCCATGATCAGCGCCAGGTGCAGCTGCGTGACCATGCCCTTCGACAGTTCGCGCACTTTGCTGTGGCGCTGAATGGTGGTTTTTGCCAGAAAGCCCTCCGCTTTGGCGCGGTCGAATCGCGGATGCACGCCGGCCACATAGTCGAGCGCCTCGGACACGCGAATCCAGCGCGGCAGCACCGCGACGTCGGCCATGAAGCAGACGTCGCACATCAGCCGCTCACGCTCGTTCCAGGGATCGCGGCCGAGAACTTTCAGTTCTCCTTCGTAGGGCGTGAGGCCAAGAATCGCGTTGAGCGCGGTCGTCTTGCCCGCGCCGTTGGGTCCGATCAGGCCGAGGATGCGGCCCTCCTCGACGCGCAGGTTCACGCCGTCGAGCGCGACGGTCGTGCCGAAGACTTTTCGCAGGCCGCGTGCTTCTATGCATGCCATTTGAGATGTCATTCCGAGCAAGCGTCCTTTGCGCAGCGAGGAATCTGGGCGAGCCGCGCGATGCGGCGCGATGTTTGCGCCGCAATGACCGCGCGTTTGGCTCGCTTCCTCTTAAGCTCAGTCATGATCTACATCCTTTAACGGTGGCTTGCCATTCAGCAGCTCTTCCGCATTCAACCCGAGCCGCTGAATGTTCGCGTAAACTCTCGGCCATTCTTCTGCCAGAAACTTCTGCCGCTCGCCCGCCAGCAAAAGATTCCTCGCTCCCGTATTGATGAACATGCCGCGGCCGCGCCGGGTCTCGACCAGCCCCTCGTCCACCAGTTCCTGATAGCCCTTCAGCACCGTCAGCGGATTCACCCGGTACTCGGCCGCGACCGTGCGCACCGAGGGCAGCGCATCGCCTTCCTTCAGCACGCCCTCGAGAATCATGGCGACCACACGGTCGCGCAGCTGGCGGTAAATCGGCTGATTGTCGTTCCATTCGCGATCCATTCCTGTTATCCAATGATCCCTATAGATCTCGAGGGTGCCCCATTCAAGCCCGCTTTTGGCTTGAGTGGGGATTTTCGCCACAGTGGTTGCCCCACCCTTGTCGCGCCCCTTGCGACAGGGTGGGACTTCGCATGGGCTTCCCCTACTGTTTCACCCGCTGCAAATCGAAGTGCGCGTGCATGGGTTTATCTCCGGGCATCATGTAAGTCCAGTCTTCGGTGTGGTGGTTGTCGTCGATGAAAGTGAAGACGGCGTGGTCCATGTGCCCGTACTGATTCCCGCCGGCAACCTCGACCAGATCGAATTCGACCTTTTTCCCATCGGCCGACGACGGCCGCGCCACCATGTGCGGCCGGTTGCCGGCGTCGCAGTAGTGGATCAGCGTTAGCCGATCGTTGTCGAGATAAAGCATCGTCACCGGATGGTCGTACTTCTGGAAATCGAACGGCGTATTCGCTTCCTGCAGTTCGTGCACGATCGCGTTGCCTCGCGAAGTAACGCGCATCGTGATGTGCAGCGCTTTGTTGTCATGGCCCGTGCCGGGTATCGGCGGATCGACAGCCGCCGCACCTTCCCATTCGCCGGCGATGGTTTTCAGTCTGTCGAAGGATTTCTGCGAGTCGGTTTTCGCTGCGTCCGCCTTCGGAGCGTCGGGCGCTTCTGAGGAAGATCGGGCGAAGGCTGCGGTGGAAATGGCGGTGGAAAGAAAAATCAACGAAGCTGAGAAAGCGAGGCTGAGAACCGCTGCTTTTGCTCGCACTTGTGCTTGTGGTTGTACAGAAGCTTGTGGTTGCACAAATAACGACCGATGGGATTTCATCTGGCACACTCCCCAAAATGTGAAGTTTGGCCGGGGTGGCTTCTTGATCCCGTGCACAGGCTGGGAAGTCATCACTGCCAACTAGTGTTATACTAAACTACAACACCATGAAACCTGTCAAGAGAATTTTGGGGGATTCTCGCATCTGCCAGATAACAAAGGAGAAATTAACGGGATTAGGCATTTGAAACAAGGCTGGGCGTATGCTTCCAGTTTAAGATCGGGAGGTGCGCCATGTTTGAAATCATCGTTGGGGCGATCTTGATCCTAACAACGGCATTACTCGGGCGGGCTGGCCCACCCTCGCAGCGCCACGGCGTCGGCTGCCCCACCCTTCGCGGTTTTCGAAGGGTGGGGAGTACGCAAGGTTCACCCGTCACAGACTCGCATCGCACGACTCTGATACATCCGGTTCGTGCCCAAACGACTGCACCGTTACTACGGCGCCGGGTATCTGCACTTTATCACCACCAGCTGCTTCGAGCGGCGCCCGCTGCTGGGGAACTCGCGGAACCGGGACTTGTTTCTGCAGGTTCTGGAACAGGTCCGTCGGCGCTATCGTTTCGTAATTAAAGGCTACGTGGTCATGCCGGAGCACGTTCACCTGCTGATCTCGGAACCAGCGCGCGGCACTCCGTCAACCGTCATGCAGGCGCTCAAGCAAAGCTTCGCCCGCAAACTGTTGCGGCACCTGCGCGTCCGCGCGAACCCGGGGCAGAACTCGTTGTGGGAAACTGCTCTTGAAGAAGGACACGTCTGGCAGCGGCGTTTCTACGATTTCGTCGTGTTCACCGACCGCAAGCGCGCAGAGAAGCTCCGCTACATGCACCGGAATCCGGTGACTCGAAAGCTGGTTCTGGAACCACAACAGTGGAGGTGGAGCAGTTTTCGTCATTACGCGTACGACGAGGCCGGACCGGTCGTAGTGGACGAATTGCAAAAAGCACAGCTTACCGTGCGTCATGTAGCGTGATCCCCACCCTTCGAAAACCGCGAAGGGTGGGGCAGCCTCCTCAGGTCTCCTGTTCTTCTTCCTCGTCTTCCTTCTCATGAGCCCCGCCGGTGCCTTGCAGCTGCTTTCGGCAGAAGTCCATCGCGGCCTGCACCCGTTCGTAGGCGTTGGTGGGAAACCTGTCCGCGGGTTTCGGGCCGGGCGCGAGCGCCTCACTTGAGGGCTTCGAGTCTTTTTGTGCGACCACGGGTTCCACGACCACGGAGCGTGCGCCGACAGCCTCGCGCAAAAGATGCCACGCCTCGCGATATTCTTCGTAGCGGGCCTCATCCGAGGTCGAGCAAAGAGTCAGGCGCGCGATGCCCGCGAACTTTGCGGCCGGAATGATATACCAGGCATCTTCGGGAACCACGTAGCCGGCAAGGAAATCGAACGAGCCTCGCGCATAGCGTTCATTACCGTGCCGCACAGCCACGGGGTAGCCGGAGTGCATGAAAACGGCCGTAGATTTAACCTGCACGCTGACGAAATGTCCCGGGCGGCCCACAACGAAATCGAAGGTCTTCGAATCGCCCCACGGTTTGCTGACGGTCAGTCCTTCTTCGTTCGCCCGCGCCATGAATACGGATTCCACCCATTCTCCGCGAACCTTCGGATTCTTGATGATCTTCCGTTTCTGCCTCTTCACTCTCCCCACCCCCGCTGCTGCCGCTTTCGGCGGGACTCAGCGGCTTGGCCCATACTTCCATTCAAGTGTTTCTGAAAACCTCAGGCAAGGAAGGCGAAAGAAAAATTGAGCAGATTCCCGAAACGGGAATGGTGCGTGGCGTCTTCAATCGAGCCGGGGCTGGCCAGTGCGTTCGGCTAGTTGCTGGGTGCGCTGCGCCGCCTTAGCGCCGACTGCGCCAGGCGATTCGCTTCGACGTTATCCTCGCGGGGAACGTGCGAGATGGAAAACTTTAGCGCCCGTGCCAGTTTGCGGCAGGTCCAATGCAGGGAGTAGAGGCGCGGGCTGCGGCAGGTGTACTCGCCCGTCATCTGCTTGACGACCACTTGCGAATCCGAATACACATGCAACTTGTGCGCCTTGCGCGCAACTGCGTACTGCAGCGCCTCCATGAGCGCCGCGTATTCGGCAACGTTGTTATCTTGATGGCCAATCCACTTGGCAATGCGCACCGGTTCGGCTGCGCAGCCGTTAATCACTACGCCAATACCGGAAGGCCCCGGATTTCCCAGGCAACCTCCGTCTACGTAAGCCACGAGTTCTGATATCACTTCGCTGGTGACGTGCTTTTTGTAAGATGCCCCCAATATTATTCCGGGTCAAGATGAATTATTTGGTTCCCTTTCAAGAGTTTCCAATCTTTTTGTACTACTGTGCAACATCTGTGCAAAACTCATCCGGAACAAATTCCATTTTTTGTAACCTTCGCTATCACAGTCATTTGCGTTACTCGTTATGCACAGGTTTTGAAAACGCGATTGCACCGAAAGTTTGCGTTGACTTTTATGAATGCTCTGTTAACTTGGCATCGTCGACGGCTGAAAGGGTTGGCACAATAATACTGAGCCAGTCCGACGTAGGCTGGGTGATCAGCTAGGCGGGGCAACCTGCAGGGCGACCAGACCTGAAAAAACCGACGGCTCTGCGAGGGGTAGTCGGGGTTTGGGACTGCGAAAGCAGTGATTACATCAAGGGGCTGTGACGGTACATGCACCCACGTTGTTAGCTCCCTCGCAGGAGCTGGCGGCTAGGGCATAACCAATGTCACGGCCCTTTCAATTTTTTCTTCCAACTCTTCCTGCTGTACCCCTGGTTAGTCCAGAAGGCTCGCGGCGCGCTCTCCGAATCCTTTGCGCAAATTCGCGGCTAAACCCCTAATCATACGACCTCGGCAAAATCGACTCATGTTGTCCTTCCCCGCTGTGGGATAATTTCCGGCTCTGATCGGCTCACAGGCCGTCGGACAATTTCCAGTTTCATCACGAGGGCGGCAACTTCCATGGCTCGCAATCCTTTCACCCGTCGTCAATTCATCCAGCTTGGTAGCGGCGCGATGGCAGCCGCCTCGTTCACGAAGACTGTTCTCCAGCCCCATGTGCTCTTGGCCTCTCCGCGTGGCTTACCGGGTAACGGCGCACCCAGCGACACTGTCCGCTTCGCCTCCATCGGAACCGGCGTTCGTGGATGCGAACTTCTCGAAGCCACCACGCACCTGCCTAGAGTCGAATGCGTCGGCGTTTGCGACCTGTACGACAGCCGCCACACTGCCGCGCGCGAAGCGGTCAAGAATCCCGGCGTGGCCGCCACGCGCGAATATCGCAGCATTCTGGACCGCAAAGACGTTGATGCCGTCATCCTCGCCGTCACCGACCACCAGCATCGCCGCATTTTCGAGGATGCCTGCGCCGCCGGCAAGGACGTCTACTGCGAAAAGCCCATGTCGCACAAGGTCGAAGATGGCTTCGCCATGGTCGAGGCCGCGCAGAAAAACAATCGCATCGTGCAGATCGGCAGCCAGCGGGTGAGTTCCGTGCTCTACGCGAAGGCGAAGGAAATTTACGACTCCGGCAAGCTGGGCGAAGTTTTCAACATCAACGCCTACTGGGACCGCAACTCTCCCAGCGGGGCCTGGGTGTACCCCATTCCTCCTGACGCCACCGAAAAAACCATCGACTGGAATACGTTTCTTGGCGGCGCGCCCAAGCGCGCCTTCGACCCGGTACGCTTTTTCCGCTGGCGTTGCTATGAGGACTACGGTGAGGGGCTGGCCGGCGATCTGTTCGTGCACTTGATATCCGGCATTCACTTCATCACCGGCGTGAACATGGTGGCGCAGCGCGCGCAATCCAGCGGCGGCCTGTATCACTTCAAAGACGGCCGCGAATTTCCCGACCTGATTGAAACTCTCTACGACTATCCCAACTTCAAGGTGACTTTGCGCTGCAACCTGAATAATGATGGCGGAGAATTTATCGGCTTCTACGGCACCAAGGGCACGATGATCATCCGGGATGCAATGCTCACCTACAATCCACAGGACACGCGCCCGCAGCCTGAGGGTTATTCCATAAAAGGCTGGCCCAAGGCGCTCCGCGAGCAGTACCAGGAGCAATGGCAGAAGGAACATCCTGAACCGGCGCCGCTGACGTTAAGCACTGACGCTGAGAGCGAGTCGTATACTACCCCGCCCGACTACAACGACACCGTGGATCACCAGGCCAACTTCTTTAACGCCGTGCGCAGCCGGAAGCCGGTGACCGAGAACGAAGTTTTCGGCAACCACGCGGCCATCGGCTGTCACCTGTCGAACTTCGCGTATTTCAATCGCTCCGTCGCGGTCTGGGACGGGGTGGCGAGGAAGATCGTGAAAGGCTGAGAGGTCAAACCGAGGGATGTGGTTTAGTCCATCCGCCGCACAGAACTCGGATATTCGAAACGTCAGGCTAATGCGTTGAGGCTAACCCCTGACCGCCCTTTACAACCCGCGCGATTTCGCGTAGATTGGCGGCTCTGGCCCGCATCGTAAGCATCTCGGGCGGCGGCGAATCCCTTCCCCGATTTTCGCCGGCCTGGCTGACGATGCGCCCTCCAAGGGGGAAATCGTAAATGCTCTTCGCATTGTTGTGCCGCTTCCTGCCGCGACGTTTTGTGTCCTTCGCGGCGCGTCGTTTCGCCCTGGCGGCCCTGATCACTCTTGCCGCCCTTTCCATCCACGCACAAACCGGAATCTACACCTACCACTACGACAACTACCGCACCGGCTGGAACCAGGCCGAAACCGCGCTCACTCCGGCGAGCGTCAACACGAAGACGTTCGGCCTCCTGAATACGATCTCTCTCGACGCTCAGGTGGACGGCCAGCCGCTCGTTGCCCCGAACGTTCTCATTACCGCCGGCGCCAGTCCCGGAGTGCATAACGTCGTTTACGTTGCCACGGAGAACAACACCGTTTACGCCATTGACTACAACAGCGGCGCGGTGCTGCTCAACCCGAACTTCGGGACGCCGGTTGCAACACCGCCCGCTTGCGGCAAGTCGCCCAGTCTCGGCATTCACTCGACTCCGGTGATCGATCCCGCCAGCAACACCCTCTACGCGATCACTTACACGCAAGGCGCGAGTGGACCCGTCTACACGGTGCACGCGCTCGATCTCGGCAGTCTCACCGACAAAGTCACGCCGCTGGTCGTCAGTGCTTCGCATACGCTCACGAACGGCACGACGCTGAACTTCAACGCTCTTTATCAGCGACAGCGCCCGGCCCTGCTTCTCAGCAACGGCAATCTCTACGCCGCCTTCGGCAGCTTCTGCGATGGGCAGGCTGCCAACTCGCGCGGCTGGCTGCTGGGCTGGACCGCGTCGTCGCTGGCTCCGATCGTCCCGAACGAACTGGTCAACATTCTGGCCACCGCGCCGCAGGATTACTTCCTCTCCTCCATCTGGATGTCGGGCTACGGCCCGGCCGCTGACGACTCCGGCAACGTTCTCTTCGTCACGGGCAACTCGCAATACCAGACTTACGACGGCGTCACCAATATTCAGGAGAGCGTGGTGAAAGTCTCGCCCACCCTGAGCAGCGTGCTCGACCTGTTCACGCCGAACAACCAGGACACGCTGGATCTTGACGACTGGGAAATCGGCGCGGGCGGCGTCATGGTCCTTCCCGATCAGCCCGGCAGCACGCCGCATCTGGCGGTCGCCGCCGGTAAAGACGGCAGAATGTTTCTGATGAACGAGGACAACCTCGGCGGTCACTCGACATCAAGGAACAATGTGCTGGGCATATATTCGGTGGGCGGATGCTGGTGCGGCGAGTCGTATTTCGTGGACACCGACGGCGCGGCGCGGGTCGTCTCGAGCGGCGGAAAGACGATCAAGGTGTGGAAGCTGGCAACATCGTCCAAGCCGACGTTGACCCTGGTTACCGCTTCGGCGACCATCCCGACCGGACAGAATCCGGGAGTTTTCACCAGCGTCTCTTCGAGCGGCACATCGAACGCCATCATCTGGACGGTGTCGCGGCCGCAGGGAGGCCCGACTGTCTACCTTTACGCTTTCAATCCAGACTCGGGCGGCAAAACGATGAAGCTTCTTTATCACTCGCCGGCGGGAACGTGGCCCAATCCTCCGAACGACGCCAACATCGTGCCGGTGGTCGCAAACGGCCAGGTTTTTGTGGCCAGCAGCGGAGAACTGCAGATCTTCGGATTGCTGTCAACCAAAGGAAAATAGGGTGCCCCATGTCTCGCGCCTTTTGCGAGACGTGGGGGTGGCCAGTCACTTCTTCTTCGGCAAATACTTCTTCTCGATCGACGCCACGACCACGTAATTCGGATCCACCATCTCGTTCAAATGAATCCGCGCGACTTTCGACAGCAATTCGTACGCATCCAGCTCCGACAAGCCGTAATCCTTGTGTATCCACTTCACCAGTTCGGTGAAGGCGATGCGCACACAATCGTCCAGCGGACGATAGGCTCCCACGGTCATGATCGCATCGTCGTTTTCAAACTGCGGCCAGCTGATGGTGCGCCCCTTGATGACGCTAAGCTGCAGTCGCGCCTTCAGCGGGACTTCAATCGCTGTTCCTGCAACCTCGCCGTCACCCATGGCAGCATGTCCATCGCCGATGTACAACAACCCTCCCTTGACATTCACCGGAAAGTAAACCGTGTTGCCGACACTCGCTTCCGGCGAATCCATGTTCCCGCCAAACTCGGCGGGAACGACGGAACTGCGTGCTTCGCCGTTTGCCGGCGCGACGCCAATGCACCCGAAGAAGGGATGCACGGGAATCTTTACCTTGAAATCCGAGTCGATGGCCTTGAACGTCGCCGTGTTGTCGGCGTGATCGATGGGATAAAACCAGATTCGCTCCGGGAGCGGCGCATGTAGCATCGGCGTGTAATTGGTCTCGTTGATGGCGCCAAATCCGGGCGCGAACGCGCCTACGCCCTGATCCCCATCCACCTGCAGGTCAAGTATCTTAACGGCGAGCGTGTCGCCGGGCTCAGCGCCCTCCACGTAAAACGGCCCCGCCAGCGGATTGTCTCCCGTGGCCATGCTCAGTGTGTCGCCCGGCTTTTTGATTCCGTTGCCGAAGCAGTCGAGCGTGTTGGTGTCGAGAATGTCGCCCGACTTGAGCCGCGCCACCGGCTCCGCCGTGGCGAACAAATACTTCACGTTGGCCGTGGTGGTGGTGTAGTGGACTACATTCGGCTGGGACGTTTTTGGCTGAGTCGCGGTCTGCGCAAGAGCTGCGCTTGCAAGCAGCAAGATGAGACATGGACGAAAAATCACGGAGAGCCTCCCCAATCTGTGTGATGACTGACCGAGATTCTAAATGGAATGTGGAGAACAATGGCGGCACAACTCGAACCGCGTCACGAATTGCCGAGACAACCGTCATGGGTTAACACTCCTGCGCTAACATAGGTCGCCGCCCATGGAACGGGCGCACCGGTCCGTGCGTAACAGTGCCAAGGGGAAAACTGTATGAATCAGGAACAGTTGGTGTCGGAGGCTGCAACCCGTCAAACAACCACGCGCAGCGACACCGTGGTAGTCCTCGCGATTGCAGGCGCAGTGGCTCTGGTGCATGTTCTGACCAACGGGCGCTACGGCTTACATCGCGACGAACTGCAGACCCTGACCGACGCGCTGCACATGGATTGGGGATTCGTGGCGTACCCCCCGTTTACGCCGTTCGTAGAGCGAATCAGCATGGCCATCTTCGGCCATTGGCTGATCGGACTGCGCCTGGCTTCGGTGATCGCGCAAGCGGCAGCCATTGTGGTGACCGGTCTGATGGCAAGAGAGTTGGGCGGCGGACGTCTGGCCCAGGCAACTGCGGCGCTCACGGTCGCACTTTCGCCGCTTTCGTTGTTTGAGGGGACGGAGTTTCAGTATTCGACGTTCGATTATTTGTGGTGGGTGCTGATTGCATATTTCGTCATTCGAATGCTGAAGTCAGACGATCCCCGATGGTGGCTCGCGATCGGCGCGACCATCGGCGTGGGGCTGTTGACGAAGTACACGATGACCTTTTATATGGCTGGGATTTTCGGCGGGTTGGTGCTGACGCGAGCACGGCGCTATTTGGCGAGTGGATGGTTGTGGGCTGGAGTCGGGATCGCGTTTTTGATCTGTCTGCCGAACCTGATTTGGCAGGTACGGCACGATTTCATCTCGTACCACTTCCTGCATCACATTCACGTGCGCGACGTCGGGGAAGGGCGTGCGGACGGATTTGTGCGCCTTCAGTTTCGCATCTGCACGAACTATGCTTCTGCGCCGGTGTGGATTGCGGGGCTGATTTGCTTCTTCCGCGATGCGCGGTATCGGATGCTCGCCTGGATGTATGTGATTCCGTTTGTGCTTTTCGGGGTGTCGAAGGGAAGGTTTTATTATCTGGCGGCGGCGTACCCCATGTTGTTGGCGATGGGCGCAACGGCGGGCGAACATTGGGTCACATCGATGAAGCAAGGCTGGCGGTGGGCAGTGGAGGGTGTCTTCTTCCCGGCGCTCGTAGCGTGTGGGTTATTCTTCGCTGCGATCATCATTCCGTTTGCTTCCGGCGGACGGCTCAAAGAATTCGCTTTAAAACATAATGGCGATCTGCGCGAAGAGATTGGCTGGGACGATCTAGTCAGGGCCGTCGCGGGAGTGCGTGATGGGCTGACGGCGGAGGAACGGCAGAGTTATGGCGTGCTGGTAGGAAACTACGGCGAGGCAGGAGCGATTGAAATTCTAGGCCCGGCGTATCATTTGCCGCCGCCGATCACGGTGACGAATTCGGGATGGTATCGAGGGTATCCGACGCCGGCGCCAACCACGCTGATCGTGATGGGCTGGTCGCAGAAGGACAGGGATGAGGCGTTTACCGGCTGCCGCCTGGCGGGGCATAACGGGAATTCATTGGGCGTGAAAAATGAAGAAAGTCAGGACCATCCGGATATTTTCGTGTGCGGCGGGCCGAAGAAAAGTTGGGCGGAGTTTTGGGATCATTATCAGTGGTTCGGGTGATTCCTTTCACGGGCTCGCAGGGCTAAAGCCGTGCCTTTTTAAGCCCTGACGCGGCGCTAAAGCGCCGCTCTTCCACGGTGGATTGCCAGCCTCCCCAGAAGATTAAAAGCAGGTTTCTTGACATCGCGTGCGCCCCTCCAACGCTCAGAATGACAAGCGCGTTTTAGCTCGCACGGCGCAGCACGTAGATGGCCCACGGCGCGATCTGCGTCTCGCTGACCCAGCGATAAGGTTCGTCGCCTTTGGCCAACGGCCGGCGCACTTCCACCCCCTCCAAACTCGCCCGGCGATAGACCTCAAGATACGACGCGTGTGGCCAAAGAATGTCGACGGCAGGCGAGTGATCCTCGAAATCCGTCGTGATGATTCTCACCTCGTCCCCGGGGCCGGCGTTGCGGTTTTCAGGAAAATCTCTGGTCGTGAACGACGACCACTCGTTGAGGTAAATCTCTGGCGTCGAAACGATGCTTACCAGAACTCCATCCATCTTTAGCAGCTTGCGGAGACCGCCAAACAAGCGGACCTTCGTTTCCATGCCCGGTATGTTGTCGAAGGTGAAGGCCGAGAGGATGAGAGAAAAGCCTTCGCGCGGCAGGGCGCTCATGTTGTCGCCAGGAATGAGCCGATAGTCGCCCTGAGGATCGATCTGGCGCGCCTTGGCTACCATGTCCTCAGAGATGTCCACTCCCACGGCTGAAAAGCCAAGCCTGGCAAGGAATCTGGTGGAGCGGCCCGTGCCACAGCCAAAATCAAGCGCCGCAGTTCCTTTGACGTGGGCCCGGAAAATCTCCGGCAAGTCGCGGAACGCGAGATGGTACGTATTAGCGAACTCGAGCTTCGAGTAGGCTTCGGCTCGGGTAGCGTTTTCGTAGACATTGACGAAGTCAGGCACCGGGAGCTCTCTCCGCTGGCCGATCAATGCTCAATCCCAACCTGCTCAACGCCTTCGCACTTAGTCGTTGCGGCGCAGTTCGGAGCAAAAAAGCCAGAGGTGATCCATATACTCGCCACTCTTGGAGCGAAAGCCGGTGACGACGCCGCCGGGCGGGCAAAACGCTTCGCTCGGATGTCCGCCCGGATTCGGGCGCACGACCGGTTGAGTGAACTCGGTCCGCGGATTCGGGATCCGGTCAGCGATCTCGCGCAACGGACTGCAGATGCCCACGGCTTCGTCGATGGAAGCGCCGGTTCGTCCGCGAAGGCCACGCAACACGAATCCCGGCGGGCAGAACGCGTCATATACTGGCCGGCCGCCCGGACTGCCGGTTCGTTCCGTCATCCTTCTTTCGTCTCCGAGCCTTCCATCACCATGAACGTGGACACAGTCGAGCCATGCGGTGTTGAAATACTCGCCGGTCTGTACATGAAATCCGACCGCGGCTGCCTCTTCCTCGCAGAGGGCATCAGGGGAGGGCCTCCCCCCGTTGCCGCCGCCGAAGTCCGCCGCAATTCGTTCGCGGGAAACATGAATCCGGTCGCGATCCTCGCGGAACTGAGGTGCAGCCAGCGCAACGAATGCGATCATAAGCAGCACGGCCAGCACGAAAGCTGATTGAGTCATCCAAGTTTGTTTGCCCGGGCTTTGTTTTGGAGTTTGTTGGAGTGGGACCCGCCGATTGTTTTGAGAACTCAGCATACACGCCCCTCGTGGTTCGGCCACCGAGTGCGGCGCCGAGCCGTTTTGACCGGATGGTAGAAGCCGGCAGCAGCGATGTCAATTGTGGATTTCAAGATTGGGCACGCGCAGTCGCAAATTTAGAATTCGGTACGCCAGCAGCGTGCGCTGAACGATAGACAACTTAGCGGTGCTGGTCGCGGCGGCGGAGGTAATCGATGAACATCTGCTCGACGGGCTTGTCGTATGCCATCAGGACGTGGCGGACGGTGTGTCCGCTGACGAAATGACAAACTTCTTCGGCAAGATTCTTGGCGTGATCGCCGGCGCGTTCGAGCGACTGCGTCATGAAAATGACTTGCAGGCTGGCCTGGCGGTGGACGTTTTCCGGATTTTCGATGTGGCGCAGGAAGATGAGATTGCGCAGGCGATCCATTTCGGAGTCGGCGCGAAGCACGTCGATGGCCTTGGCGATTTCGCGGGAGGAGAAGGCTTCGCCGCAATCGGTCAGCATTTTTTCGAGGATGGTGGCCATTTGCGTCAGGTCGCGCGTGTCCTCCGAATCGATACGGCCGCCGGCCGCCTGTGCACTGGTGCCAAAGCTGAGCAGCAAATCGCCGATGCGCTCCAGTCCGATCATGAACTTCATGCAGGCCAGCAGCTCGCGAGCCTCGGCGGGACCGACCTCGGTGATCGCGGTGGTCACGCCGCTGTCGATTTCCATGTCGAGGGTATCGAGTTCGCGCTCGCGCTGGCGGAGAGAACTCAGCAGCGGGTTGGAACCGGTGGCGATCCCTTCGGCAGCAGCGCCAGCGGCCTCCTTGGCCACGCGACAGGCTTCGATGGTGCGGCGCACGATGTAGTGATGGGCTGGTTCGGGATCGGGGCCTTTGATCGCAGTACTCATCGGGATATCCGGCGGACGAGAAGGCGCGCGACGGTGCGATCGAGAGGGCCCGTCGCCGCGGTTCGGCCGTTCATGGGATGGGATCGCCAACGCCTCACGATACGTATTTTGATGTCCAAAGTGGTTAAAAAGCTGTGAATTTTCGGTTGTTTTTCGATGCCGCGGGAAAGGTGCATGCCGGGGAGTGTACGCGAAGGCAACAGGCTGGCAGGAGCCTTCGTGCAGATTGGGGAAAAGCTCCCTGACGCGCGCGAAGCACGCAGCGTCAGGGATGGTTCGAGAAAACGTCCGTCAGAAGCCGTACTTGAGTGAGAGCTGGATCAGGCGCGGGGTGCCGACGGTCTGGGTGATCTCACCGACGTGAGTCCCTTGTTCGACATCTGCAAAGCCGAAGTTCAGTGGGTTCTGGAAGGAAGGATGGTTGAGCAGGTTGAAGAACTCAGCGCGGAAGCGCAAGCTCTGCCGCTCGCCCAGCTTGAAGGTCTTGCCGAGGGTGAAGTCCCAGTTAAATTGTTTCGGACCGACGATGCAATTGCGGGGTGAATCGCCGAAGCCGGTGTTTGTGTAGGCAACCGTGCCAGCCGGTGAGTTCGGAACATTGGGGACAGGAGCATAAGCGTTGGGATTGACCCAATTGGCGATCTTCGTGGCAAGGCTGCCCGAGTTCAAGGCATTGCCGCAATTGAAGCCTGGAGCGAAATCCGCAGTGACCAGTTCGGGGGTGGTCAGAGCATAGTCAGAACCACCGTTCGAGTCCTGAATGGTAATGGGCGCTCCCGATTGCGCTACGAGGACGCTGTCAACCTCCCAGCCTCCCAGAGCGTATCCAGCCGCGTCGTGACGTTTGGCGAGGAAGGGCAGGGTGTAATTGAGACTCGTCACAAAGCGGTGCCGATGGTCGAAGTCGGAAAGGCCTTTGGAAGCGGCTCCGCTGAGCTGATTGTTGACGCGCGTCAGGAAGGCGACGCTGGCGGTGGAAACGTCGTCGATGGACTTGGAGTACGTGTACGCGCTCTGAAGATACAGTCCCTTCGAGAAGCGATGGGAAACGGTGAGCTGCAGACCGTGGTAGTGGGAATCGGAATTTGGCCAGAATGCTTCAAAATCCGAAGGAGCAATCGCCAGGTAAGGCGCGCGCGCCATGGCATTGCCCGGTGAGTTTTCTGTAATCGTAACGGGCGATCCCGTCGTTACTCCCGGTTGCAGGCAAGACACAACCGGCGTTACATTCGGGTTGCCGCAGGTGACGGTGACGGGACTGGTCGGGCTGGCCAGCGCGGGCTGATCAGGATCAAAGGTGGAGCGCAGACGCGTTCCCTTGGTGCCGATATATCCCACTTCAAGGACCCAGTTTCCACCCAGTTGGCGTTGCACTGTTAAATTCCATTGCTGTGTAGTGGGCACCACCCAGTGCAGCGGAACGGAAGGCGCGAAAAAGGCGTCGGCAGTCCCGGAAAAGGCAGCGCCTCCGCTTGCCCCGCTGGTGTCTCCGCTGGTAAATCCCTGGAAGAATGAGGGCACCATGGCGAAGGTTGACGCGCTGGGCAGCGAGCCCAGGGTGGGCAAGAGCGGCACGCCGCCGGGCGCGTAGAGATTGCCCAAGCTCGAATAGCTGCCGGCGGGAAAGGCCAGCGGGTAGGAGGGAGGCGCAAAAGCCAGGTTGTCCACGCCGCCGATGTCTTCGCGGACGCTATAAATGCCGTAGCCACCGCGGACGACTGTCTTGTGCCTTCCGCCAATGTCGTAGGCAAAGCCGATGCGGGGCTCGGCCACGGTTGCGTATTCGTTGTTCAGGCCTGCGCCGTTCAGTGCGCCGGTTACGCCAGAAAAGCCTTCCTTGGTTATACAACTCGGCCACACGTAGGGCTGGCCGGTTGGCGGATTGGCGTTTAGAGGAATGGTGTTGCCAAGGTGGCAGAGGCTGTCGGTCGCCGCTCCGACCCACTCCGCGCGCAGGCCCGCGTTCAAAGTTAGGGATGAAGTGAGACGCCAATCGTCCTGCGCGAAAATGGAAGCGGCGGGAAGGTGGTAGTCGTGGTTATAGGCGCCGCTTCCACCTTCACCGATGAAAGGCTGTCCCAGCAGAAAATTCTGGAAGCTGGTGAGGTTGTGGTTCGGGTCGCTGCCGGGCACGAAGACCAGCAGGGGATTGCTCAGCACTGCGAGGTTGCGGCGATCGGACGTGCGGTCAAGTTCGCCACCAAAGCGAAACGAGTGGCGGCCGCGAGTCCAACTGAGGGTGTCGAGATAGACGAAGGAATCGGCTAGCGCCGACTGCGGCTGGTTGGGGAAGGGACCGAACTGGAAGCTGGGGGCGACAAACTCCAGTCGGTACGTGTTTAGCTGTCCGTCCATATTGTTGATGCCGAGGGCTCCCGGGTTCATGCCGGAGACGGGAACGTTGAGCAGGGCATCGCTGATTACGTTGACGCCGAAGCGGAATTCATTGATCAGACTGTTGGTGAAGGTGTGAGTCTCGGCGACGCTGCCGAAGCGTCCGCGCAGCGGGATGTCCAGCGGGAAATCCATGTTGGTGTCAATCGCGGGATACCCGGTTTGAACCTGCAAGTTATCGGCGCCGAATGGCTGGTAGGTTTCCGAGTCCGACCAGAAGAAGCGCTCGGTGATGCGATCCTTGCTGTGGTTGAAATCCTTGTCCCAGTTGGCGGTGAACTGATCATCCCGGTAGCGACCGGGGGTGCTGAGAGTGAGTGCGCCTGTGTTGACGTTGCCGGAAGTGTAGCCGGGCGTGCCAAGGCTGGGAATAAGGCAGGGTGCTCCGCCGCAACTGGAACCCGTCCCGCCGAACTGAGCACCGGCGGTATTGAGGATCTGGACGGCTACTGGATCGAGCCCGCAGGAACCGTTACCAGGGTTCGCGTAGGACGGCAGGGGGCTGCTGCTGGGAAAGAAGGTGGCGACGAGCGTGGCGCAGTCGCGCGACTGGGGCAGCGAAGGAACAGAAGCGCCGCTGATATAAGTTCCCAGCGAATCGCCGCTGCGCTGGCGCGTGCCCTGATAGTTTACATAGAAGAATCCGAACTTGGCTCTGTTGCCGACTGGCCCGCCGAGATCGCCGCCAAAGATGTTCTGCTTGAGCACAAACTTGCCCAGGAAGTAGTCGTGCGCATCGAGCGATGTGTTGCGGAAGTACTCCCAAAGATCTCCGTGGAAGCTGGCGGTGCCGCCTTTCAGAACAGCGTTGATGTTGCCCCCGCCGTTACGGCCCTGGCTTGCGTCGTACAGGCTGGTGCTGACCTTGAACTCCTGGACGTCGTCCGGGTTGGGGACAGGCGTGTAGGCGAGCTCCCCGAAGGAGTAGTCGGAGGCGGAGATTCCATCAATGAGGTAATTGTTGTTGTCTTCCCTGGCCCCGTTGACGTCAATGCGCACGTCACCGCGCCCGAGAGAGGCGGCGTTGTTCAGAGAAGCGGCGGCACCGGCCGAGAGGTCGAGCAACTGCTGGAAGTTGCGTGTGGCCAGAGGGAGCGTACTGATCGTCTGCGCGACCAGCGATTCGCCTGTGGTGGCGTCGGTGGTGTTGACGGCTTCCGCTTGGGATTGCACTTCCACGACCTCTACTTTGACGGACGGTTTCACCACCGCGGTGATGCGGGAAGTTTCAGTGATGCGGACGGTGATGCCGGCGAACTTGGTCGTGGCGAATCCGGAGGCACGCACTTCGACCGAATAGTCGCCGACCGGAAGGAGATTCGCGATGAAGGAGCCGGAGGTATCGGTGGTAAGTGTGCGAACGAGCTGTCCGGTGGAAGCGCTGACGATCTGCACCGTCGCGCCGGGCACGGCCGAACCCGTGACATCCTGCACGGTGCCGCTGATGGCTCCGGTAGCTCCGCCTTGCGCAAATGCGCTGGCTGCCGTAATTAATGAAAAAGTAAGAACTGCGAGCAGACGATTCGGCGACATAGTTCCTTCCTTGACCGCAGCTCTTGAGAGCGAGCTGCGCGTGTGACAACAGCTCGCCGCCGGTGAAAGGCTGGATACAGGGCCACCGACGGGATTCAGGGAGTGTGCTGCGGGCTAAAGGTGACTGTCAACCTAATTTTAGAGCTATCGAAAATAACAATCTTGAGCAACCGCGGCCAAACGCCACTCTTCTCGGCACTGACGTGGCTTACGCGGCGCTCGGCGACCGAAAATGCCGCAACCGAACGCAAGCCGGCGCGCGAAGATGAGTACTACGCCGCAGGCAGGGTGAACAAGAACGTGCTTCCGTGGGCGAGTTCGCTTTCGGCATGGATGGAGCCCGAGTGGGCGAGCATGATGTGCTTGGCGATGGCCAGGCCGAGGCCGGTGCCGCCGGATTCGCGGGAGCGTGCTTTATCCACGCGGTAGAAGCGTTCGAAGAGGCGCGGCAGGTGCTCGGAGGAGATGCCGGCGCCATAATCCCGCACATAGAACTCGACCCCGTGTTTTGCAGGGCGGGCTCCGAGTTCCACGCGTGAGCCAGAGCGTCCGTATTTCATGGCGTTGTCGATCAGGTTGGAAAAAACCTGGTGAATGGCTTCGCGGTCGGCGAGAACCCGCGGCAGAGAATCCAGCGAGTTGCCATTTGGACTGTCGATGATCTGGAGTTCGATGCCCTGGCTGCGGGCGATCTCACGGAAACTTTCTTCGGCGTCGTTCAAAAGTTCGAGAGGCGGAACGGGTTCAGTTTCAAACCGAGTCTCGCCAGACTCGACGCGCGCCAGCGTGAGCAGGTCCTCGGTCAGGCGAGACATGCGGGCGGCGTTCTTGCGGATAATCTCCAGAAATTCCCGGTTGTGGCCGGAGTTCTCGGGAATGCTGTCGAGCAGAGTTTCGGAGTATCCCTGAATTGAAGTGAGCGGCGTGCGCAGCTCGTGAGAGACATTGGCGATGAAATCGCGACGCGTTTTTTCCACGCGCTCGGTTTCTGTGAGATCACGCAAGACTGCCACGGCGCCGCCATCGGGCAAGGGCGCGGCGGTCACGTCAAAGGCACGGCCGGGGACGATCGAGGTGGCGCGGCCAGTGCTCACTTGTTTCGTGGCCGTAGCGGCCTTGACCGTAGCCAGAAAATCAGGATCGCGAATCGTTTCGACCATGGGCGCATTGAGCCGCGTGCGCTGCGGCACGAGCCGGTCCATGGGCTGGTTCGCCCACTGCACCAGGCCATCCGCGCTGACAGCGATGACGGCATCCCGCATGCTGTTGAGCAGAGTTTCGAGTTGGCGCTGGCTGGAGCGCACGGCGGCGAAGCTGCGCTCGACCTGGCCGGCGGTGCGGTCAATGGCAACGGCCACGCGGCCGATCTCATCGAGCGAAGAATCGTCCACGCGCGCTCGCAAATCGCCGCGTTCGATACGCGCCGCGACGTCGACAATACGTTCGAGACGGCGAGCGGTCCAGCTTGCGGCGCAGGCGGCCACAATCAGGGCCATGAGTAGAGCTACCGTTATCCCCCAGAGCATGCGGCGATGCACTTCCGCTTGCACCGCCTCGACATCGGAGAGGGGATAGGCCAGGCGCACTGCGCCCCCGGAGATGGGTGCTGCGACATAGAGAAAGGGAATACCGAGCGTGGCGCTGCGCCGCTCGCTGGAGGCTGTTTTGCCGCTGAGGGCCGCGGCAAACTCGTTTCGCGTGGCGTGGTCTTCCATGGCGGCGGGATTCGACTCCGAATCGGCCAGCACTTTGCCGGAAGCGTCAATGACCGTGGCGCGGGCGCCGGCGGCTTGTCCCTCCTGAGCGACGATCTCAGCTAGAGAGTGGGTGTGGTCGCTCTCGACCCGATGCGCGAACATAAGCGTTTTCTGCGTGAGATTGCGCTCGATTTCGGCGCGTAGAGAGGCTTCCCAGGCGCCGCCCACGATCAGATCCAGAGTCCCTGCGGCGGCCGCGATCACAATCAGGAACGCAGCCAGCAGTTTGAAGAAAATGCGGTTCTTCATCTTCTGCCCGTTATCATTCTCGTCTTGCCTCAGCCCGGCCAGTTATTTGGGAGCTTCGAACCGGTAGCCGGCCCCGCGCACGGTCTTGAGGTAGCGAGGGTTCTCAGGATCAGGTTCAATCTTCTCGCGGATGCGGCGGACGTAGACGTCCACCGAACGCGGCGTCACGTAGGCCGTGTCGCGCCAGACCGAGTCGAGCAGGTGGTCGCGTGTAAAGACGCGCCCGCTATGGCGCGCAAAATAATCGAGCAGGCGAAACTCGGTGGCCGTGGTCGGAACGGGAGCGCCCCGGACAGTGAGAGTCATCGCGGAGGGGTCGATCTCGATTTCGCCAACCTTCATGGGGCTCGGCGGCAGTGGCCGTTCAAAACGCCGCAGCACGGCCTTGACCCGTGCCACCAGCTCGCGCGGGCTGAAAGGCTTGGCGATGTAGTCGTCGGCCCCGAGCTCGAGCCCGAGAACGCGGTCGGCTTCGCTGCTTTTGGCGGTCAGAAAAATCACGGGCACAGACGCCAGCCCAATCGTCTGGCGAACCGTGCGGCACAGTTCGAGTCCGTCCTTGCCCGGAACCATGATGTCGAGCACGAAAAGAGCGGGCCGCTGGCGCTCGGCGTCGGCGAGAACATTGGATCCTGTGGGATAGACGCGCACCGTGAAGCCCTCGTTTTCAAGGTGGTGGCGGACCAGGCGCGAAATGTCAGGGTCGTCTTCAACAACGAAGATGCTCGGTTTCACAAGAATATTGTAGCGAACACGCTTGCGAGTACCTAGTGCTCCGTGGCCAGTTTTGGAGCGTGGGCGGCAGTTTTCATCGGATTTTAACAATCAGGTTGGCGGCGCGGTCGAGATGAAACGGCTTGCCCGGCGGGATGACCGTGGTGGCGCTGTATTCGGTGATGACGGCAGGGCCGGTGTATTTCCTGCCTGGGTGCAGTTCGTCGCGGGAATAAATCTTCGTTGTGAGTTTCTTTCCATCGAAAAGGACCTGGGCTTCGCCTACGGAAACCCTGCGGAGCTTCGCTCCGCTCGGACGGCCGAGGGCGGCCGTCCCCACATGAGCATTAGTGGACTTGAGCGTCGCGCGCACGCGGAGAGTAACGATCTCGACTTCGCGATTGGTATGCACATAACCGTAGCGGCGCTGATGTTCCTGCCGGAAATCGCGCAGAAGATTTTTCGTGAGTGGAACATTGAGTTCGTATCCCTGACCGCGATACCGCAGGTCGGCGCTGCGGTGAAAGTGCGGCGCGCCCGGCCAGGATTCGCTGCGAAAATCCCGCGACGCAGTCTCTTCGAGTGCAGAGAATTCGCGACCCAATCGTGCGTGCGGAACTTCGTCCGCAACCCGCCACAGGACCGTGCGCGAATAATCTTTCACCACATCGCTGGAGAGAATGCCGAGCGCCGAGAGTGCGCCGGGGAGTGCCGGGATAACGACATGCGGAATGCTGAGCGCCTCGGCGAGAGCGCAGGCATGGAGACCTCCCGCGCCGCCGAAAGCGACAAGCGCGAACTGCCGAGGATCGCGGCCGCGCTCGATGGAGACGACGCGGATCGCTTTTTCCATGGTGGAATTCACCACGCGGATGACGCCGGCGGCAAACTTCTCCAAAGTGAGATCCGATTTGTTCTTCTTCAGCCACTCTTGCGTGAGGCGGCGTGTGCGCTCGAGGTCGAGCGTGAACTCGCCTCCGAGAAACCGTGCGGCCTGGAGGCGTCCGAGCAGAAGATTGGCGTCAGTGACGGTGGGCTGCGTGCCGCGCCCGTAACAAATGGGGCCGGGATCGGCGCCGGCGGACTCAGGCCCCACGCGCAGAACTCCGGCGGCGTCGAAGCGCGCGAGCGAGCCCCCGCCTGCGCCCACGGTGTGAATGTCGAGCATGGGCACGCTCACCGGAAAGCCCGCGATCTGTGCATCGTTCGCCGTGGTGACTTTGCCTTCGACGAGCGAAACGTCGGTCGATGTGCCGCCCATGTCGAACGCGATGATGCGCTCGAATCCGCTGGCGCGGGCCGTGGCCACGGCCCCAATCACGCCTCCCGCTGGCCCGGAGAGAACGGTGCGAACCGGTTCGCGCGTGGCCGTCGAGAGCGCGGTGATGCCTCCGGAAGATTGCATGACGAAGATGCGCGGTCGCTGATGCGGCTTGAGCCGCTGGGGGCTTGCCTCCACGCTGGCTTGAAGGTTCTCCAGATACCTCTGCATCACAGGCTGCAAATAGGCGTTGATGACAACCGTGGAAGTGCGCTCGTACTCGCGAAACTCAGGCAGGATTTCATGGGAGATCGAGACCGGGACCGCCCAGGGCCTCAGCGCGTCGGCGACGGCTTGTTCATTCGCCGGGTTCGCGAAGGAAAACAGCAGCGAGATCGCGACGGCTCGTGGCTTGGCGGCTGAGACGCGTTCGGCGAGCGATTGCAGCTGCTGCGGTGTTGGCGTAATCAGGATTTCGCCGTCCGCAGCCGTGCGTTCGAGGACGCCGAAGCGCAGATTCTTCGCGACCAGCGGTTCAACGCGATCGAAAAAAAAGTCGTAGAGCTTGGTGCGGGCCTGCCGTCCGATTTCGATGGCATCTTCAAAACCAGCCGTGGTGACAAGCGCCGTGCGCGCGCCCTTGCGTTCGAGCAGCGTGTTGGTGCCGACGGTGGTGCCATGGAGGAGAATGAGTTCTTGCGTCGTTGCAATTTTTCGCAGAGCTTCGACGATGGCCTGCGACGGATCCGCCGGCGTGGAGAAAACCTTCAGCATGCGCAGACGGCGGCTTGCAGGATCGATCCAGACGCAGTCGGTGAAGGTGCCTCCCGTGTCGATGGCGATGCGGAGGGGTTGAGATCGGTGGGGCATGAGCGCTCGCGCGGTTAGAGTAACATTTGCCTGCTATGAGATACGCGTTTCTGGTCGAGACTTACGCGACGGAGCGAATTAAGGTTGTGAGCGTGTGGAGCGAGTTCAAGGATGAGGATCTTCCGTTTCGTCCCCGGGCGGGAGACCCGCGGGGACGCAGCGTGCATGAGCAGATGGTGCATCAGGGCGTCAGCGAGGATTTGTGGTTCCGCAACATGCTGGGGATTGATGTTGCCGCGCCTCCATTGCCCTCGCTGGAGACCCGCATCGAATTTATCAGGAGATATGCAGAGGACAGCGAGAAGCGGCTGGCGGTGTTGCAGGCAAAAGACGATCTGTGGTGGGAAGAGCATACGAAGTTCTTTGACGTCGAGCGGTCGCGGGCATGGGTGATGGTGCGACGGATAGCGCATACCTCGCATCACCGCGGGCAGTTGATGGCGATGCTGCGCATGCTGGGTCGCGAGGTTCACAGCAACTATGGGCCTACGGCGGATACAGGCGGGCTGATGCGGAATCACGGTCCGACGATCTATGCCTATCGTAGCGTGGAGGAGTTGGTGGCCGGGGAGGGTGCGGGCGGCCAGAAGGCGAAGCTCCCGGGAAGCGGCGGCAAGCCGGTGACGGAAAGGCCGGGATAGGGGCTGGGGTTCCTCAGGTACCATAGCGAATGCTGGTATTGAATATGGTATCATCGTATGGTATGGAGACGGCTCGCAAGATTACCGTGGAAGTTCCGAATGAACTGTTGGAGAAGGCCCAGCAGGCCATCGGCGCGGGCATCACCGAGACGATACGAACCGGTCTGAAGCTGGTTGCGGCATCGCGGGCTTACAGTCAACTGCGCGAACTGCGCGGTAAGGTCCGCTTTTCGCGGAGTTCTGCGGAGCTGAAAGCCGACCGCTGAACAACGACGCATGATTGCAGCGGACACGAGCACGTGGATTGCGTATTTCGAGGGCGCCCGAGGCCAAGACGTGGATCTGCTGGACAGGGCGCTGGCGGACCGACAGGTCCTGATGGTGCCCGTCGTGTTCACAGAACTGCTGAGCGATCCGAAACTGCCGCCGGTTGTGGCGCAGACACTCGCGGAAGTGCCAATACTCGAGATCCAGTTGGGTTATTGGCAGCGGGCCGGAGCCTTACGAGCTAAGGTGCTCGCAAGGCACCGCAAGGCTCGACTTGGCGACGCGTTGATCGCGCAGAGCTGCATCGACGCCAGCGTTCCGCTGCTCACGCGGGACCGAGACTTCCGCGCGTTCGCCGAGGCAGCGGGGCTCGACCTGATGCCGACTACTTGATCGTGAACGCCAGCGTCAGCAGCGTTTTCTGCTCCACCTCGTGGGCCTTCGCACTGCCGGTAGCGGGGCTGGGGCTAGAGCTCCGCTTCACGCTGAGCACGGGCCGGTCTCCGGCGATGCGCTTCAGGCGGGGAAGCATGTTGAACATGGCACCCATGTTCGCCGGCTCTTCCTGCACCCACACGATGTCGGAATGACTGCCGTGGCGGTCGAATTCCGCGACGACTTCGTCTTCGGGGAACGGGTAGAGTTGCTCCAGGAAAACAATCGCCGTTGATGTGTCTTTTCTCTTCTTGCGCTCCGCCTGCAGCTCGTGGCCGATTTTTCCGGTGCAGATCAGGATGCGGTCGGCCTCATCGACTTCCGCATCGGGAATCACGTTAAGAAATCTCTTGTGGGTGAAGTCTTCGATCGGCGAGCTCGCGTCGGGATGGCGCAGCATGCTCTTCGGCGTGAAAACAATCAGCGGCTTGCGCCAGTGCCGCAACGCCTGGCGCCGCAGAAGATGAAAATACTGCGCGGCGTTGGAAGGCTGCGCGATCTGAATGTTGTGCTTGGCTGCTAATTGAATGAAGCGCTCAATGCGTGCGCTGGAATGCTCCGGCCCCTGGCCTTCGTAGCCGTGCGGCAGAAGCATGACGAGGCCCGAAAGCAGGTTCCACTTTGCTTCGCCCGCGGCGATGAACTGATCAATGATGGCCTGGGCCACGTTCGCAAAGTCGCCAAACTGCGCCACCCACAGCACGAGCGATTCCGGATAGTCGTGCGAGTATCCGTATTCGAAGCCGAGAACGCCCGCTTCCGACAGAGTTGAATTGTAGATTTCGCAGCGAGCCTGGCCGGGCGCGATATTTTCCAGGGGCACATATTCGTTCTCGTTTTCGATGTCTATGAGAACGCTGTGGCGCTGGTTGAAGGTGCCGCGGCGGGAATCCTGGCCGGACATGCGCACATGCGTTCCCGCTTTCACGAGGCTTGCGAAGGCAAGCGCCTCGGCCATGCCGTAATCGACCGGACGCTTCCCCGCGCCCATTTCCGCGCGCTGCTCGAGCAGCTTCTTGACTTTCGGGTGAATGTGGAAGGACTCGGGATACGTCGTGAGGCGACGGGTCAATTCCGACAATTCCTCCGAGGTCAGGCCAGTGTCGACCTCGAATGACTCGCTGTGCCGGCCGCCGAAATATCCATCCCAGTACTTCGGGAGTTCGCGCAACGTGGGCTTCTGCTTGATGCTGCCGGCGCTTTTCTGCGCGGCTTCGAACTCGGCCTTAATGGCGGCGGCCTGCGCCTGCGCATCTGCCACGCCGATGTCGTCAGCATAGACTTCCCAGAGCGGCGGATGCTCCTTGATTTTCCTGTACAGCAGCGGCTGCGTGATGGTCGGGTCGTCGACTTCGCTATGGCCGTGGCGGCGATAACCGATAAGATCAATCACGACGTCGGTGCCGAATTTGTAGCGATACTCGGTCGCCATGCGCGCGACACGAACGACCGCGTCGACGTCTTCACCGTTGACATGGAAGATGGGGATGGACTGGCGGCGAGCGATGCAGGCGGCGAAGCGTGTGGAATGCTCTTCGCTGTAGTTGGTGGTGAATCCGAGAAGATTGTTGACCACAACGTGAATCGTGCCGCCGACGGTGTAGCCGGGAAGATCGGCGTAGTTCATGGTTTCGGCGAGTATGCCCTGTCCCGCGAATGCGGCATCGCCATGGACGACGAGGGGTAGATACTTTTCGCGTCCGCCGTTTCCAGTGCGGTCTTGCTTGGCGCGCGTGCGTCCAATGGTGACGGGATCGACGGCTTCGAGATGGCTGGGGTTCGACACGAGATGGATGTGAACCTTGCCGCCACTGTGCGTGGTATATTCGCCCGTCGCGCCCATGTGATATTTCACGTCGCCGGAGCCGAGGACGCTGCGCGGGTCGACATCTTCAAACCCGGCGAAGATTTCCTCGGCTGGACGCCGCGCCACATGGGCGATCACGTTCAGCCTTCCGCGATGGCTCATGCCCATGACCAGCTCGATGGCGCCGAGGCGCGAGCTGGCGTCGAGCACTTCGTCGACCAGCGGGATGAGCGCAGTAACGCCTTCGAGTGAAAAGCGTTTCGAGCCGAGATAACGCTGTTGCATGACCTGCTCGAAAATGTCGGCGCGGATGAGTAAGTCGAGGATGCGTTTCTGATCTTCTTCTGTAACCTCGTAGCCCTGATCGGGCGATTCCATGCGCTCGTAGATCCAGCGGCGGCGCACCGGCGAGTAAATGTGGTTGATCTCCACGCCGATCGTGCTGGAGTAGATGGCACGGGCCTGCTTCGCATATTCGCCGTCGCGCTCGAGTTCCGGAGTGTAGCGCGGGCGCAGGAAGCCGAGGGGGTCGAGGTCGCCTTCCAGGTATCCCCATTGGCGGTAAACGCTAAACACGCGATCTCGCTCGGGGTTCGGGCGGTTGGCGGATGGGTGCGAGTCTATTAGTGCGCCGGAGGTCTTGGTTTTATTGCCGGGCATAAGAGTGCGGTTATTAGGATAAAGGATGCGAGCCGCTACGTGGGGATTCGAAGCAGACGGGCGGTACACCCTGAACCTGACATCGTCGCGAGCGAGAAACCGGCGAACCGCGCGTTTACCAGGCGTGATCGTACCCGGTGATCCAAGCGCGGGCGGTCTGGCTCGGCTGATCTGGCTCGGCTGATCCAGGCTCGCTACAGTCCAGCCCCGGACTCGTTGTGAAGTGGCGCCGGAAGCGCAGATAATGTGACGGCACTCTTAATGGTTCTCACAGCTGTTGCGTGTTTTGTTTCAGCGCGGTGTGAGTCGCGGAAGTTGGAAGCCTTCTCCGAAAGGTTAAAGTTGCGTCGAGAAATAATCCGATGACGAAGCTGGGCGCGCCGACAATCCTGGGGATTCCATTTGACGGGCACTCGTCTTACCTGCGCGGAGCCGGCGAAGCTCCGGGGAAGATTCGCGCAGTTCTGCACTGTGATGCCTCTAATAATTGGACGGAGAGGGGAGTGGATCTAGGCCGTGCAGGGGCCTACGAAGACGAGGGCGATCTTGCGTTTAGCGAGACGGATGCGTTCGCGGTCGTCGAGAGCAGCATCGCAGCGCTGCTCGATCGTGGAAAACGGCCGGTTTCGTTGGGCGGAGACCACTCGATCACGTATCCCATCATCAAAGCAGTGGGGCGGCATTATCCGCGACTGACGATTTTTCATTTTGATGCGCATCCGGATTTGTACGACGAGTTCGAGGGAAACCGGCTGTCGCATGCCTGTCCATTTGCGCGGATCATGGAAGCTGGCTTGGCGAAAAGGATGGTGCAGGTGGGCATTCGAACAATCAACGGGCACCAGCGCGAGCAGGCGCAGAGATTCGGCGTTGAAGTCATCGAGATGCGGTCGTTGCCCGCTTATGACAGGCTGAAAGGCACCGGCCCAGCCTACGTCTCGTTCGACATGGACGTTCTGGACCCCGCGTTTGCGCCGGGAGTCTCGCATCGCGAGCCGGGTGGGATGTCGGTGCGGGAGGCCATCGCGCATCTGCATTCGATCGAAGGGGAAATCGTCGGCGCGGACGTGGTGGAGTATAACCCCGTGCAGGACCTTAAGGGAGTAACCGCGACGGTAGCGGCGAAAATCCTCAAGGAGATCCTGGGAAAGATGATCAGCGGGTGAATTCAGCGCAAAAGAGGCTTATTATTTTGCGTCGGAGGGCGTTGGCGGAGAATCTGTAGTATCTGAGCGCGTCGCTGTGTCTGTTCTAACAGAGTCTTGAGGCCGCTTCCCGCTTGGCCCAGGGTTTGGTTACAGTATCAGATAGCGGTGTCTTGGTATGGCGAACAATTATCAAAGATATGCGGTAATCGTGCTGCTGATCATGAGCCTCGCGGCCCTCGGCCTGATGCTGGCCTGCTCCAGCCGAGCGGAGCAGAATCCGCAAGCGGGTGGCCCCGGCGCGATGCCGGTGAAGGTACTGGAAGCGCGAGCACTTCCCATCGACGACTCCACGGATTACGTGGCCACTCTCAAGTCGCGCGACTCGGCCGTGATCATGCCGCAGGTCGAAGGGCAGATCACGCTGATCTTTGTGCATTCGGGCGACAAGGTGCAGGCGGGCAACGTGTTGATGGAGATCGATCCGCTAAAACAGCAGGCGACGGTCAAAAGCCAGGAGAGCGCGCGGGCAGCGCAACAGGCAACTCTGAGTTGGGCGAAGCAGCAGTACGAACGCGCCCAAGGACTCTTTGCCGCGGGCGTGGTGAGCAAGCAGGATCTCGACCAGGCAAAAGCGGTGCTGGATGCGGCGCAGGCACAGATGGATGCGCTGGACGCGCAGGTTCGCGAGCAGGAAGTGCAGCTTCACTATTACCGGGTTGTGGCGCTGCGAAGCGGAATCGTGGGAGACATTCCGGTGCGCGTGGGCGATCGCGTGACTACGGCGACACAACTGACCACAATCGATCAGCCGGGAAGCCTGGAAGCTTACGTGTACGTGCCCATTGAGCACTCGGCACAGCTCAAGATGAATCTGCCGGTGCAGATTCTCGACAGCGAGGGCAAGGTCGTGGCTGAGACGCGCGTCAGCTTTGTTTCCCCGCAAGTGGACAACACCACGCAGACCGTGTTGGTGAAGGCGCGCATCGCCAATGGCAACGACGCGCTGCGGCAGTTGCAGTTTGTGCGCGCGCGGGTAGTATTTGGGACGCATCAGAATCCGTTGGTTCCGGTCCTGGCGGTGTCGCGGCTGGCGGGACAGTACTTTGCATTTGTGGCCGAACCGCAGAACGGTGGCTCGTTCGTAGCACGGCAGAAGCCGCTGAAGATTGGGCAGACCATCGGCAACAGTTACGAAGTGCAGGACGGCATCAAGCCCGGCGATAAGGTGATAGTCTCTGGAACGCAGTTTCTGCTGGACGGAGCGCCCGTGGTACCGCAGAGCTGACAGCTTGTTTGTGGAAAGTCCTGACGGTGACGCTTTGAAAGGGTGCGGCTTTAGCCGCGCTGCAAGTCGGCCAAACCACGCGGCCTTCAGGCTTTGAGGAAACAGGCCCTCAGCGGCTAAGGCCGTTTTCATAAGGGCCCTCTCGGCACGCCTAAAGGCATGCCCTTTCAAAGCGTAAGACTGTCGCCCCATTTTGGAAAACGTGACCCTTCATGTTCGTTGACTTTTTTATCCGCCGTCCGGTGTTTGCCACGGTTTGCGCTTTAATGATCATTTTGGCGGGCGCGGCCGTGCTGCCCACACTGCCGGTGGCCCAGTTTCCAAATCTGGCGCCGCCGCAGGTGGGCGTGTCCAGCTTCTACATTGGCGCCAGCGCGCAGACCGTAGAGAGCGCAGTCACCATTCCCCTGGAACAGCAGATCAATGGCGCCGAGGGGATGAAGTACATCACCTCGACCAGCGGAAACGACGGGTCCAGCAACATTGTGGTGACCTTCGATCTGACGCGCAATCCGGACCTGGCGACAGTTGACATCCAGAACCGGGTGAACACAGCGCAGGGACGGCTTCCCAGCGCGGTAAAAGCGATCGGCATCACGACGGCGAAGACATCAGAAAACTTCGTCTTTGGCGCGGCTGTCGTTTCCGACAATAACAAATACTCCACGCTGTTCATGAGCAATTATCTGGACGTGTACGTCCGGGACTCGCTAAAGCGCATACCGGGTGTCGCTGATGTTTTTATTTTCGGCGAGCGCAAATACTCGATGCGGCTGTGGCTGGACCCGGTGCGAATGGCGGGCCGCGGGCTGACAGCTCCGGACGTGGTAAGTGCGCTGTCGGAGCAGAACGTGGAAGTCGCCGCCGGACAGGTGGGGCAGCAACCGGCGGTGGCCGGACAGCAGTACCAAGTCAGCGTGCGCGCCATCGGACGGCTGAGCGAGCCCGCGCAGTTTGAC
>CAYOUY010000374.1:0-1739 GCA_964407245.1 uncultured Acidobacteriaceae bacterium
CGGTGCGCATCGATATCCGCCGCATTGCCGCGATTAAAGAAGGCGAGATGGTCACCGGTTCACGCACCCGCGTGAAAGTCGTCAAGAACAAAGTTGCAGCGCCCTTCCGCGAAGCGGAATTCGACATTCTTTATGGCGAAGGCATTTCGCGCGAAGGCGATTTGATCGATCTGGCGGTGAACAACAACATCCTCGAGAAGTCGGGCTCGTGGTTCAGCTACAAAGGCGAGCGCATCGGCCAGGGGCGTGAGAATGCCCGCCAATTCTTGAAAGACAACAAGGACGTCATGACGAAACTGGAGGCCGAAGTGCGCAAAGCGCTTGGGCTGACCGGGACGCATCCGCAGCCCGCAGCGCAGGCAGCGCCAACTGGGAAAGTCGCCACCATGCCTGAGACGCCTGTGAAGGCGCCGATTGTGGCGGCACGGCGATAGTTGTTCCGTTCGACGCGAGTAATTTCAGCTTCACAGTACTGACATCAAATCACGGTCGAGCTTTGCTCGACCGGACAGCCGGCGGCGGCTGTCCCTACACGATTCGCCTCACTTCGATCCTCATTGCCATCCTTGCTCCCGCCCGCATAGAATCTCCTATTGCTTCACGCCGGCTCGCCAGACACGAGCGTCCGGCCTTCCTGTGAGGACGATTGAATAAGGGCATCGCCATTTATCCCGGGTCGTTCGACCCGCCCACCAACGGGCACCTCGACTTGATTCAGCGGGGCGCCAAGATCTTCGAAGAGCTGGTGGTGGCGATTCTGCGCAATTCCGAGAAAAGCCCGATGTTCAGTGTGGCCGAGCGGGCGGAGATGTTGCGGCAGCTGACCGCAGACCTGAGCAACGTCCGCATCGACACCTTCGACGGATTGATGGTCGAGTACGCGAAGTCGATTGGCGCCATGTGCGTGCTGCGCGGCATTCGCGCCATCAGCGACTACGAATATGAGCTGCAGATGGCGCTGATGAACCGCAAACTGGAGCCTACGCTCGAAACCGTCTTCATGATGCCCGCTGATAAGTATTCGTATGTGAGCTCGCGCCTGGTGCGGGAAGTGGCGCAGGCGGGCGGACCGGTGAAAGGGCTGGTGCCCGAGGTTGTCGAGCAAAAGCTGCGCGAAAAGCTTGATCCGGCGTACAAGCTGCAGGAACCGACATTGATGGAAGTCCCCAAACGAAGGAAGAGAAAGGCATGACCCCAACGGAAACTATGGAAGCGGTGAAACTGTCGGACCGGATCAATCGCATCGAGCCTTCGGCCACGATGGCCGTGATAGCTGAGGCCGACAAGCTGCGCCAGCAGGGAATCGACGTGGTCGATTTTGGCGCGGGGGAGCCGCACTTCGCGACACCGCAGCACATCAAGGACGCTGGGATTGGGGCGATTCACGCCAACTTCACCAAGTACACCGCCGTGCCTGGAACGGCGGAGTTGCGCGATGCGATCGTGCACCGGCAT
The DNA here is from genome assembly GCA_964407245.1 of uncultured Acidobacteriaceae bacterium. GTDB lineage: Bacteria > Acidobacteriota > Terriglobia > Terriglobales > Acidobacteriaceae > Sulfotelmatobacter. The sequence goes on from CAYOUY010000374.1 coordinate 1,456, forward strand.
AACGTGGATTTCGATTCCGACTACCGGCGCGAAGAAGCGATTGCCTCGACCGGCGGCAAGAACGCGCTCTTCAATGCCATTCAGGTTCTGGTTGACCACGGCGATGAGGTGATTCTCCCCGTTCCATGCTGGGTTTCGTTCAAAGACATTGTCCGCTATGCGGGCGGCAATTGTGTTCTGCTGGAATCGGATGAGCAGCAGGGATTCCGCGTGACGGCGGAGATGGTGGTGAACCTGATTACCCCGCGCACCAGGGTGATCATTCTGAATTCGCCGTCGAATCC
>CAYOUY010000375.1:0-10299 GCA_964407245.1 uncultured Acidobacteriaceae bacterium
ATGATGTTCTCGACGTCTTCGCCGACGTATCCGGCTTCGGTAAGCGTGGTCGCGTCGACGATGGCAAAGGGCACATCCAGCATGCGGGCCAGCGTCTGGGCCAGCAGCGTCTTGCCGGTTCCGGTGGGGCCGATCAGCAGGATGTTCAACTTGGTCAGCTCGATTCCGTCGCCGCTCTTCTGCCGGTTCATGAAGATGCGCTTGTAGTGGTTGTAAACCGCGACCGCCAGCTTCTTCTTGGTCTGCTCCTGCCCGATCACATATTCATCAAGGAAGGTTTTCACTTCCTGCGGTTTGGGCAGCTGGTTGGGAGTGCTGGTTTGGGGGGTTGTGCTGCGGTCGTCTTCAAGGATGGAATTGCAAACCGCCACGCACTCGTCGCAAATATAGGCGCGCGGATAATCGCTGGGCGACGAGATCAGCTTGGCTACTGCGTCCTGCGACTTGTGACAGAACGAACAGCGCAAAATCTCGTCGCTTCCCGACTTGTTTTTCACTCGGCGTTACTCCTTAAGTTTTTGGCCTGACCGCCCCCGCGCCCGCTGCCCTTGTCAAGATTGTCAGGTGCGAAGGCCGATCATACCGCTTTTGCCGTCTTATAGATGATATCGTCTATGATTCCGTATTCCTTAGCCTGCTGCGCGTTCATGATGAAGTCGCGCTCGACATCTTTCTCCACCTTGTCCAGTTTCTGCCCGCTGTGCTTCGACAGTAACTGGTTGGTTATCTCGCGCATACGCAGAATCTCTCGCGCGTGAATGTCAATGTCGGTGGCTTGACCCGACAATCCACCCATAGACGGCTGATGTATTAGAATTCGTGAATTCGGCAGTGCCAACCTCTTTTTGGGTTCGCCTGATGCCAAAAGTAACGCGGCCATCGATGCCGCCTGGCCCACGCACAGCGTCATGACGTCGTTTTTCACGTACTGCATGGTGTCGTAGATCGCCATGCCCGCGGTGATCGAGCCGCCGGGAGAGTTGATGTAAAGCTGGATGTCTTTCTCCGGATCTTCCTGAGCCAGAAACAACATCTGGGCGATCACCAGGTTGGCGATGTTGTCGTCAATCGGCGTCCCTATGAAAATGATGTTATCCCTGAGAAGGCGCGAGTAGATGTCGTAGGCGCGCTCGCCGCGCCCGGTCTGCTCGATGACCATAGGAACCAGCATCATGTGAGGATCATTTCGGGAATCGTTATTATTTTTCACGTTCACCTTCCACACTCCGCCCCGGCACAACGCTCTAGCTTGCGGGGGAGGATCGAAAAAGTCCGCGTTCTTTCTGATGTACGTCCTGATGTACGTCGGGCTACGTGGACTGATGGTACAAAAAGTCGAGGGTCTTTTCGCTGCGGATTCTGTTGCGAATTCTAGCGAGGCCCCCATCCTCTGTCAAACGGGTGCGGACCGCTTCAGCCGACTGTTTGGATTGCCGGGCGAGAGATTCAATCTCGTGATTGAATTCCTCGTCGCTAACGGCAATTCCTTCCAGTTCCGCAATGCGTTCCAGTAACAACGACGACTTCACATCCTGCACTGCCTGTTCGCGCTGGCCGGCTCGCAGGCGGGGCAGGTCCATCTTCTTCATGTCCTCCATCTTCATGCCCTGCGCCGCCAGAGCGCGCAAACCGCGCTCCAGGCGCAAATCGATCTGCCGGTCGATGAGCGACTCCGGGACTTCGAAGTCGTTGCGCTTCACCAGATCGGCAACGAGCTTGTCCTTGGCTTCGCGCTCGGCGGTATGCTTGCGCTCGGCCAGCATGTTTTCGCGAATCTGCTTGCGCACCTGATCAAGGCTGGTGAACTCCCCCAGTTCTTTCCCAAAATCGTCATTCAGCTCGGGAAGAGTCTTTTGCTTGATGGCATGGATGTTCACGGTGTAGACGAATGTCTTACCGGCAAGCCGCTTATCCTGCGCATCTTCCGGATACACGACGTCGAATTCGCGCGTGTCGCCGGCACTCGCGCCGCGCAGGTTCTCGCTGAACTCGGCGACCGTGTTCTTGCCGCCGATCTCGATCAGGACTTCATCCATGTGAACTGGCTTGGTCTTGTCGTTATCCTTGCCAGCGGCGTCCTTTGGTCGGCCCTCCCCTTCTTTTGGCTTGCCGTCCATCGAGGCTTGCGCAAAATCGCCGTCGGCGAGCGGACGGCCTTCGACGGAGGTGAAGGTGGCGTGCTGCTCGCGCACGTTGTTCAGCGCTTCCCCGACTTCTTCGTCTTTCACTTCGATCTGTGGATGGTCGGCGCGCAGCTCCTTATAGCCTTCGACCTTGATCTCGGGCATGACCTCGAAGCTCGCCTTGAAGCGCAGAGGTTCGCCCTCGTGAATGTGCAGGTCGGTGACGCGCGGCTGCGAGACGGGCACCATGCCCTGCCGTTCGGCTTCCTGGTTGAAGTAGCGCGGCACGAGGGCCTCGACCACATCGCTCTTCAGATCTTCTTTGAACCGCTGGCGGATGATCGACGCCGGCACATGCCCGCGGCGGAAGCCGGGCAGGCGCGCCATCTTCTGGTATTTCTGGATGATCACTTCGGTTTCGCGGGCGACTTCCTCGGCCGGAATCTCGACAGAAATCTCGCGCTTGTCGCCGTCTTTCTTCGTCTCGGAGTTCTTGGTGTCGGCTGTTTCAGTGGGACTCACGATTCTTCTTAACACTCCCGTAATCTTTGAGTGTAAAGAGGAAGGGAGAGCAGCGTCAAACGATGGGTCTGGAAATGGGGCGGGACCGTTCCAAAGTGGACTGAATCACACGGCCCTCGAACCAGGAACCTGAGTTTTACCGTGCGATCGCGGAGTTATCGTGCCGGATTATGAGTCTGGATTGCGCCAGCTGTTTCAGATCGAGTTCGCCCTTTCCCTCTCTATCGAGCTGGTTGAACTCGGCTTCCATGAAGCTCATCCATTCCTTCTTGGAGATCTTGCCGTTGTTGTCCGCGTCCATGAGCAGCAACAGTTCTTTGACGTCGTTGCTGGCGATGGCGAGCTTATCTGGCGGTTTGGAAGTGGACGCTTTTTGCGCCAGCGAATTCCCTACGACCGTGCCAGTCACACCGATAAACGCAAGCAATAGATTTCTGCGTGTCATTTCTGATCGCCCCCGTGTTCACGTCGCGATGACCCGTGGTTCAGTGGTCGATCTCGACGACGCTGGACCCCATAGGATTTTTGCGTGCTTTCAATGGATTGCGGTAGTTACGGGGGTAACAGTCACTTCTTCAAAGGCGTGGAGGAGTGGTCGTGTGGTGTAATTGCTGCCGTGTCCTGGCTGACCATTCTGAACCGCGAAGTGGTCGCGTGCACGCGCTGCCCGCGGCTGGTCGCATATCGCGAGCAAGTCGCGCACGAGAAGAGACGTGCGTATCGCGATTGGGACTACTGGGGCAAGCCGGTGCCCGGCTTCGGCGATCCCGAGGCACGCGTGCTCGTCATGGGGCTGGCTCCGGGAGCACATGGATCGAACCGCACCGGGCGTCCGTTTACCGGCGACGCCAGCGGCAACTTCATGTATCCCGTGTTGTACGAAACCGGCTTTGCCAATCAGCCGACGGCGACCGATCGCAACGACGGTTTAAAGCTCGACGATCTCTACATCACGGCCGCGGTGCGCTGCGCGCCGCCGGACAACAAGCCGTTGCCGCAGGAACTGGCAAACTGCTCGCACTTTCTCGATCGCGAGCTGGCGGGGCTAAAGCGAGTGAAAGTTGTGGTGGCGCTAGGCAAGATTGGATTCGATGCTTATCTGAATTATGTGAAGCGCCAGATATCCCATCCTAACGTCGCACAAAACGCGACGTTAGGATGGGGCACCCAGTTCGGTTCTCCCTTCAGCAAAAAGGCCTACGTCTTCAAACATGGCGCCAGTTACCGGTTGCCGGACGGTCGAGTGTTACTGGCGTCATACCATCCGTCGAATCAGAACACGCAGACCGGCAAGCTGACGCGAAAAATGTTTGTAGAGATATTCAAGCGGGCGGCAAAACTTGCCGATGGATAAGCAGAGGCGCCGCTCGAGCCGGATCGATTCGACTCTCCCCTCAAACGGGGTCACAGCCGACAATGCAGGGTCACGAACCGGGGCGGCGCCTGCGAACTATGCGCGGGCTAGCAAAAGTTTCGGCTAGCGAATCTTCGTCACCGTAACTTCGAGCTGGAACTGGCGCCGGGAGTTGGGGTCGTCGGCGCTGCTGATTACGACGGGCTTCGAGACCGGCAGCAGGACTGTGCCGCCCATCTTTAATTGGCGAACCGGTGGGTGTAAATCGCGCTTTTCGCCCGCGTTTGGCTCCGCCGCGAAGCTGCTGCTTTCGGCGCGCACCGTGAGCTCGGGGGTCTGGTCGCGGCTCTCGCCGATGCGTGCCATGATGTTCGTGCCCACGTCCATGTATTGAAATTCGCCTTCCTTGACTTCCACTGGAACTCTGGTTCCGATCTTGATTTCGTCGCTCCCGTTGGTGTTGAGGTTCATGGAGTATTGCCGGGAGTTGATCTTCTTTCCATCCTCGAGTTCATTGATAGAGAATTCGAGATGATACTGCTCGATGGGAGGGCGGGCTTTTGCCTTCTCCTCTGCGACTTTCTCGGGTTGCGCCTTGGCTGAAGTGGGAGTGTCCTGTGCGGCCGCGCTGCCGGGGCAAAACAAGGCGCAGACCAGAATGGCGGCCAGATAAAGCGTCTTTTTGTTCAACATATTAGTCAACATGGCTTTCTCCTATCGGTTCGTAGTTTGCTGATCTGCGACTTCGTCCGGGTTTTCAGAGCTGCCGAAGACCTCGAGCCGGTCGCGTTTTAATTCCTCATTGGTGACGCGCGCGATCAGGATGGCCTGATCGTGAAATTGTGCGACGTAATTCGCCAGAATCTTTTCCTGCTCGCTGAGCGGCTGCGGCGAGGGAAATACATCGAGCTTGGGCGCGGCCGCTGCGACGGCTGGGTTCGGATGGGCCGGCCGCTCGTCTGTTGGCGTCCGACGTGTGCGGACATGCGTTGGCTTTCCATTGCCATTAAGCGCGGATTGCGCTTCTGTTTCCTTTGCGCCCGGCGTTGAGATCGCTGGACGATGCGCAATCGCTGGATGAGTTGGCATGCCCGACCTCCACGCGAACATAGCCACAACGATTGCGGCAGCAACGGCCGCCGCGGTCCACTGCCACCAGCGCCACCCGGCATTGCGCGAAGCCTGTGCCCCTTCGGCCCGCAAGTTGGCCAGAACTCGATCTTCCAGTCCGATCCGCGGTTCAACGGTTGCATATTTTGCCAGGGCGGCATCGAGGATGCGGTCGAGCGGATCTCTTTCGGCGCTTCCCCAACGCGTTCCGGTCTCCTGATTCTTGTCTGTCATAGCCTGTACCTGCGCCTCTACCGGCCGGATGTGCCCTCAGGGGCTAAAGCCCGAATCCTCTTCTGTCGCTAACGGCACGGCTAAGGCCGTGCCCTGCCCAAAACCCTCTTACCATTGCCGCTGTGTTCTGGCGATCTGTCCCGCCAGCTTCTCGCGCAGAATCTGCCGCGCGCGGAACACTCGCGAGCGCACGGCGGCTTCGTTGATGCCGAGCGTTGCGGCGACTTCCCGCGGCGACATTTCTTCGATCGTGGAAAGGATCAGCGGTTCGCGCAATTTGGCGGGCAGTGCTGCAATCAATTTCTCGATTGTCGCAGCGACCTGGACGCTGTGGACTGCCTCGTGCGCCGGCGGGTCAGAAGAGGCGATTTCGAGTGCCGGTCTTTCGGGATCGTCAAGCGGAGTCTCGCGCGACCATGTCCGGCGCTTGCTGCGATCCACCGCGACCCGCCACGCGATCCGCGCCAACCATGTTTTCGGGTCCTGCACGCCCGCCAGTTTCGAGCTGTAACGTAGTACCCGCACAAACGTCTCCTGCGTGGCATCTTCGGCGTCGTGATGGCGGCGGAGCACCACGTAGGCAATCCGGTAGACCATGCGGGCGTGTTCGCGCACGAGGGTTTCGATTGCCTCGTCTTTGAGCTCGCCGCGGCTGCGCTCAATAGGACTGCTCTCGGCCTTGCTGGGTCCAACCGGCGCCAATCCGTTCAGGATCGCCTCTCCTGCCACCACTTGTTTGCCCTCACCCATGAAGACCGCCCCCGCACCGGATGTGTTCAGGAATTTCGTGGAATCTTTAGGAGAACGATGGGAGAAGGGGTGCCTTGCAGCAGAAGACTTCTTGGTTACTCCTCTGGCGAAAAGAAGGGCAAAGCAGGTTGCTCCCCTTCGGCTTCGCTCAGGGTCGGAATGACAAAAATGGTTGGAGCCAAGGTCCAATCGGCCGCGAAGAGAGAATGCAGTCTCAGAAGCCGATCATCACTGGCTCTGCCTCCAGGCGGATGGCCCAGAGTTCCTCAACGCGATGCTGGATTTGATCTTTGAGGGCGAGGATCTCAGACGCCGTGGCGCCGCCGCGGTTGACGATGGCAAGAGCGTGCTTGGGGGAGAGGCCAGCATGGCCAAATCCGTACCCGCGGGCAAAGCCCGAGTGCTCGACCAGCCAGGCGGCGGAGACCTTCTTACTCTTCTCGAGTGCGGGATACGCGGGAACGCTCAATCCCCTGGCAGCGGCCCGCTTTCTCAGGTCGTCGTGCTGCGCTTCGGAAAGCACAGGGTTCTTGAAAAACGATCCCGCACTCTGGCTGTCGGGGTCGCCGGGCGTGATTAACATGCCCTTGCGCCCGCGGATGTACCGAACGGCCTCACGCGTTTCGGCGAGGTTGGGCCGCGATTCGCGCCCTTCGAAGTGCCGTTGCAGATCGGCGTATGCAATGTGTGGCTCGCCGCCGGGCGCGAGGGCATAGGTGACGCGCAGAATGATGAAGCGTTCGCGCTCGGTGCTATTGAAGAGGCTGGCGCGATAGGAGAAGCCGCAGGCCTCCTTGCACAGCTCGCGGACCTGGCGGTCGCGGCGGTCAAAGACTTGGACGGACTCAATCGTCTGGGAAACCTCCTGCCCGTAAGCGCCCACGTTCTGCACCGGCGTGCCCCCCACACTGCCTGGAATGCCACTGAGGCACTCAACGCCAGCGCATCTCGCGACGACGGCGTGCGAGACAAAGCGGTCCCAGATTTCGCCAGCGCCTACGTCGAATAGAACTTTGCCCTCATCGTCGTGGCCGGGACGCTGCGCGATACCTGTAATCGCAACTTTCAGCACAAGGCCGGGCCAGCCGGAGTCGGCAACGAGAAGATTGCTGCCGCCACCGAGAACAAAGAGAGGAAGATTCCTGGTATGCGCGAGTGCTACAGCCTCTGCGACTTCGTTGTGCGATTTGGCCTCGACGAAGAGGCGTGCCGGGCCGCCAATGCCGAAGGTTGTAAGAGGCGCGAGCGGAATGTTCTCGGACATTTGCATCAGCGGTCTTCAATATACACGCGAGTGAACCTGCCCTGAGAGGCGGTGAAGATCCGTTGTTGTCCCAATCCGAAACGCCGGCCTGAACGAGTAAAGGGGTTAGTGCTTGACGGCGGTTCCTCCGGGGTATAGCGTCCGGTTGCCGGTAAGTTCACACCGACGAAGGAGGTTGTCATGCCAAGAAGAGCATTGGGGACGATGCTGTTTGTCGTGGTGCTCGGAGTGCTCGCCGCCCAGGCGCAGCAGGCCGTGGGCGATTACCTCGATGTTTACATCGCGCAGGTGAAACCGGAAAAACGCGCCGAGTTCGACGCCATCAATACCAAGATGGTCGCGGCCAACCGCCAGAATCATGGCGACATCTGGCTGGCGATGGAGACGATGTACGGCCCCGGGAATCGGGTTACCTTTGTCAGTTCGCGCAACAGCTACGCGGATGCCGAGACTGGAAGTGCCATGTTCGATCAGGCCATGAGCAAGGCGTTCGGCAAAGCGGCCGCGGACAAGATGGCGCAGGACATGAACCAGTGCCTGGTAAGTTGGCGCACGGAGATTCGCCGCCGGCGCTGGGACCTGAGCAGCAACGCTCCGACCGATCCAGCCGCGTATGCCAGGCTCATTGCGTCGTCACGGTACCTGCGAACAGCCGCGATCCATGTGAAGCCGGGCCAGGCGCTCGCTTTCGAGGCTCTGGAGAAGGAACTGAAAGTGGCGCGTGAGAAAGCCAATCCGCCACAGACCGTGTTTGTTTCCCAAGCCGTTGCGGGACAGGATGGAACCGTCTACTACGTGACCACGCTGGCCAATTCTCTGGCCGCGTTCGACACCCTGCCTTCGACACAACAATTGTTAGGTGACGAAGGCTACGCTCGCCTGCTGAAGACGAGTGCGGAAACAACCTCAGAGATGGAGGTGGTGATTAACCATTTCCTCCCAGAACTCAGTAATCCGCCCGAGCAGATCGTGTCGCTGGCGCCGGATTTCTGGAAGCCGAAGACGGCTGTTGCTAACGCTGCCAAGAGTGCCAAACACCCTGCAGTGAATGCGGCAGAGACCGGCAAGATGAGCAATAAGAATAAACAGTAACTATCGGTTGAATCCATTTGAGCTGTGCCGCCCTGTTCTTGGTTGGGGGGACGGGGCGGGCACGGCTAGATCTTACAAAGTTGTTCTTCGCAGCGTCTTTTCCCGCTATTTCTGCCTTGCCTTGCTCGCCGTGAATGCCTTCACCACGATGGCATTGGGCTGCATGCCGACCGGAATCAGCGTGAGCAGCGAGTATTCGCCCGGCTCGAGTTTTCGCGGCGTACGCTTTTGGATTACGGTGACGTCGCCCGATTGCGTGTCGAGCACGAGGAGATAGTTCTGGTCGGGCGTGAGCGCGAGCGCGTCGGGGCGGCTGCCCACGGTCAGAGTGGCGACGCGGCGGCCCATGTCGATGTCGTAGACGGCGATGCTGTTCGATCCGAAATTCGACACATAGAGCCGCGAATTGTCGAGCGTGACCACGCCATGGGAGGGATGTTGGCCGATTTCCGTGCTGCTGCCTACTTCGTCGTTCCCGGTTTCTACGATGGAAATGCTGTCGGAGTCGAAGTTGCAGACGATCATCTCGCCGCCGTCGGGCTTGAGCGCAAGACTGACGGGCGTGCGGCCAACGTCGAGTAGCGCCAGCACGCGGTCATTTTTTTGAACACCGCTCCGACCCGCCTCTTTTGTCTGGTTTGCGGCAGCCTCGCCAATGTCTTTGTCTTCGGACGCCAACTGAATGGAGGCGACCTGGGAGGATCCCGAGCATGAAACGAAAGCCTTTGATGAGTCGGGAAGAATGGCGATGTCTTCCGGCTGCTGGCATACCGGCAGGGTCGCGCGCGCGCGCAGATTTACGGCATCGAGGATCGAAACCGTGTTGTCACCGCGATTCGAGACCACGACGGTCGAGCCATCGGGCGAAACGCGCGCCAGTCCTGGCGCAGAGCCGACGCGAATGTTGCCGAGTACGAGCCGCTTGTCGAGGTCGATCACGCTCACGTTGGACGAACCGGAGTTAGCCACGTAGGCGCGCCTGCCGTCGGCGGAAATGTCGATGAAGTAAGGGCGGCCGTGGACGCCGATGGTGGCGACGACCGTGTTAGTCTCGGCATCGATCACGCTCACGTTGTTTGAATTGGTATTGACGACGTAAATTTCGTTTTTCTTACTGTTGGCGGCAAGGCCGGTCGGCTCGCTGCCCACGGGAATTGTCTTCGCGAGCGCGAAGGTGCGCAGGTCAATCACACTAACCGTGTTGCCTTTGCCGTTGGTGACGTATGCGTACTCGCGGTAGGCGGGGCCATAGTCGGGCAGCGACCGCTCGCGGAAATACCACCAGCCAATCCCGGCGACGATGGGAACCAGCACAACGATGAAGAGGAGCTTTCGCACGGTGATGTGGCAACCGAAGTAGAGAGCTTAACAAACGTGGATAGACGATGGGTACGATGCGAAAGAAAGCACCTGTTGGAATGACCTCAGCCTACTTGCTCACGGCTGCCGTCTCCCTCACTCCAATCGCCGGCACGGTTCTTCCCACCACCGCGGCGATCTGGCGGACCTGGACCATCAACTCGTCGAACTGATCCGGGAAGAGCGACTGCGGGCCGTCGGAGAGCGCCTCGTCGGGCTGGTGATGCACTTCCACGAGCAATCCGTCAGCCCCCACTGCGACGGCGGCACGCGACAGCGGCGTGACTTTGTTGCGCTTGCCCGTGCCGTGGCTGGGATCGACCAGGATCGGCAGATGGCTGAGACGCTGAATCGCGGGCACGATGCTGAGGTCGAGCGTATTGCGGGTGTGGTCGGCGAAGGTGCGCACGCCGCGCTCGCACAGCGCGACGTTGTAGTTGCCCTCGCTCAGAATGTATTCCGCGGCCATCAGGAATTCTTCGAGCGTGGCG
>CAYOUY010000376.1:0-3196 GCA_964407245.1 uncultured Acidobacteriaceae bacterium
TACCACTACATGCTGGCGCACATGTATGAAGAACAAGTGACGGTGTATGGCCGCAGCGACCTGGCCAATCCAGCCATTCAGGAATATCGCCTGGCGATTGAGGCCGACCCGTCGGCCGAATTCCTGACCGCCGGCCTGGCAGAACTCTATGTCAAGACGGGGCGCATCCGCGATGCGGTGCTGGAAGCGAAGGACATCATCGATCGCGATCCCAAGAACCTGGAGGCGCACAAACTTCTCGGGCGGATTTATCTTCGTTCGCTGGGCGACATGCCCGGCGGTTCCGGCTCGGACAGCATGCTCAAACTGGCCATCGAGCAATACGAGCAGATCGTGCAACTGGAGCCCGAGAGCGTGGACAACCACCTGCTGCTCGGCCGGCTCTACCTGCGCAACAACGAACTGCAGAAAGCCGAAACCGAGCTGAAGACGGCGGTCAAGCTCGATCCCTCTTCCGAAGAAGCGGTCACCACGCTGGCCATGCTCTACACCGACGAGGGCGACTCGGCCCACGCGCTGCAGGTGTTGAGTTCGGTGCCGGACTCCGCGCGCTCGGCAAAGCTCTACGGAGCCCTGGGTGCGGCTTATGAGCAGCGCAAAGATTTCAAGGCCGCCATTGAAGCCTTCCGCCGTGCCGTCGTGCTCGATCGCGACAATCTGGACGCGATTCGCGGCCTGGCCGAAAATCTCTTGAACGACGGCCAGATCGATGCCGCGCTCGAGCAGTACAAAGTTATCGCCGACTCAAATCCTGAAGACGCGCAAACCTACGTGCGCATCGCTGAAGTCTATCGCCGGCAGGGCAAGTACGATCTGGCGCTCGAGAATCTCAAGCGTGCCGACACGCTCGTTCCGGACACCATGGATGTTCCCTACAACATGGCCGCCGTCTACCAGGCTCAGGGACGCTATGACGACGCCATCAAGTTGCTGCAGGATCTGGTGAAGCGGACCGAAAAGAGCGACGTCGCTTCCAGCCAGTCCGACCGCAACAATCGCGCGATTTTCATTGAGCGCCTGGGCATCGTCTACCGCGAGCAGGAAAACTACACTGCCGCGGTCGACACCTTCCGCAAGATGCTCTCGCTCGGCGACGAAAACACGCGCAGCGGCTATCAGGAAATTATCGACACGTATCGCGAAGCCAAGCAGTGGTCGCAAGCCACTGCCGCCGCCAAGGAAGCCGTGCAGCGGATGCCGGATGATCGCGACCTGCGCATGGTGCTCGACTCGCAACTCGCCGACGAAGGCGAAATCGACAAAGCGGTCGCAGACGTTCGCTCCTTCCTCAAGGGCAAGCCGGAGGATCGTGAAGTTTACCTGCGCCTGGGCATCATTCTGACCCGCGCCAAGCGCTGGAAGGACGCCGAAGACGCGTTTACCAAGGCCGAGCAGATGTCGACCAAGAACGACGACAAGGCCTACGTCTGGTTCCTGCGCGGCGATATGTATCAGCGCCAGAAGAATTTTGATCAGGCTGAGTTTGAATTCAAGCGCGTTCTCGCTGCAACTTCGCCGGCCGATCCTCAGTCCGCGGCCACGCTCAACTACCTCGGCTACATGAACGCCGATCGCGGCGTGAAGCTCGATGAGTCTCTGACCTACATCAAGCAGGCTCTCAGCTTTGAACCGAATAACGCCGCTTATCTCGACTCCCTGGGCTGGGTTTACTTCAAGCAGGGCAAGTACGATCTTGCCGAAGAAAATCTGAACAAGGCCGCAGCTCACATGGGCTCCGATCCGACCGTGCAGGAACACCTCGGCGACCTCTACCAGAAAACCGGCCGCCTGAAGCTCGCCGCCGCGCACTGGGAGCGCGCTGTTCAGGAGTGGAGCAAAACCGTCCCTGACGAAGTCGACGGCGAGGCCCTCGCTTCTGTCCAGCAGAAGCTCGATGCGGCCAAAGTCAAACTGGCGAAGGAAGAGATGGAAAAGCAGTAGCGGGTTGTCCGGGACTGACTACTGAGTAGTGAGCAGAGTAGTACCTCGTGATTACCGCGGAGGTGCACATGTCTCGAATTTTTTCTGCCGGACTATTCCTGCTTTTCCTCGTCACCTCGCTATGGACGGGTCTGTCGGCTCAGCAGGTGGATGACTGCCCGCTACCTGCGGCACTGATGTCTCCAGGTCAGCCCGCTTACGAAGACGCTACGGCGCTGAAAAAGAATCTCGAATCGCGGGGCATGGTCGTGCGTTGCATCTTTGAAACCAAATTCAGCAGCGCGTTCATCGTATGGGAGAACGGAAAGCCGCGCAGCACGGTTGAGGGCGAAGCCTGCATCCGAACCAATCTCGGAGATCTCGGCGTACTGTTCATGTGGAAGCCGCGAACCTTCGCAGAGTTGGGTATCTCGGAGCATCGCTCGCACGGCGGCTACCTCTATCGTTTCTCCGGCATGGACGATGTCTGGCCGCGCGAATTTAGGCAGGTGAGTAGCCCCCATCACACATACTACTTCAGGCACGATAACTATCTATTGTCCGCCGGAGGCGACAAGTTGCGCGATGCCGTCACCAGAGCCCTGCAGTACACGCCTTTATCGCTTTGACCGCGGTTCGTATTGCCAGAATCCAAAATCGAGGCACTTCCACAGCCTGCCACCCGGCCCTTTGTTAGACTTTCTTTCATGCTGGCAGGTTACGCGGTGCACGTTGAGCACTCCCGCGGACGCCGCTTCGTCGAGCCTCAGCATCCCTACCGTAACGATTTTCAACGCGACCGCGACCGCGTCATCCACGCCCGCGCCTTCCGCCGCCTCGAAGCAAAAACCCAGGTCTTCACGCGCCGCTATTCCGATCACTTTCGCAACCGCCTCACGCACACGCTCGAAGTCACGCAGATTTCGCGCACCATTGCCGGCGCGCTCGGTCTCAACCCCGATCTGACCGAAGCCCTCGCCCTGGTCCACGACATCGGACACCCTCCCTTCGGCCACGCCGGCGAGAAAGCGCTCGACGCGGCCATGCGCGAGCACGGTCTCTCGTTCGATCACAATCTTCACGCGTTACGCATCGTGGAGGACTTCGAGCAGCGGTACGCTGCCTTCCGCGGCTTGAATCTCACGTTCGAGGTTCGCAAAGGCATCATCAAGCATTCCCGCGATTACGATGCGAAGGATCACCCGGAGCTGGTGGAATATTTTCTTGAGCAGCGTCCTCCGCTCGAAGCCCAGCTGATCGACCTGACGGATTAGAT
>CAYOUY010000377.1:0-14229 GCA_964407245.1 uncultured Acidobacteriaceae bacterium
CGTCGGAGACCAGCCCGAACAGGTGCAACCGCCGCTCGCCAATGCGGGCGTGCTTCATGGCATCGAGCAGCACGGGATGCTTGAACAGCTCGCCGTTCTGGATCATCAGATCAATGCGGGTGATGTCCATGTGCACGATACGCCCGGCGCCGATGTTGAGATGACCGACCTCGCTGTTGCCCATCTGCCCTTCGGGCAAGCCGACGTAGGGGCCGCTGGTGTGAATCAACGTGTTGGGGTATTCGCGCAGCAGCCGGTCGTATGTCGGCTTGCGCGCCAGCGCGATGGCGTTGGCTTTGCTTTCGGCGCGGTATCCCCAGCCGTCGAGGATGATCAGGATCAGCGGTTTCGGGCGGGACATAAGAAAGCTTCTAGCTCCTGGCTTCTACCTAAAACAAAATCTTCGCCGCGGACTTACGCGGAGGAACGGATATCTAAACGGGAAGGGCACGACTTCAGTCGTGCCGAAATAACTCCAATTTTTCATCGGGGCTTTAGCCCCCGAGGTTCAATCTCAGAAGCCCATTGTGTCGTCCGCAGAGGGTCCATACGTTCCCGGCAGTGGTACGTCGTTGAGCCGCAGGTAGACGCCAAGCTGCGCGCGATGGTGCACCAGGTGATTGAGAAACATCTGCCGATAGGCGAGAAAGCGCGATCCGCTGAAAATGGTCTTGCCGCCGAAACTGAGCTTCCACGGCTCGGTCCAAGCCGAGTCGGGCAGGCTCTTCAGCGCCGCGCGGACCTTGGCTGCGCCTTCCTCGAACGCTTTCACCAGTTGTTCAGGCGATTCGAAGGCGGGGCGGGGTCGGGGCCCGCTGGTGGCAAAGTCGAGCTCCGGAGTAGTCAGGATCGTCAGGCCGAAGCCACCCAACTCGGCGACATGCGGCGCCAGCTTGCCCAGAGCCGCGGATTTCGGATGCGGTTTGAAGTCGGGCTTGATGGGCACGCGCTCCAGCATGGCGCGCGTCTTTTTGACTTCTTCGTCGAGTTCAGAAAGCAAGAGTTCGTTGATCATTTCCCTTCCTCCCGAGGTTGCTTTCGCCTTCTCACGCGCCGCAACAGGGCATTGCAAAGCCAGGTAAGCGAACCTCCCGCTGCAAGCCCGACGCCATAGATGAGAATCCTCTCGTTAACGGGGTGACTCTGAAATCCTGCAAACAAGAAGAACGCCACCCCCATAAGACCAGACAGCAAGAGACCTGAGACCAGCAGCAAGAACTGATCTAGCACCGGGTGGCCGAAATCCTTGATCGCCCCGGATCGGCGCCGAGCACGCACTCTGAGGTATGCTCCCCCGATCCAGACGCAGAGAATCACGAGTCCAATCCATGCCCGCAAGCTGATTCGACCTCCGGATCACCCCTTGTAGTTCAGTGCCTTCAATCCCAAGAATCGCGCCGTCGGCCCCAGTTCTTCTTCGATTCTTAACAGCTGATTGTATTTTGCGATGCGGTCGGTGCGCGAGGCCGATCCCGTCTTGATCTGGCCCGCTCCCGTCGCGACGGCAAGATCGGCGATGAACGTGTCTTCCGTCTCGCCCGAGCGGTGCGAGATCACTGACGTGTAGCCGTTCCGGCGCGCCAGATCGATCGCGTCGAGGGTTTCGCTGACCGTGCCGATCTGGTTCAGCTTGATCAGAATCGAATTGGCAATTCCCTTCTCAATGCCCTCGCCAAGAATCCGAATGTTGGTCACGAAAATGTCGTCGCCGACGAGCTGAATCTTCCCGCCGAGTTCCTTGGTCAGGTTCGCCCAG
The DNA here is from genome assembly GCA_964407245.1 of uncultured Acidobacteriaceae bacterium. Lineage (GTDB taxonomy): Bacteria > Acidobacteriota > Terriglobia > Terriglobales > Acidobacteriaceae > Sulfotelmatobacter. The sequence continues at coordinate 1,757 of CAYOUY010000377.1, forward strand.
CCGTCCCAATCTTCCTCCGACAAGCCGTCTTCCAGCGAAACGATGGGATAGTCGTTCACCCACTTCGCCCAGAACTTCACCATCTCGTCGGAACTCTTGGCCGACTTGTCAGATTTCTTGAAGACATACTTGCCGTCCTGATAGAACTCGCTGGCGGCGGGATCGAGCGCAATGGCGATTTCTTCCCCGGGCTTGTATCCGGCTTTCGAGATCGCTTCCAGCACGACTTCAATGGCTTCCACGTTCGACTTGACCGAGGGTGCGAACCCGCCTTCGTCGCCGACCGCGGTGTTGTAGCCGCGCTTCTTGAGCACGCCTTTCAGGGTGTGGAAGACTTCCACGCCCCAGCGCAGGGCTTCAGAAAACGAAGGCGCCCCCACCGGCATAACCATGAATTCCTGGAAGTCGACGTTGTTATCGGCGTGAGCGCCGCCGTTGAGAATGTTCATCATGGGCGTGGGCAGCGTGTTAGCGCCAGCGCCGCCCAAATAACGATAGAGCGGAATATCGAGAGAGTTCGCCGACGCCCGAACCGCTGCCATGGATGCGGCGAGAATCGCGTTCGCGCCCAGCCGGCCCTTGTTCTCCGTGCCGTCGAGCTCGATCATCTTGGCATCGAGCCCGCGCTGATCGAATGCGTCGTAGTTCGCGAGCGCCTCGGCAATTTCGCCGTTCACATTCTCGACCGCCTTGAGCACGCCTTTGCCCTGGTAGACGCGCTCGTCGCCGTCGCGCAGTTCAACGGCCTCATGCTCGCCGGTCGAAGCGCCGCTGGGGACAATGGCACGCCCCACGGATCCATCCTGTAAGAAAACCTCCGCTTCCACCGTGGGGTTGCCGCGGGAATCCAATACCTGCCGTGCATGGGTTGCTGCTATGAAGCTCATCTATGATTCCTTTCCGCCTTACTCTGCGAATCTATCTGCAACTCTCTCTGCAATTTTCAGGGGTGAACTGCATGTCGTACGAAATACGTCGTGTGGTTCCTAGACCCAAGACAGATCTTCGCGATGGTGTCTTGTAAAACCAACGATTATATCGGATGGACGCGGGCGCTTTGCGAACCAAACAGGCGGGTCTTCTTCGCTGACGCTGACTTTGTCCTAACTCTGGAAATGTCACGGTGGAAGTGGGCCGGCCGCGAAGGAATTATGCCGACAGATTCAGTGACTCTTGGTTATGGCGTCTTGGATAAACGCTTCAAGCGTACGCAGCTCTTTGACGATGTCGCACACCGTCGCCGCACAAACTTCACATTGGGAGTTTTGGCTAAGCTCCGCCCGCAGGAGGATGAGTTGCAGATGCTTCCGAATGGCGTCAAACGCCTCTTGCGGCTCCTTCTGCACGGTACTGCCCCTCGGCCGGGCCAAGCAACTGTGCGGCCGAACTCCGGTATACAAATTCTTAATCTCGGCGATTTGACTGTCAGTGATTGGTGTCACCTGGGTGGGGACCGCCTGCCGTCGGGTTGCGAATCCCCGCGTTTCAGGCCGCAACCAAAGCACACAGGCTGGGTTATTCGCCAAGGGCCGTCCTGTTCCGCCTCGCCGAACTGGCCGAATGGACGATGCCGGCAGCCCCTTATCTCCAGTGGTTCCCCTGTCCGGCTGCGTATTGTCCCGTATTCCGGGCTGGTCTAAAGTCAAAAGAACGCTTGGGATTCTTGGAGGTACCGTATGACGACGATGAAGACGAAATGGATGCTGCTGCCTTGCCTGCTGCTCGCCTCTTTGCTGGCGGCTCAAACCGGATCGCCCGTGCCGGCGGGAACGGCCCTGATGGTTCGCCTCGACACGACTCTGGCAACCTTCAGCAACCGCGTTGGAGATCCCTTCCGCGCCAGCCTCACACAGCCGGTGGTCGTCAACGGCGTGACCCTGATTCCAGCCGGGGCAACCATCGAAGGCCGCGTCACAAAAGTGAGCGAGCCGCGCCGAATCTCGGGCAGACCGACGATCGGAATTCTGCCTGAGGCCGTCATTCTGCCTACGGGCGAGCGCTATTTCCTCGACGCAACGCTGACTGACACCAACATTCCGGGCACGACTGTGAACAACGAAGGCCAGTTCAAAGGATCAGGCCACGACCGCCGCGACCAAGTCGAAGTGGGAGGGGGAACTGCCGGCGGAATGCTGATTGGCGGCCTCGCCGGCGGACCAGTCGGCGTTCTCGTTGGCGGAGCGGTTGGCGCAGGCGCGACCACAACCCACTGGCTCGTCCAGCATCGCTCGGCCACGCTGCCCGCAGGTACGCAGCTCACGCTGGAATTGAACCGGCCAATGGCGACGACTGCGTCCGCGCCAGCAGCGACGAGCGGCGGAAGCAAATAGACACAGTTTCTACTTGACAAAGGGACGCCGGGGACATCATCCCGGCGTTTTCCTTTAGGCAAATATCACTTTCTTTTCAGCCATAAATATGGCAGAATGTCTAAATGCGAACGACGGTGGACATCCCGGACCCTCTCTATCGCGAACTCAAGGGCAAGGCCGCCAGCGAGGGCCGTTCGGTCAAGGAATTGATCCTTCGCGGAGTGGAGCGGGAATTGAAGCACCCGCGCGCGCGATCTTCAAGAGTGACTCTTCCCATCGTTCGATCCAAACGTCCGGGATCGACAAAGCTGGACAATGCCAAGATCTTCGAGATTATTCCTTTTCCCTGATGTGAATGTCTGGGTCGCCCTGACCTGGGAAGGACACGTCCACCACTCTTCCGCCCGGAGTTGGTTCGAGACGTTGGCTGAGGAATCCCGAATCGGTTTCTGCCGCTTCACTCAGATCAGTCTTCTTCGCCTACTTACAACTCCAGCCGTGATGGGCGGTGATGCGATGACTCAGTCTGAAGCGTGGGACGCCTACGACCGCTGGCTAACAGACGATCGCATTGTTTTCCTGCAAGAGCCTGCAGGAATCGAGCCTTCGTTTCGCGCGCTGTCCCGTTGGCCGCACTCCAATTCCAAGCTGTGGGCCGACGCATACTTGGCTGCATTCGCGACGCTTGAGGGGATGCTGCTGGTCACCTTCGATCCAGGGTTCGAGGGAAGACTCGAGCACCTGCTGATCCTTAGGCCTTAGCGATCCCGCGCTCTCACGCCCCAAACAACAACTCTCCCTCGCTGACCACCTGCAATTCGATCCAGCCCTCCAGCGGCAGCGAATCGACAGGCAGCCGATTCTGCCACAAGCTGAAACGCAGACGCACCTTGCTCGTGGCTGCAGCCGTGGATTTCGTTGCAGCGCCCTCAGTGGGAGCCGAACTTGGAGTCGCCAGCAGCCAGATCAATGGCAGCTTGAATTCAAAGTTGCGCAGCAGCACGACCTTCGCGGCGTCATCGGCACTGCCCGACGAAGCCAGAACCCGGCCTTCGCTTGTGCTCTCGATCTTCCATACCTTCAGCCGGGACTTTTGCGCGCCTACATCTACGCGCAGAGTGCGGCGCGGACGAGGCTCGCCAGCGGCCCACGACTCTATGTTCACCACCAGTTCGAAATCTGCGTCGGGAATTTTATCCGTGAAGTCGAGCCGCCCGTACAGATGCGTTGAGTCAATTCCCGCGTAGACCGCATCCAGAAGAAACTGTTTGCCGTGCATGGAGCCGGCGCGGTGGTCGGCGGTGTAAGCCGCAGCGCCCATCCACTCGAAGTAGCGCACTTTGTCGGCGGCCACGCGGGGATGGATATATGCCGTCTGCGGCACGAACGACGGCCGCACCTCGGCGCCTGTAATAGGCTGCGCCAGATAGTCGGGAGCGACTGCGCCCAGCGCCTGATACACGTTCGACAGATGCTTGCGGTAGAGTTCGTCGAAGTCGCGGTCGTTGGCCGAGTGATGCTCCGGCCCGTACCACCAGTTCCAGTCGCTGCCTTCGGCGATGAGAATTTCGTCAAACGCCACCTTTCGCTGGGCTTCATTGGCGCGGGCGGCATTCTGTGCGTAAAACTCGCGGGCGTGATGGAGGTAATCCCAGGCTCGATTGTCTTCGGGAGCACCGATCCACACATTGAAGTTGGCGTTGATCCAGGAGCCGGGAACGAGCGCAGTCATCTTGCCGAAATCCTTGTGCCGCGCGATCGCCTCCGAAATGGTCACCGCTTCGACACCTTTATCGCGCTGCAGTTCGTCATAGAAGCGGCGCAGGAACTCGCGGCCAGACTTCGGGTAGTACTCCCAGGCATTTTCGCCATCGAGAATGATCGAGACCACGGCGTCGCGGCCCTTGGCCAGCACCGGCTGGGCTGCATTGCGGATGTTGCCGATCAGGTGGCGGGCGGCATCGGTCGGGGGCATTCCGGAATACACGAAGCCGATCAGATCGGAAATCGTGTGATCGCGGAACACCAGATGCATCGTGGTCGAGTCGTTTTCGTAGCGGTGAATGTTGTAGAGCTTTTCGCCGAGTTGCGCCGGCAGGCGCCCGCCGCCGTCGCGGGCGAAGAATGAGCCGGTGCTCCTTCCGAGCACGCCTTCATCGGTGGCCATCCACTTGACGCCTAGATTGTGCGCAATCGCGAGCACTTCTTCCGACACGCTGCCTTCCGACGGCCAAATGCCCTTGGGTCGCACGCCGAAGACTTTTTCGTGCAGATCCATTCCGCGCACGAGTTGCTCGCGCGCGTCTTCTGGATGCCGAAATCGATTCTGCGGCAACGGCAGCCCCGGCGACGAAGCGCCCCCTGCGTTCGTGTCGCACACCAGCGGCAGAATGGGGTGATAAAACGGCGTGGCTGAGATTTCGATCGAAGCTTTCTTCGCCGCCTCGGCATGTGCAGGCAGAACTTTACCAATCAGTTCCCGCTCCCGCGCGATCACCAGCTTCTGGTCGTCGAGCGAGAAGCCGTGTCCTTTAGCCACCAGCGCCGCGATGTCTTTCTCTTCCAGAAAGAACTCGTCGAACCACGCAATTTGCGAGAGCACCTGCAGATCGGTAAAGTCCTGCGGCTGAAAATAGCGCTCCGCGCGTTCAGGATGGTCGCCATGCTCGCGAAAGCGCTCCCACAACTCGCGGTACCGCGGATAACGGCCGATCAAATTTTGCGGATTGGCCTGAAACAGATACTGCAGTGCAAAGCGGCGTTCCTCCACCGACAAGTCTTTCGCCGGCTTGGCCGCCACTCGCAGAAATGGATCTTCCGCCGTTCCCGCCGCGTAATCCTGAATCTGAACCATGAGCGAGGGCACGAGGTTGAAATTCTGGTGAACGTTGGGGAACTCATCGAGCAGTTTCACCATGCCGTAGTAGTCTTTGAGTGCGTGCAGGCGCGTCCAGGGCAAGCGATATTCGCCCGTGACCAGATCTTTGTAGAACGGCTGGTGCTGATGCCAAAGCAGGATGACGCGCAGGGCGGGCATGGCTGAAGAGGTCAGGATAGCACGCTGAATCTGTGACAGCCTTCGGCGAGGTGCGTCAAACAGCCGAATTGGCTTCGGCTGGTCCCAAATTGGCGAAGGCGGTCCAGATTCAGATGCCGCTTCCCTCTGCAGTTTTGCACGTTATAATGGCGCGCGACGCATGGGGCTGACCAACGGCGCAAAACTCGGGCCTTATGAAATTCAATCGGCGCTCGGCGCCGGCGGCATGGGAGAGGTGTATCGCGCCCGCGACACACGCCTGAACCGGACAGTCGCAATCAAGGTTCTCGCGGCCCATCTATCTTCGTCCGCAGAGCTGAAACAGCGCTTCGAACGCGAGGCCCGCGCACTCTCATCGCTTAATCATCCCAACATTTGTCATCTCTACGACATCGGCTCGCAGGATGGCGTCGACTACCTGGTCATGGAGTTTCTGGAAGGAGAAGCTCTCAGCGCGAGACTGGGCAAAGGGCCGCTGTCGGTTAGCGAAGTCGCGCGGATCGGCTCGGAGGTGGCGGAGGCCTTGACCGTCGCTCACCGCTACGGCATCGTGCATCGCGACCTCAAGCCCGCGAACGTGATGCTGACCAAAACTGGGGCGAAGCTGATGGACTTTGGATTGGCCAAGCCGTCAGCGCTCGGAAGCGCCTCAGGCTCGGCGCCGCTGCTTTCTGGAGTCACTTTGGACGCGACCAGCAATCAGAGTCCGCTCACGAGCGCGGGCGCGATCCTGGGGACGATCGAATACATGTCGCCGGAGCAGATCGCGGGAAAAGAGGCCGACGCACGCACTGACATTTTCGCGCTCGGTGCCGTGCTCTATGAAGCGGCAACCGGGAAGCGAGCCTTCGAAGGAAAAACGCAGATCAGCGTAGCGAGCGCCATCCTGGAGAGGGAACCGGAACCGATTTCGGCCGTTCGTCCGCTGACGCCACCGGTGCTGGAGCAAGTCATCAAGGGCTGTTTGGCCAAATCGCCCGATGATCGCTTTCAAACCGCGCACGACGTCAAGTTGCAGCTGAAGTGGATCTGCGAGCATGCAAGCCAGACCGGCCAAGCAGGAGCCTCCGCTCCTGCGCGGACAAAAACAAACCGGATGGCGTGGGGGGCGATGACGGCGCTGCTCTCGATCGCCATCTCTGTCGCTGCGATGGGCTGGTTGCGGCCACAAGCTCCGCGGCAGGTCATGCGCACGACCCTGCTTCCGCCCGAGGGCACACAATTCGCTCTGCTGAATCGCAACGGCCCTGCGGCATTTTCTCCGGACGGAAAACGCATCGTATTTGTAGCCAGCCGCGCGGGCAAGACTTCGTTGTGGGTGCGCTCTCTCGACAAAATGGATGCGGTTGAACTGGCGGGCACCAACGGCGCGTTCTTTCCCTTCTGGTCGCCCGACGGCAACACGATCGCCTTCTTCGCCAATGGAAAACTATGGCGCATGGATGCCAACGGCGGCCCGCCGGTCACGATCTGCGATGCGCCGAATGGACGAGGCGCGTCCTGGGGCCCCGGCGACGTGATCCTTCTCGCGCCGCAGATCGGCAGCCCGATTCTTCGCGTTTCGGCTGCCGGTGGAACTCCTGCGCCCGTTACAGAACAGCCTGCTGGGACCGAGTCCCGCCGCTGGCCGTTTTTTCTGCCCGACGGGAAGCACTTCATCTATCTGCGCACTCCAATCGGTTCGGTGGACGACCACAATGAAGTTCGTCTCGCCTCGATTGATGGAGGAAATGAGAGCGTACTTCTCCACGGGCGCTATTACCTGTCTTCATTTGCTTCTGGACAGTTGCTGGCTGTCCGCGACGGCGCGCTGACGGCGCAGAAACTGGACATCTCGGCCGGCAAACTAACGGGGCCGGTTACTATCGTCGCCGAACATGTGCAGCGCGACGACTTAGTCGCGGGGGCAGTGTTCTCGGCCACGCAAAATGGTTTGCTGGCATATGAGTACGGCGTCGAACCCGCGGGCGAGCACATGGCGTGGGTGGATGCCCAAGGCAAGGAAACCGAGCAGGTCGTGGAACCAGGCTTTATCGGCTCGACGCGGATCTCGCCTGATGAGACGAAAGTGACGTTCCCGAATGGGACATCGGAAAACAACATCTGGCTTCTGGAGTTGAAAACTGGTGCGCGGACACGATTCAGTTTCGGCGGGCGTTTTGTGAGTTCACCCGTCTGGTCTCCCGACGGCAAAACGATTTACTTCAGCTTCAGTGAGAGCGGCGGTCCTCAAGCCATTTATTCGCGCCCGGCGGACGGCTCCGGCCCGCAACAGCGCGTCCTGGCTTCCGACAGGAAGCTTGCCCCTGTCGATGTTTCTCCGGACGGCAAATATCTCTTGTACGAGGAAGGGGACGCACAGTCCTCACAATTGAAAGCCTTGCTGCTGAGCGGGGATGGCAAGCCGTTGTTGCTGATTGACCATCTCGAGGGAATGCCGGGCGGGCTGGCGAGCTCCAAAAATGCTCGCTTTGCTCCGGCCGGGGGTTGGATCGCTTATCAATCCAACGAATCCCATCAAATCGAAATTTACGTTACAAAGTTTCCCGGCGGGGAAAGCAAATACCAGGTTTCTGTCGGCGGCGGTTCCATGGCCGTGTGGGGGAAGGATGGAAAGCACCTGTACTATCTCGACCCCTACCAGGAGTTGATGGCTGTCGAAGTCGAATTGGGCAAGGATCAGATTCGGCTCGGCAAGCCGGTGCCGTTGTTCAAGACTTCGGTGCGAGCTTCGATTGGCGGCGGCGGCTACGATGTAACCCGCGAGGGCCGTTTTCTGCTGCTGAACTCCGCACTGGAAAGCCCTGTGCCACTAACGCTCGTGACGAACTGGGACGCTGAGCTGAAACAGTGAGTCAGTCCGAACCATCAGTTGTTGCTTGCGCGCACTTCGTCTACCACTTGCCGGACTGCCGTGACAATGGAGTCCGGCGACGCTGCCATATCGTGCTCCGCGTCCACGATGACTTGCCGCCCGCGGGTTGACAAGCGCGCCAGGCTCGCCTGTAGTTGATGGACTTGAATCTCGTGATATTCGGCGGCTTCCTTTTCGAAACCAGGCGGAGCCCAATACCTCCCTGCTGTCAGCACGACGAGCGGGCGATCACCCAAGCTGCCGGCATTACGCACGGCGTTGTCAATATCGGGATTTCCGCCCCCGGTTCTCGGAACGATTCTGCCTTCGTCAGTTGCGGCGCAAGCCTGCTCGGCATCGGTCCTGAACGCCTTCGGCTGTGCTTCGAGCCTCGCCAGTACACTGGCCTGCTCGGGAGTGAAATCGGGCGGAGGAGGTCGCCGCTCCCGCCCCGCCTGGAGTCGAATGATGCCAAATCGAGCCATTGCTGGTAGAGCCATGCAAATCAAGTGTCTCGTGCTTCCCGACATACGATTTATGGGTGCTAACGCGAAGTCCGGCTCACGCATGTCGGGAGTCGCGGGGTCAACTAACACCAAACCGGCCACGTCCGTGGGGTAACGCGCCGTATAGATCCGGACATATTCTCCTCCGACCGAACCACCAGCCATCACGTAGGGTGGCAGAACGCCTGCGCGGTGCAGCGCCTCGTGCAGATCGGCGACAACACTGGCGCCCGTTCGCGGAGACGAAGGCGGATCGCTCCACCCCACGCCCGCGCGGTCGTACCAGCAGGTGCGCGTGAACGCTGCCATTTTGGACTGTAGCACCAGCCATTCATAACCGGGCGAGTTGCCTCCGGGTTCAAGAATCACGGTCGGAGTACCCTGACCGGAGCAGTAGAGGTTCAGAGTGCGTCCTCCAATATCGACAGCCTGTCCAACTCGTGGAGCCAGTTGACTGGCATCCCGGGCTCTCCCGACCTGTTCATATGCGAAACCCCACAGAAGGGCCAGAGCCAGCAGAGTCAGAAATAGGTACGAGATTCTCCGAACCCACTTTCTCATCTGCCCGACCTCCTCACAAGGAATGACCGACTCAGAGTTCGGTGCGATTACGGGCGTATAGGCCAGTGGAATAAGAAGCTTCCGAAACCGATAACGACCGGCAGTGCTCCGGCGATACCTCCTAGTACCCACTTCCACATCCCCGACCGCATGACCCACTGTCGCAGCAGAGAGATCGCGGCGTCATACAGGAGCGGCGCCGCGCCGGATGCGTCACTGGATTCGTCAAATATCCAAAGAAGTTCCTGCTCGAACCGCAGGCGAAAGGCGAGTGGATGCAGACAAATAAGCCAACGATACAAGGTGCGGTTCATCATGCCTTCTCCGGACGGATTTTGAGATGTAGTCTCGCTTCGCGCACCACACCTTCGAGTCTCGCAACCTCCGTAGCCAAGAGTCCGCGGCCAAAGCGTGACAGCCGATAGTAGCGGCGCCGTGGATCATCGCCGGCAGAGCGCGAGGTGCGCTCTTCCACGATGCCTTGATCGAGCAGTTTTTGCAGATTGTCGTACAACGTGCCGGGTCCCAGCTTGTAGCGACCGTCGGACTGACGGGCCACCTCGCGCATAATCCCGTAGCCGTGACGATCTTCGCCGGCGAGGGCGAGCAGGATATGCAGCGCAGCAGGAGAAAGAGGAACAAATTGGCCAAAATCTTCTTTCATAGTCGGATTCCGTTATATCGGATTCCGACTAGTAGAGTCAAGTCTTATCTTTCCGAACCTGCGGTTTGGTAAGGCGGAAATTTGGCACAATCCGTTGAGCCTTATCGCAGGCTCCGGATTGCCTTGTATTCCGGTAAACTATGAGCCGACTTCTGCGCGGTTGACCTGACTTTCGTTTGCATCCTAAGATTCCTCCACTATGTGGGGCACCTCGGAGCTCATCGGGCAGACCCTCTCCCATTACCGTATTGTCGAGAAACTCGGAGGCGGAGGAATGGGAGTCGTCTACAAAGCCGAAGACACTCGCCTGCATCGCTTCGTCGCGCTCAAGTTGCTCCCCGAGGGTCTGGCCGGCGATCCCGTGGCTCTGGCTCGTTTCCAGCGTGAAGCCCAAGCCGCGTCCGCGCTGAATCACCCCAACATCTGCACCGTTTACGACATTGGCGAAGCCGGGGGCCGGACGTTTATCGCCATGGAATTCCTGGACGGGGCTACGCTGAAACATCTGATCGGGAGCCAGCCGATGGATCTTGACAAGGTGTTCACGCTGGCGATCGAGATTGCCGATGCTCTCGATGCGGCCCACGCACAAGGTATTGTCCACCGCGACATCAAACCGGCAAACATCTTCGTGACTAAGCGCGGCCACGCTAAGATTCTGGATTTCGGCCTGGCCAAAATGGAAGGCAACGCGGCGCAGATCGGTGCTTCCCAGGCCACCATCGATGCCAGCAACACGAACTTGACCAGCCCGGGCACAACGCTGGGGACGGTCGCTTATATGTCGCCCGAGCAGGCCCTGGGGAAGGAACTGGACGCGCGCACGGATCTTTTTTCTTTTGGAGCCGTGCTCTACGAGATGGCCACGGGAGCCGTGCCGTTCCACGGCGCCACTTCCGCGGCTATTTTTGATTCCATTCTGAACCGGCCTCCGTCCGCGCCCTCGCGGCTGGTTCCGGCTCTGCCGGCAGATCTGGAAAGAGTCATCCAGAAAGCGCTGGAGAAAGATCGCGAAGTCCGCTATCTGCACGCTTCCGAAATGAAGGCCGATCTGATCCGCGCGCGGCGCGATTCCGTGTCGGGATCAGTTTCTGCGCAAACAGCTGCGACCCAGGTCGGGGCTAGCCCTCGACCGCGATCGCGAATAGCCATTGCGCTGGCGGGTGCTCTCGTTCTTGTGGCCATGCTGGCGGGGCTGTGGTATTTCCGCCGCGCCGCGACTCCCTCCGCCGGACCCGGCCTCGAAACCACGGTCGCCGTGCTGCCCTTCCAGAATCTGGGCGCCGATAAGGACACAGATTTCCTGCGTCTCGCGCTGCCCGATGAGATCTCGACCACCCTCAGCTATGCCCGCTCACTCTCCATTCGTCCTTTTGCCACAGCAAGCAAGTACGCCGGTCCTTCTCTCGATCTGCAGCAGGCTGCACATGAAATGCACGTGCGGAACATCGTCACAGGCCACTTCATGAAGGCGGGCAACGACCTGCGGGTAACGCTCGAAGCGGTGGATGCGGAAAACAACCGCGTCGTCTGGCAGGACGCGGTCAGCGCCGCTTCTACAGACATGGTCAACCTGCGCGCCTTGATTACAGCCAAAATTCACCAGGGCTTACTTCCAGCTCTGGGCGCCGGAACCGGCCCTCCCGAGGGTGAGACTCGGCCGCAGAACGAACAAGCGTACGACCTTTACCTGCACAGCCTGGCCGTACCCCACGACAACACCACGAATAAAGCCGCCATCGCCGATCTGGAGCAGGCCGTGGGACTCGACCCTAACTACGCTCCCGCCTGGGCCGCCCTGGGGGTGCGCTACTACTACGAAGCCGAATACGGCACTGGTGGGAAGGAGATGTCTCAGCGTTCGGAGTCAGCTCTGCAACGTGCCCTGGCTCTTGATCCGAACTTGATTTTGCCGGCGGGACAACTCGCGACCGCCCGGGCTGAAGCGGGAGACCTGGAAGGTGCTTATCAGCAGGCACAGTCCATGCTCCGCCGACGCCCCGACAGCGCCCAATCGCATTTCACCCTCGCTTACATCCTGCGCTACGCGGGCTTGTTGCAGGAAGCCGGGCAGGAATGCGATGCCGCGTTGCGACTCGATCCCGAAAACCATCAGCTACGCTCCTGCGCTGTCGCTTTCGCCAGCGCGGGGAATATGGAGCGCGCGCGCATCTATGCCAATTTGGATGCAGGGTCGGACTGGGCGAACAACCTGGCCAGCACGCTCTTGATGAGGGAAGGCAAGCTGGATCAGGCGCTCGAACTTGTCAAACGTCTCCCGGACACTCCCTTCTACGCACGTAGTTTCGAGGAGTCGTGTCTCGAACACCGCTCGGGCCCCGAGTTCGATCACCTCTCCGAGGAAGCAGAATCCAGCAGCTTGTCCATCGGCGACTCGGAACCGCACTTCTACCGGGGAATGATCATGGTGTTCTGCAATCAACCACAGATCGGCTGGCGGATGATGGAGCACTCCATCCATCACAACTACTGCGGCTACGAACACCTGCTGCACGATGGCTTCCTATCCAAGGCCAGG
>CAYOUY010000378.1:0-5982 GCA_964407245.1 uncultured Acidobacteriaceae bacterium
CGGCGCTCGCCGCTCATTTATACTTAACAGTTTTGTTGTGGCTCTCGGGAGCCACCGAGTAAGGAGTCATAATTCTTGAAAATCCTGGTTTGCATGAAGCAGGTGCCGCAGAAAGATGCGCCCCTGAAGCTCAACGGTAGCAGCACCTGGATTCGGGAAGATGTTTCCTACGGAGTCAATGAACCGGATGCCTACGCGCTCGAGGAGGCACTTCGGCAGAAGGAAAAACACGGCGGTGAAGTGGTTGTAATCACCTCCGGCCCAGGGCGCGCCCAGCAGGTTCTGCGCGAAGCCTTGGCTAAAGGCGCAGACCGTGCCATTCATCTCGAAGACAACGCCTTCGTTGGCCTCGACGCCTTTAACACCGCGAGGGCCTTCGCCGCCGCCATTAAAGACGAACAATTCGATCTGATCTTCACCGGCTTGCAGTCAGACGACTATGGGTACGCCCAAACTGGCGTGATTCTCGCCGAATTGCTGGGCTGGCCGCACGCCACGATCATCATGCAGATCGAAAAAAACGACGCCGGTATTCGCGTGAAGCGCGAGCTCGAAGCCGGATATTTTCAGTTCGTCGACATGCCTTTGCCCGCCGTGCTGACGATTCAGTCGGGGATCAACAAATTGCGCTACGCCACGCTGATCGGCATCAAGCAGGCCAAGAACAAGCCCCTGCGCAAAGTGACCCTGGCCGAAGTGCAATCGGCGATCGGCCCGAATTTGCAAAAAATCGAAAAGCTCTACGTGCCGCAGAAAACCAAAAAGACTGAACACATCGACGGCCCGCCGGCCGAAATCGCGAAGAAGCTGGTGGATAAGCTGCGCAACGAACTGCGTGTGTTGTAGAGGTCCATGTAGGGACAGCCGCCCTCGGCTGTCCGGCCGAGCGAAGCTCGGCGGTTTGGCATACGCACGAAGCAGATTCCTCGCGGGCTTCGCCCGCTCGAATGACAAATAAGTGTTGGGAGTGATATGGCCGATACGATCTTAGTCGTCGTTGAACAGCGCGAAGGCAAGCTGAATCGCGTTTCCTGGGAAACCATCACTGCGGGCCAGGCTCTTGCAGCAGCCACCGGCTGGCCACTGGAAGCGGCCGTAGTCGGGGCCGCGCCGGTCGCCGCCGAAGTTGCCGCGAAAAAAGTCGCCAAAGTGTGGGCCATCGAGTCGCCGAAGCTCGAGCCCTATACCCCCGATGCATTTGCCGCTGCGCTGAAGCAGTTCCTTGCCGCGAAGCAGCCGAAGCTCGTGATCATGCCGCACACCTATCAGGTGCGCGACTTCATTCCTAAGCTCGCCACAGCCATCGGGCGCACCGTCATCAGCGACTGCATTGGCTTCAAACATGAAGCGGGGAAACTCATTTTCACGCGGCAGATGTTCCAGGGCAAACTCGCCGCCGACGTCAGCTTCGCCGGCGACGCGCCCTGGTTTGCAACTTTTCAGAACGGAGCATTCCGCGGAGACAAGGCCGAGGCTGGCGCCAGTGCCGCTCCGGTCGAGACCGTGAACGTGGACATTGGCGACAGCGTGGTCCGCAACAAGCCGCAGGAAGTTTTCAAAGAAGCTAAGCAGGCGGTCGATCTCACCCAGGCCGAAGTCATCGTGGCCGTGGGCCGCGGCATCAAGGAGCAGAAGAATATCGAGATCGCGAAGAATCTGGCCGACGCTCTCGGCGGCGACCTGGCCGCTTCGCGCCCGATCTGCGATTCCGGCTGGCTTCCCATGGACCGCCAGATCGGTTCCTCGGGCCAGACGGTCGCGCCCAAGCTCTATCTTGCACTGGGCATCAGTGGTGCCATTCAGCACATTGTTGGCATGAAGGGCTCGCGAACGATCATTGCCGTGAATAAGGATTCCGAGGCCCCGATTTTCGAGATCGCCGACTATGCCGTGGTCGGCAATTTATTCGACATCGTCCCTCCGCTGATTGAGGAAGTGAAGAAGGCAAAGGCGGGCGGCTAACTTCTGCGCCGCGGATCAACGTGGATTCAGCGGATTTCGAACCGATTGGACTCTTTCGATCCGCGTTCATCCGCGTGAATCAGCGGAAGGGAAGTCTTCCGAATGCTCATTTTCCGTAAACCGATCGAAGGCGTCGAACGCCCGCAGATGCCAGCCGACGTAGTCATCGTCGGCGGAGGGCCTGCGGGCATGGCCTGCGCGCTTCGTTTGGCGCAGCTCATCGACGCGCACAACGCCGCGCATCCTGACGCGCAGTTGAGCAAAGAAAATATCTACGTCCTCGAGAAAGCCCGCGAGATCGGCCAGCATTGCCTCTCCGGCGCTTTGCTCGATCCCCGCTCCATGCGCGAACTGCTTCCCGGATTCGAAAAAGAAGCTCCGCTCGACGCCGAAGTGGTGAAAGAAGCCGTTTACTTCCTCACCGAGAAGGGCAAGTTCAAATTTCCCGTCACGCCGCCGTTTCTGCGCGATCACGGCAACTACGTCATCTCGCTGAACAAGTTTGTGAAGTGGCTGGGCAACAAGGTGGAAGAAACGGGGATCACGATTTTCACCGGCTTTGCGGGATCGGAATTAATCCTCAGCGAAGACGCAAAAGAAGCCCGCGTCACCGGTGTTCAGACGGACGACAAAGGTGTCGACAAGGAAGGCCATCCCAAGTCGAATTTCGAGCCCGGCTACGACCTGCAGGCCAAAGTCGTGATTCTCGCCGAAGGCACGCGCGGATCGCTGACCAAGCAGCTCATCGCGAAATTCGATCTCGCAAAAAACGCGAATCCGCAAACCTACGGCGTCGGCGTGAAAGAACTTTGGGAAGTTCCCTTTGGCCGCGTCGCGCCGGGTGAAGTCATCTACACCATGGGCTGGCCGCTCACCACGCACGAATACGGCGGCGCCTGGATTTACGGCTCGAAAGGTGAGGGCGCAACCACGATCGTGTCGCTCGGATTCGTCACCGGTCTCGACTACGCCGATCCGCGACTCGATCCGCAGCGCGTGCTACAGGAGTTCAAGCGCCATCCTCTCGTGGCGAAGCTGCTCGAAGGCGGCAAGATGATCCGCTACGGGGCGAAGTCCATGCCCTACGGCGGCTGGTGGGCGATTCCGCCGGTGGCGGGCAACGGATGGATGATCCTCGGCGACGCTGCCGGCTTCCTCAACTCGGCGCGGCTCAAGGGCATTCATCTCGCCATCAAGAGCGGCATGCTCGCGGCAGAGACTGCTTTCGAGGCCTTACTGAAAGATGATTCATCAGCAGCAGTGCTCAGCGGTTTTCAAAAGAAAGTGGAGTCCAGCTGGATCAAAGACGAGCTCTGGAAAGTCCGCAACCTGCATCAGGGATTCGAGCACGGCATGTTCGCCGGCATGTTCAACACCGGCCTGCAAATGATCACGGGTGGACGGGGCTTGAGAAATCGCTATCCCGGTCATGCCGGATACGACCGCATGCGCAAGCTTGCCGATCTGCCTGCAGATGGCGGCGCGGAAGCTCACCTGCTCGGCCCCTATAAAGGCGACGGCAAGCTCACCTTCGACAAGCTCACCGACCTCTACCACTCCGGCACCAAGCACGAAGAAGACCAGCCCGCGCACCTGGTCATCCACGACACCAACATCTGCAACACGCGCTGCGTGAAAGAGTTCGGCGGCCCCTGCCAGAATTTCTGCCCCGCCAACGTGTATGAAATGGTCGATGACGCGAGCCAGCCGAACGGCAAACGAATTAGCCTGAATCCCTCGAACTGCGTGCACTGCAAAACCTGCGACATCGCCGACCCCTACCAGATCATTACGTGGGTCCCACCCGAGGGCGGTGGCGGGCCAAATTACGATGGGATGTGAGCGCGATTAGCGGGGGCGTCTGAGCCCCGCTGCGCTGGCCCTGAGCGAGGCGAAGGATCTCCCGCGCGAACTTCTTCGCCACGGATTCACGCGGCTTTTCACAGATACAGCACTCGGGCGCGCCGGCTATTGCAGAATTTGCTTCCCATGAACGACAGCCGCAATGACGATCTCGTTGTCGTGGACGCGATAAATGATGCGGTAACTGTAGACGATCAGCTCGCGAATATTCTCATCATCGAACTCCGGGACTTTGCGTCCCGAGCGCGGGAACTGCGCCAAGATTCTTGTCTGATTAACGATCTTCCTGACGACGATACCCGCGAAGGTCGTGGAATCTGCGGCGATATACTCCGCGATACTTTCCAGATCGTGAAGTGCACGGCGCGACCAGACTACTCGGTGAGCCATTTGCTCAGGCGGGACTCAACTTCTTCTTGCGAGAGTGTGCCGTTGACGTGAGCATCCTCCAGGCCTCGCCGGACTTTATCGAGGACGTACAGGTGGTACTGAATGTCCTCGACCGAACAGTCGTCCGGCAGGTTGTTCAACAGCAGCTCCACGTCTTGTTTTGCGGTACTCATACGGCCTGTGATAACGATAGCACCTGAACGCGACCTTACGAAAGCGACTCAATGGACAACCGAGTTCCTTTGGTACTACGTTAAGGGCGCCGGGAGAGCGGTATGGAAGTCCATTATCAACGTGCTTTTGCCGACTACGAAGAGCTTCTTGCAACGCAGCAGGCACGGACACTCGGGCATAAGATTGGTTCCACGGTTCTGTGGTGTGGCATCTACATAGTTGGTTCTGCTGGGCTGGTTGCCCTCGGTGTGCCACAAGGCCGAGCCATGATGGCCATCGCCGCAGTAACTGTGATACCGCTCCTCATCCTTGCAGCGATTCGTCCGCATCGGTTAAGGAGAGATTTCCTTCGCCATCCGAACTTTGCGCGAGCTGAGAGAGCGCAGATCGATGAGGCCGGTCTACGAGTCGAAAGCGAGGTTGGCAGCAGCAATACAAACTGGGCTGCCTACATCCAATGGCACGAAACACAGAACCTGTTTTTGCTTTATCTCGGTGCGAGGTCCGTTCAGGTTATTCCAAAGCGTGCCTTTTCCAGTGAGCAACTGGTAGAGTTTCGCAGGCTGGTTCGAGAGAAACTGCCGCCGGCCGCGTTGAGTCCAACGAAGTGGAGGGCGCATGTCGAAGCATGTTAGCCCCGGAGTGAAACGGTGTCTGTGTCTTGCGTTGTTGTCCGTCACAGCCTTCGCCCAGCAGTCGGCGCCCTCCATCCCTTCCACCGGCTCTCCCGGCCTCGATGAATACCGCGCCTCGCGTATCGCCATCTACACCGATGACTTCGGAGAATTGAAACGCTATCGCGAGGCCAATGCTGCGCTCCCGCCGCCCGCAGCCAACGAACATCGAGTCATTTTCCTGGGCGACTCCATCACTGACAATTGGAAGCTCGCGGATTACTTTCCTGGCAAGCCCTACATTAACCGCGGCATTGACGGCCAGACTACGCCGCAGATGCTGGTGCGCTTTCGTCAGGACGTCATCGATCTGCACCCGAAAGTCTTAGTCGTGCTCGCGGGAACGAACGACATCGCCGGTGTCACTGGTCCCGCGCGCAACGAGGACATCGAAGCCAACTACGCCTCCATGGCTGAGTTGGCGCGCGTGCATGGCATTCGCGTGATTTTCGCCTCCGTGCTGCCGGTGCACAACTACACGCCGGATGCGAAGGAATCGTTTGCGCGGCGTCCGCGGGAACGCATCCTGGCGCTGAATCAATGGCTCAAGAATTACTGCAGGCAGAACGGGCTCGTATATCTCGACTACTTCAGCGCCATGGTCGACGACAAGGGCATGTTGAAGCGCGATTTCTCAGAAGACGGCCTGCATCCGAATGCGGCCGGCTACAAGATCATGGCGCCGTTGGCCGAGGCGGCGATTGCGAAAGCGCTGGCAGGCAAACGTTAGCCCGCGCCCTTCTTCGCGTCCCCGCATCTATACTGAAGTGGTGCTGACCGACAAATTCGGCCGCCGCATCTCTGACCTGCGGATTTCCGTTACCGACCGCTGCAACTACAAGTGTGTCTATTGCCGGACGGGGAATGAAGGTGCGCTCTACGGCGACCTCGCTTTTGCCGACTACCTGCGCATGGCGCG
>CAYOUY010000379.1:0-6437 GCA_964407245.1 uncultured Acidobacteriaceae bacterium
GAGCTGGGCGCTGCCGATCAGGAACGAGATTGGCTGGCGGTTGAACTCGGCGTCGTAGGAAATGCGGTCCAGGTCAATACCGACCTTGAAGTCGTGATGGCCAAGCCACTCGCGCGGCGGCAGGAAAAGATTGGCGATGGCCTGCCAGCGGCGTGCGTGGGTCGAATCGGCGAAGTAGTAGCTTCCGCCCGCAGTCGCTAGAACGACAGGCGTGGTCGAAGTAGCGGCGGCGCCGGTATTAACGAAGTACGGCGAGTTTCCGTACGGGGTCAGCGCGACGTTGTATTGGTCGAAAGCGAATCCGGCCTCAAAAAGTTCGCCGCCCTTGAAATAGTGCTGGTCCTTCACGCCCGCGACGAAGATAGACTCCACATCTTTCGGATTGGTCAGCTGCGGGCTGAGCGGAGAAAGGCCGTCGTATTGGTCGTGCAGATAGTTGGGAAGGAAGCTGAGCGTGAGAATATTGCGGGCAGTCAGGTTGGCCTGCAGTTTGGTGAGATTGCCGAGACGGAGGGTGTGGTCGTTATCGGCGCCGACGGGGAGTTGGGTGTAAATGGTGTTGTCGTACTCGCCGTCGAAGGCGTTGTAGAACCAGATTTTTCCCTTCTCGTTTATCTTTCCAAGCGGGCCGGAGAAAGTGAAGCGCGGAAGGAACTGGTCGAAGCGCAGACCGTGCTTGAACTGCACCGAGGGAATGAAGTCGGTGGCGTAGAAGCGGTAATGGTCGTCGCCGATGCCGGTGTTGAGAGCAAGCAGGCCGCCCGAGCCCTTGCCGTCTTCGGCGGGCTCGCGGGCGGGCTCGACCTGAATGGAGCGGAAGGCGTCGGTGCTCACCCGCACCAGGAGCTGTCCGTTGGCGGGTTGAGTCACGTCGAAGCCGTCGAGCAGTGTGACGGTTTGATACGTTTCCGCACCAGCGACGTGCGGCTGGCCATTCTGGTCCTGCACCACACCGGGGATGAAGTTGAGAGCGTTGCGGTAGTCGTTGGTGGCGGGATAAACGATGTTGAGCACGTCGAGGCCGCTGATGGTTTCCTGCGCGGCCGCTTGCGCAGGATCGATGGCGGGAGGGGATTCGCGGACGTCGACGACTTCGCGAACTTCCTGTTGATGCAAGAGAGTGACTTCGATGGTGGCGCCGGGGACGATTTGAACGTTGGATTGCACGGAGGCGTAGAACCCTTCTTTTTCGATGCGCAGCTGATACGGGCCGGCGGAGAGCAGGGGGAACTGGCAGCGTCCGGTAAAGTCGGTCTGACAGCGGGCTTCGGGCAGAGGCGGGGATTCGAGGAACACGCGTGCCGAGGCAACCGCTACGCCGTTCTCGTCGGTGACGACGATGACGGGCGCGGATTGGGCGGCCGCAGTGGCGACAAGAGTTAGCGTGAGGAGGAGAGCACGCATGGAGTCAGATCTATTTTACGGTGGGATGCCGGGAGGGATCGTGGTGTTGGTTGGGGAAAAGCAGGTTCCTCGCGGCTTCGCCGCTCGGAATGACAAACGTTTCGTAACGCCGGCGCGCGAAACGGATGCAGGCCCCCGAAGACCCTCGTCTCTTAGGATTTGGTGGCGAGGTATTCGCAGACGCGGCGCACGGTGTCGCGCTGGGAGTCGTTCATGGTCAGGAACTCGAAGCCGTAGCGCAGACCCTGGCAGAAGCGCACGATGGCGCGCACCTTGATGGGATACGGAGTCAGAGGCAGGGGGATTTCGAGAGTAACGATTTCGCCGGTGGAGAGGCTGCCGGTAAGAGTGGCGCCAATGCCGTCTTGCCCGATTTCAGTGGAACGGCCCCAGCAGCTCTGGAACTCGCCATTCTGAAACATTCTTACTTGCAGGCGCACGTCAAGAACAAAACGGGGAAAACGCCGTGCGTGGGCAAACTTACTTTCTGAAGTCTTAGGCGCCGCCAGTCTGGCGTCCGAAGCTTTGATTTCAGGAAGCTGAAGCGTCGGCGGCCTGGCTTCCGGAGACTTGGGCTCTAGAGATTTCGCCGCTGCGCTGGCCTCGGCAGTGGCTCCCCGTGATTTTGTTTCTTTTCCTTGCAACAGTTAATCTCCGTGCAGCAGGTATCCGGGCTCGAGCGGCAGTTTGCCCGCAAGTTTCACCACAGACACACTGCTGTTAATCGAGTAGACGTCGACTACACCGATCGCACCCGGAATGGATGCGACTTTGTTGACCAGGTCTTCGTCGGAATCGGCGATGAGAATGGCCGGGTGGTTCGTGCGGCCATGATTAGCAGTAGAGATCAGTTCCTTCACCTGCCCCTCGGGCATTTCGTAGACCTTTTGCAGGAACATCTTCATTTCGGGGGCAGAGGGAGCCCGCATGATAAACGTGACCGGCTTGCCATCGGGCCAGCTCTTGGTTTGCGCCTTGCAGATCTTGACGAGGTCAGGCAGCGTGATCGCGCTGAGCGAGTTGGTTTTGTTCGAGACCAGCGCAAGATCGCGGGCGGCCGCCAACGAGACATTGGTGGCAAGAAACAGATAGAAAATCAGAGTCCGACGGAGCACACTCTCTCCCGCAGGACAGAATCCTGCTAAAGCATGATTTTCGTGCAATTTGCGTGCTGGCTCAATGGCCACGAAGGTCATGTACCTTTGGAGCCAACAAGATGGCAGGCTCTGTGGGCGAGCCGGCGGGATCGAACGCAATGCTCCATGAAGCGGAACTTACCGGCCTGATTTTCGTACTGTATTACAGGAGACGGAGGGTTTATGTTCTGCAACCGGTGCGGGACCGAGATGCCATCGGAGGCCGCTGCTTGTCCGAACTGCGGGCGGCGGATCGGCGATCCGGTCAGCGCAGTCGCGCAATCGCGGCTGGAGCGGCACCTGCACATACTCGGAATTCTGTGGATCGCAACGGGCGCATTGTT
Organism: uncultured Acidobacteriaceae bacterium; assembly: GCA_964407245.1. Classification (GTDB taxonomy): domain Bacteria; phylum Acidobacteriota; class Terriglobia; order Terriglobales; family Acidobacteriaceae; genus Sulfotelmatobacter. Next base: position 2,885 of record CAYOUY010000379.1, read on the forward strand.
TCTGATTCCGGCCGTGATTCTGATCGCGCTGGGACCGGCTTTTCTGCACTTTGTGGTGCATGGACAGGAGCCGTTGGAGGGACTTTTTCCGGTGATGCTGATTCTGCTGGGCAGTTCGCTCGCAGTTTTGGCCGCGGGCGGCATTTGCGTGGGTCTGGGCTTGATGCAGACGCGTCCCTGGGCGCGGATCACGGCGATCATTCTGGGAGTGCTGGCGCTGCTGCATCCCCCTTTCGGAACCGCGTTGGGCATATACACGCTTTGGGTGCTGCTGGCCGATGAGCGCGGGAACGAATACCACTACCTGGCGAGAACGGGCTAGAGTGGCCGCCGCTCGTTCAAACGGGGACTTGGCAAGCGACGGGAGATAGGGTAGCCTATCGCTTCTCCGTACACGACGTTCAAATACACGACGTTAGATCAAGGACCAGCCCCCATGACGAATCGTGTCACGTATGCTCCACAAGACTTTAAGAAGATGTGCGAGCAGGCCGAGAGAGACCACGAATCGAGAAAACTGCTTATCTTGCTGGAACGGGTGAAGAAGCAGATTGCCGCGCGGCAAGACTCTTCGCTCAGTGTGGCCACTCCGAAACCTCCGGCTGCTATCTCCAGCAACAGTGGCTTGACGGGTTTTCCTAGCCGTTCGGCTCCGTTCGAGCGCTGAGGAAACGCCGCAGGTTGCGCAGCGGGAATTGCCGTCAACTGCATATTCACGTCTCCATCCATTTTTCCGGTTAAGCAAGCAAAAAACTTTTCGCATTCCACAGCTGCTTTTGCGCTAGAATGGGCACGCTTTTCGGGCGTGCTCGCCTGCTCGGCCGAGGCGAGCTGTCCGGTGCCTTCCCCCAGGAGGTTGTAGATGTACCGGCCCTATTCCAGTGCCCAAGCGGACGCTCGTCCGTTCAGGGACGTGGAGTCTCATCTCCGCGATCTCACGCAGGATTTTGCAACTTCTTTCAACACAGGCAATTACGATCAGGCAGCCGCCTTGTTCGCGCATGATGGAGTGCTGCTGGCGCCTCGGCGCGAGGCGGCCTACGGCCAGACCTCTGTGGAGCGTCTGCTGCGGCAGTTGGGCGATGCCGGCTACAGCGATCTGCGCCTGGAGACCATGAGGGTCGATCACTCCGGTGATATGGCCATGGAACTGGGACGCTTTTCCATGGTGCTGCGGCAGGGGGATGGAACGCTGGTCCCTGAGCGTGGGCGCTATGTGAAAGTGTGGCGACGGCTGGGAGCGTGGCTGCTGATTGCCGAGTGCTGGAGCCGAACCGCCGATGTGGCGAACGAACGCGCGGCGTAGCGCCCCGGTTTGATTGCGCGCGGAACTGGTTTCACACTTGTGAAGTGCACCCGTGCGCGGTAACCTCGCGCCATAAGGTGGTGCAGAGATGCAGGAATCGCAGGCAGCGCAGGCGGCAGGCGCAGCCAAAGAGCAGGGGCATGGGGCGGGAGCGGAGTGGACCGATCTGTACTCGGGAAATTCTGACTCGGGGAATCTGTGTTCGGGGAATCCTGGTGAATATTGTCCGAACTGCTCGGCGAAACTGCGCGAGAGCCGTTGCAAGCTGAAATGTCCGCAGTGCGGGTTCTATTTAAGCTGCTCGGATTTCTACTGAAGATTGCAGATTTGAGATTTTAGATTTCAGATTGAAAATCTGTTGAAACGCGCGTGCCCTTCCTCCCTGCCTGCGTCCAGAGGGCAAATCAATCCAGAATCTGCAATCTGAAATCGACAATCTGAAATCCACACTGCAATTTGCGGACTGAAGTTTGCCCGGCCCGTTGGCGCAGAGGAACGCGGTGCGTCTACAATGGTTGGGCGTTTTGTCGAAATTATCCTGAACGGAATCAGGTAAGGAGAAGATCATGCAACGCAAGGCGAGCGCAGTGTGGAAGGGTGGGCTGAAGGACGGAAAAGGAAGTCTTTCGGCGCCCGGCGGCGTGCTGAACACTACGCAGTATTCGTTTTCGACGCGGTTTGAAAATGCTCCGGGGACGAATCCCGAGGAACTGATCGCGGCGGCGCACGCGGGATGTTTCTCCATGGCGCTTTCGGCGCAGCTGGGTGGCGCGAACCTGACGCCGGAGAGCATCTCGACGACGGTGACGTTGTCGCTCGACAAGCTGGATTCAGGCTGGACGATCACGGCGAGCCACATTGATGTAGTCGGGAAAGTGCCTGGGGCGGACGCGGCGACGTTCCAGAAATATGCCGAGGCGGCGGAGAAGGGATGCCCGGTGTCGAAGGTGCTGAACGCCAAGATCACGATGAACGCGAAGCTGGCGTAGGGCGTCCGTGGTTTGACACGTGGGTTAGTGGCTGTAGAATAGAAACGCAGGTCTTCCTGATGCGGCGGCGTTCAGCTGCCGCGACTGAAGCTCACGTGCCATCGTGGCGGAATTGGCAGACGCGCATGGTTCAGGTCCATGTACCGGCAACGGTGTGGGGGTTCGAGTCCCTTCGATGGCACCAGAAAAACAGTGGCCAGTGGTTAGTTGTCAGTGGCCAGTCCTGAAGACTCCATATCGCTTCTGATTCTTCTTGCCTCGCTCAACCAGCCGCAGCGAGTAGCTCAAGCCTCAAACGACCAATCCCTAGCCCCTGACCCCTGTGGCATCTCAAGTATTTCTATGCAGACAGCGGTGAAATCAGGCACAATCTAGGCGGGGCGAGGGAGGGATCGGGCTTGAAGATCTCGCAGAAGGGGTTGTACGCGCTGCAGGCGATGATGACCCTGGCGCGGCGGCACGATCAAGGGGCGATCAAGATTCGGGAGATTGCGGCGGAGAGCGATCTGCCCGAGAAGTTCCTGGAGTTGATTCTGCTGGAACTGAAGAATGCGCGCATTGTGGATAGCGTGCGCGGGGCGCGGGGCGGCTACCGGCTGCGGCGCGATCCGTCGGAGATTCCGCTCAGCGACATCATCCGCCTGATCGATGGGCCGCTGGCGCCAATGGGCGACGCCGAGCAGCTACGCGGCCTGATCGCGAAGGACGCCGATCACCGGGCACTCTACCAGGTGTTTCTGGAAGTGCGCGACGCAGCCGCGAAAATTCTCGAGCATACGACAATCGCCGATATCATCGGCGGGCGCGTTGGGGCAGCCAGAGGGAAAAAAGAGCACAGGTAACGTGAAGCGATGATCGACCTGCCGCTCGAATCTCTCTTCGCAGATGTCCCTCTCACCGCCGAACTCCTTGCCAAACGGGGTGTTTGCGGGATATTCACAAGCGGGGAGCAAGGGAGCCCGTGCAATCCAGCCGAAAGGAAGATTGAAACATTGCACGAAAAGCAGCGTCCAGTGCGGGTTATGGCGGCAAAATCGTGCGAGCCTCTGCACCAAATCCGGTCATGCGCCTGTGGACGGCGTGCACTCGATTGAAAAGACAACCAGTTGCGGACTGCGATTTTTCGTTGACGCAAATTTTAGAAAGAGTAAAACCATACTCGTTCTTTGACAGCTTCTTAAGTTTTTCCGATTGGTGCGGCGTCCGGGGCTCGAGCGGCGTCACCTTCCCGACCGCAAGGTTGAGAAGGAGGGCGAAC
>CAYOUY010000380.1:0-10770 GCA_964407245.1 uncultured Acidobacteriaceae bacterium
ATGCGCAGAAACACATGGAAAACATCAAGCGCATGGAGAAGCCCACCGACCAGGTGTGCGAGCGCTGCGGCTCGCCGCTGGTCATCAAGTGGGGCAAGCACGGCTCCTTCTACGCCTGCAGCACGTACGACAAGGACGATCCGAACACTTGCACATTCACAAAAGAAAATCCGATCAACCTGCCCGACCTCGACTCGGCCGACATGCAGGAGACCGGCGCGGCAGAGGAATATTGCGAGAACTGCGGCCGCGTGATGGTGCTCAAGCGCGGGCGCTTCGGCCAATTCATGGCGTGCACCGGCTATCCTGACTGCAAGACGACGCGACGGCTCGATCAGGGCAAGAAAGTTCCCGATATTCCGCTCGACGAGCTCTGCCCGAAATGCGGCCGCAACATGATGATCCGGCACGGCCGTTACGGCGAGTTCACGGCGTGCAGCGGATATCCCGACTGCAAATATGTAAAGCAGAATTTCATCGGCGTGAAGTGTCCGGATTGCAAAGACGGGGACCTGGTCGAAAAGCGCGCCCGCAAGGGGAATACGTTTTACGGATGCTCGAATTATCCCAAGTGCAAATTTACCTCGGCGAGCAAGCCGATTACCGAGAAGTGCCCGAGTTGCGGCAGTGAGTACCTGGTGGAGAAGAATCTGAAGGCCGGACCTGTGATCGCGTGCCCGAACAAGGAATGCGACTACGAACGTCCGGCGCCTCCGCCTCCGCCCGCTGCAGCGAGCGCGTCCGCTCCGTTCCAGCCGGCGTAGAAAAATCCTGAGTTTTCGAACTGGTTCCAGTCGTCTAACCGTCCCGGTAGCGACGAATCGAAACGGAGGAACTTTATGGCCAAGAAGCCCACGACTGCCGACGCTCAACTGATTCTCGAACTTTACGATCTCCGCCGTGAACCCGAGATGCGCAAAGCCCGCAAGTGGTGGGTGGAAGAGTTTTATCCCGCCAACGCCGACGAGTTCCTCAAGGTCGGATTCGCCTTGGGGGCGCAGGAAAACGCGTGGCTCCGACAGGTCAGTGGTTATTGGGGCATCGTCGCATCGTTCGTCCTGCAGGGTCTGTTGAACGAAGAACTTTTTCTCACACCGGCCTTCAGCGGCGAAATGTTCCTGATGTTCGCCAAGATCTACCCCTTCGTCAAAGACATCCGCGAGAAATCCGGCGATCCTAACATGTTTCTCGGGATCGAGAAGGCCATTACTCGCACCAAGTGGGGGCGCGACCGCTTGCAATTCATGATGAAGCGCGTGGAAATGTTCCGCCAGAAGCGGGCGGAGCGCAAAGCGAGCTAGCAGATCGCTCTCATCTCTTCGACGCGGCCGGGCGCTGATCGAAATAGATCAGTGCCCGCGGCCGCGAATCACGTCGCGCCGCCTGACCATCTGTTATCCTAATCGGCTGTGCGGATGATCTGGTGGTTCCTGATCCTGGGCATCAGTACGCTGGTCGTGGTGTGTGTGGTCATCGCCCTGTATCTGCACCTGCGGCGCAATCTGCAGAAGACGCATCCCTCGCATGAAGGAACCATGAGCGAAGTGGAGCGAGAACGCCAGACCGATAGCATTGAACGCTGAAATGCGCGATTGCAGTGCTCGCGCAGCAAATTTGAAGCGAGGTACCGTGATGGCAAAGCCGGCGATGGAAGTCTTAGGCAGACCGCAAGAAAAGACCATTGAAGCCACGCGGCAAATCGCGCTAGTCGTGGGCGCGAGTCTGTTCCTGGCGCTCTGCGCGCGCGTCACAATCCCGCTGATGCCGCTGACGCCTGTACCGCTTACGGTGCAGAACTTCGGCGTATTGCTGGTCGGTTTGCTGCTGGGCAGCCGACGCGGCTTCGCTGCGCTCGCACTGTATTTAGCGGAGGGCGCGTTGGGGTTGCCGGTGTTCAATCCGACCGGTCCGGGAGGAATCGCACAGCTGTTCGGACCGACCGGCGGATTTCTGATGGTCTACCCGCTCGTCGCATTTCTGGCGGGCTTCATCTTCGAACGCGGTGCGAAGAGCTTTGTGCGCGCCGGAATAGCCGGACTTGTGGCTGAAGTGCTTCTTTTCGCTGGAGGGTTGACCTGGCTTTCCCTGTTTACGCATTCGTTGGCGAAGGCCGCATATTTCGGTCTTTACTGGTTTGTGGCGGCGGAAATTATTAAGGTCATGTTCGCCGCAGCGATTGCGGTTCGTTGGCAGCGCAGCCAGTAAAATGGAAGGGATGTCCCGCGCCGGCGACGATTGAGTCTTGTAGCGACTGAACTGAGAGAGCGGCTACAGCGAGCACCCCACACTCAGCCGCAAAGTGGCGGGAGTTGAAAGCCCGGCATGGAAGTGCCGGGTAGCAGTTGAAAAGAAGGAAACGAGTCCCCTAGGGACGATACCCAGGGCCTTGTATCTTCGGAGTTGATTCAATGACGTTCGTATCCGAGCAAGAAACCAGAATCCCCGGCGATGCCTCTTCGCGCGTCCGTGAGATCAGCGTCGCCCACAGCCCCGACTCCGACGACGCCTTCATGTTTTATGGCCTGGCAACGCACAAGGTCCGCACGCCGGGATTGCGCTTCACGCACACTCTTTGCGACATCGAAACTCTGAACCAGAAGGCGCGCGAGGGCGTTTACGATGTGACCGCGATTTCCTTTCACGCCTATCCCTACGTTCAGGACGCCTATGCCCTGATGGCGTGCGGCGGCAGTGTCGGCGAAGGCTACGGTCCGATGATTGTCTCGCCGCGTCCCTTTACGCAAAGCGAAGTCAAGATGAAGCGGATTGCCGTGCCCGGTACGCTGACCACTGCATATCTCGCGCTGCAACTCTTCGCGCCAGGCGTAGATACCGAAGTCGTTCCCTTCGACCAGATTATCCCGCAATTGCTAGAGGGCAAGTACGAAGCCGGGCTAATCATTCATGAGGGCCAGCTGACCTACGACAAGTCCGGCCTGCACAAAATTGTTGATCTCGGCCGCTGGTGGCAGAAGGTGACCGGTCTGCCCTTGCCGCTGGGAGGCAACGCGATTCGTCGCGCGCTTGGGACACAACTCATGGCTGCCGTGACCGCCGCGTTGCGCGAGAGCATCCAGTACGGCCTCGAGCACCGCGAGGAAGCGCTCGCCTACGCCATGCAGTTCGCCCGCGATCTAGATTCGCAATCTGCCGATAAATTCGTTGGCATGTACGTGAATGAGCGCACTCTCGACTACGGACCCGACGGCCGTGAAGCCGTCCGCCGCCTGCTTGACATGGGCCACAAGGCAGGAATCATCGGGCCGGAAGCAAGGGTGGATTGGGTGTGAAGAAGCTTTTGGCTCTTGGCCTTTAGTTCTTAGCTTTCGATTTGCGTTTGAGTCAGGCGACCTATACCAACATTCTCCTGGTTTACAAACCCTCGACCCCAACTCGCTGCCAATCCAAGAGATCTAGCTAAGAGCCAAAAGCCAATGGCCAAGAGCGTTCTTCCTCAGACTCTCCTCATCGACGCCGACGACACGCTCTGGGAGAACAACATTTATTTTGAGCGGGCCATTGAACGCTTCATTTCGTTCCTGAATCATCACGAGTTTTCTCCCGAGCAGGTCCGCAAAGTGCTGAACGATGTGGAGCGCGAGTGCATCGTCACGCACGGCTACGGGTTGCACAGCTTTTTGCATGCACTCGTCCGGACATTCGAGCGCCTCAGCCCACAGCCGGTCACGCCAGAACTGTATTCCCAGATCAAGAGCTTTACGCACAAGATCGAGAACCACGACATCGAGCTTCTTCCCGAAGTGCCGGAGACGTTGAGCTACTTGTCGACGCGCCATCGGCTGATCCTGGTGACGAAAGGTGCTGTTGCCGAGCAGAACGGTAAGGTCGAGCGCTCCGGGCTGAAAGACCACTTCACGGAGATCGAAGTCGTTGCCGAGAAAAACAAAGCGGCGTACGCCGACCTGGCGGAAAAATTCAATCTCGATCGCAATTGCACCTGGATGGTCGGCAACAGTCCGAAATCCGACATCAATCCCGCGCTGGCCGCTGGCCTGCACGCTGTGTTCGTGCCGCATGGCGACACGTGGATCCTGGAGCACGAAGAAGTGAATCCTGCTCCGCCGCAACAGAAACTTCTCATCGTCGGCCGCTTCGCCGAACTGCGCGAGCATTTCTAGCGTGTGGCGCGGGCACTCTGCCCGCGCAGTTGATCTGCTGCACGTGAGGAATCAGCTTCGTTAAGAGTCTTTCGACGCTGTACTCAGCGCATCAAACTAACCAACAAGCTCGCCTCGCTCTCGGCATTTCCTGCGTGTTACGCTCATCTTGCTCTTGCGATCTGGTTCCCACTTCGTCTGTGGCGATTCAGACCAACAATTTACGGCGGCTGTTGCAGACGGTCGAGGCGCTCTCGGAACTTGGGCCCGCGCTGACGGCGGAGCGCGAGTTTTCCGAGACTGCGCGCCTGATGCTGGCTGCCATTACGGAAGCGGCGAGCGCCCGAGAAGGGACGCTTTTTCTGTTCAACGACAAGCCTGCCATGCTGACTTCCGCGGCGTCGCAGGGCTTTGCCCTGATGCCCGACCCGGCTTTCATTCCTCTCCTGCCCAAGCACGTCCACGCACTCACGGCGGCGCGCGGTCCGATTGTTTTGAACTCTTCCACGTACTCGGTTTTCCTCAGCTCGAACGGCAACGTGGCGCCGGAGCTCTTCAAGTGCCTGGCTCCGCTGAAAGCAGGAGGACGGCTGGCCGGGCTCGTCGCGCTGGGCCGGCGCCCCGGTGATGCGCTGTATGAGGACGCCGAACTCGATGCCCTTGACCTGTTGTGCAGCTACATTGCGCTCGCCGTACAAAATCACTCGCTGACGCAGACGATCGCGCAGCGCGTATCTGAGAATCTACGGCTGATGGCTTCACTGCACGGCTTCTACGACAATGCGCTCGAAGCCTTCGCCACTGCGATCGACGTAAAGCACGTAGCCATTCACGGCCACTCCCTGCGCGTCGGCCGATATGCTTCCGCCATTGGCGAGGCGATGGGCATGGAGCCGAGCGATGTCGCGGCTTTGCGCAGCGCCGGCTATCTGCACGACATTGGAAAGGTCGCCGTCGACCGTCGCCTTTTCGGCAAACCCGGTGCGCTTGATCCCGAGGAGTTCCGCGAGATGGCCGACCACACTACGGTTGGCCACCAGATTGTGAGCAGCGTGCAGTTCCCCTGGCCCAGGATTCCCGAGGCTGTGCGTTGGCACCATGAGCGCAGCGACGGCTCCGGCTATCCCGACAAGCTGGGTGCCGAGCAGTTACCCATGTCCGTGCGCATCGTTGGCGTTGCCGATTCGTTCGACGCCATGACCAGCGCGCGGCCCTATCGCGCGCCGCTTTCGGTCGGCAGTGCCTTGAGCGATCTGGTGCGGTTGACGCCGGAGAAGTTCGATCCCAACGTGGTCCAGGGTTTGCTGATCCAGGTGCGCCGCGACGCCGTAGGCAGCAATCGTGCTCCCATGCTCGCGACCACCCCGGTAAACATCGCGGCCGCCGATATCGATCACCTGGCGGCTACTTTGCAGCACAAAGTTTCGCGCGGAAAAGCCTACTTCGGCTAGCCGGGAAATCCGGCCCTCGTCGCCTGAAGTCCCCATTCTGCAACAACTTCCAAATGAACCCGGAACCATTCGCGGCAGCAACTTTTTCGCCCGCCGGGGTTGATAATCTAAGAGACGCAGTCCTCCGGAGCGTGCATGCGATCAAGTTCAGATAGACCCATTCCAGTTCGGTCCGCCTTCGGCGCACTCGGCTTCGAAAAGCCCGCACTGTTCCTTCTTGCGCTGAGCCTCGCCTGTGCCGTCCCGCAACTGTTTGCCAAGAAAAATCAGCCGAACAATGCCTCGACTGGCGCGAACGAAGAGAAGCGTGCTGTACACGCGCTGAATCGCCTTGCCTTCGGCCCGAAGCCCGGTGACGTTCAGCAGGTGATGGCGATGGGGGTTGACCGCTGGATCGACTTGCAGCTTCATCCGGAGAAAATTTCGGACAATACTCTCGAGTCGCGTCTTGCCCCATTCCGCACATTGCGCATGAGCACGCGCGAAATCGCCGAGGAATTTCCTGACAACCCGATGATCCGGCAGGTCATGGATGGCAAGCGGTCCATGCCTTCCGACCCCGCGCGCCGCGTGGTCTATCAGGTGCAGATTGCGCGTCAAGAGGAAAAACGGGAAGAGAGGCAGGAGCGAAAAGCTGAGGCAACGACTTCGGCGCCTGCGCCGGAGCCTGCCTCCGACAGCATGAAATCGGCCGGCGAATCAGCGATCCCTGCGGGCGCCGGGGCCGGCGATTCCAACGGCGCGAAGACTGCCGAGGAACTCGCGGCTGAAGCAGCCGCCAGACCCGACGCGATGCCCGCGACCGCAGCCGATAACAATCTGGCGGCGCCGACGAATGCTTCTAACGACAATGCGATGTCTGCCGCAAGTCCGAATAACGAAACCGAGTCCGCGGCGTCTCAATCGCAAGCCAAACCTTCACCCGCCGATGCCGCCGAAGCGCGCCGCCGCGAAGATCGTCTCTATGCCGACCTCAAAGTGCAGAGCCTGATCGATCTGCCTCCCGATCAGCGCTACAAGAAAGTCATGGCCATGTCGACCGAGGAGCAACTCGCCTTCGCCGACGCGCTGCGTGGCGGCAAGGGGCAGGATTTCCTGGTCGGCCTTGAACCCAAGCAGAAAGAGACTCTGCAGGCCATGAACAACCCGCAGGGCGTGATCCAGGATGAATTGGTTCAGGCCAAGCTTCTGCGCGCTGTTTACAGCGAGCGTCAGCTCGAAGAAGTAATGACCGATTTCTGGTTTAACCACTTCAACGTGTTCGTGGGCAAGGGCGCCGACCGTCTGTTTCTCCCCAACTACGAGCAGGACGTCATCCGTCCTCACGCGCTGGGCAAGTTCGAAGACCTTCTTGTGGCTACGGCGAAAAGTCCGGCAATGCTGTTCTATCTCGACAACTGGCTGAGCGTTGGACCGAACTCCATGCTGGCGCTCGGCATTCCGGCGCGGCCTTATGGGCCGTACGGTCCGTATGGTCCGAGGCGTTTTCCGAATGCCAATGCAAAGCGCAAGCAGCAGAGCGGCCTGAACGAAAATTACGGCCGCGAGCTGATGGAGTTGCACACGCTCAGCGTGAATGGCGGCTACTCGCAACGCGACGTGACCGAGGTCGCCAAGGTCTTTACCGGCTGGACCATCGACAAGCCTAATGAGGGCGGAGGCTTCCAGTTCGATCCGCGCAAGCACGAGCCCGGACCCAAGTTTGTGCTCGGACATCGCATCAAGCCAAAGGGCCAGGAAGAAGGCATGGAAGTGCTGCACATGCTGGCTACCAGCCCGCAGACGGCACACTTCATCGCTCTGAAACTCGCACAGCGCTTTGTGTCGGACGATCCGCCGCCGGCGCTGGTGGACCGGATGGCAAAAACGTTCGAGAAGAAAAAAGGCGATATTCGCGAAGTGTTGAGCACGCTTTTCCACTCGCCCGAGTTCTGGGACGAGAGCGCCTACCGCGCCAAGGTGAAGACTCCGCTTGAATTTGTCGCGTCGGCCGTGCGGGCCACGGGCGCTGATGTCGACGACGCGAGACCGCTGCAAAATCAGCTCAACAAGATGGGCATGCCGCTTTACGGAGCGCAGCCGCCGACCGGTTATTCGATGAAGGCCGACGCGTGGGTGAATTCCTCTGCGCTGCTCAATCGCATGAATTTCGCCCTGGCGTTAACCGGCGGCAAAATTCGCGGGGTCAAAGTCGATGTGACGCAACTGGCGGGAGGTGTGCCCGTTTCTGATGCTTCCACCACGCTGACCACGCTGGAAGCGAAGCTGCTCGCATCGGATGTGTCGAAGCAGACCCACGATTCGATCATGGCGCAGACAGAGAATCCGGCGCGCGCTGATCAGCCAAGGAGTGACTCGACGATTGCGCCGGAGAAGTCGGGGCCCGAGAAAATAGCGCCGGAAAAGACACCGCTGCAGGCCAAGCCTGCGGACGCGCCTCGTCTGCCGGATACGGGCATGATCGCCGGGCTGTTGCTGGGGTCGCCGGAATTTCAGAGAAGATAGGCCTGGTTCTCAGGCGGCACGAGCGGGAAGGGCACGACTTACAGTCGTGCCATGCGGGGCGAAAAAACAAGAGGGCTTTAGCCCCTGGAGGTTGCCTGCTGCCTCCGATGAGGGCAGCGTGAGTCAACAGCAGGTGCCGAAAGCTGGGAGCTGCATATGTCCATCACCCGTCGCATATTCCTTTGCAACAGCGCTCTGGCCGTGGTTGGCACGGCAAGCGTCCCGAGTTTCCTGACCCGCGCTGCATTCGGCGCGGTGGACGCGGGTGTGCGCAACAAGCGCCTGGTCGTGATCTTTCAGCGCGGCGCAGCCGACGGTCTGAATATCGTCGTGCCGCACGCCGAGCCGCAGTACTACGCCATGCGGCCCAGCATCAATATTCCGCGCAATGCCGTGCTCGATCTCAATGGATTCTTCGGACTCCATCCGTCGCTGGCGGCGTTTCAGCCGCTGTGGCAGCAGCGCCACCTGGCGATCGTGCACGCGGCAGGCTCACCGGATTCGACTCGCTCTCACTTCGACGCCCAGGACTTCATGGAAACCGGCACGCCCGGCGTAAAGGCCACCGAGGATGGGTGGCTCAACCGCTCGCTCCGCGGCCTGCCGTCGCCGTCTGTGCAGAACCCTGCATTCCGCGCGATTGCGCTCGGTCCTTCGCTGCCCCGCATTCTCAGCGGCACCGAGCCCGCGGTCGCCATGAACAACATCAACGACTTTTCGATCGGAGGCCGCAATCCCAGGCCTTCTCCCGTGGCCAGCGCTTTTGAAGCGATGTACGACCACTCCTCCGACACGGTGTTGCACGGCACGGGCGAAGAGACTTTTGACGCGGTGAAAATGCTGAAAGCCGCCGATCCCGGCAAGTACAATCCCGCGCCCGGCGCGAACTATCCCAAAGGACGTCTGGGGGACAGCCTGCGCCAGCTGGCGCAGCTGATTAAGGCGAATCTAGGAGTGCAGGTTGCCTTCGCCGACATAGGCGGATGGGATCACCACGTCAACGAAGGCGCAACCGAGGGCCAACTCGCCAACGTGCTCGGCGAATTCTCGCAATCTATTGCCGCGTTCTGGACCGATCTTGGCGATCTCGGCGAAGACACGGTCGTCATCACGATGTCGGAATTCGGCCGCACCGCGCGCGAAAACGGCAACCGTGGCACCGATCACGGCCACGCCAACGTCATGTTCGTGCTGGGCGGGCCGGTGAAAGGCGGCAAAGTTTACGGACGCTGGCCGGGACTCGATCAGTCGCAACTCTACGAAGGCCGCGACCTCGCCCTCACGACGGATTTTCGTCAGGTGATTGGCGAAGCCATCGCGCGGCACTTAGGAAACAAGAATCTAGCCGAAGTTTTCCCGGGATATGACAATCAGCCGGGGAAGTTCCTGAGGTATCTGGGATAAGGCTGGGCTCCTCCTACCAACGGCGGACGAGCGGGCGCTTTGTCGCCGCATCAGCAATCGACCAGCACATCGCCGTCGTCAACCTTCAGCGGATACACGGCGACTTTCAGGTTTGGATTGTGGGTGGTCGCGCCTGTTTGTGGGTCGTACTGCCATCCGTGCCACGGGCAAACGACTTTGCCGTGCTCAACCGTGCCCTCGCCGAGCGGACCGCCCAGATGCAGGCAGACATTGTCCAGCGCGCTGAACTTGCCATTCACGTTGGCGATGCAGACGGTCTTCTGGCCGCAGGGAAATTCTTTGACGGTGTTAACCGCGGGCAGCTCCGATTGTGACGCGAGTCGAACGAATTTAGACATCATTCTCCTGGCAGCGATGCCCTATTTCTTCGGCGAAGTCTCTTTCCGTTCGGGGATGATGGTCCCCTGCTCAAAGCGTATCAGCCATTCGCCCCTGTGGCGGGTCCACATCGTCGTAACGCGAAAGCGCGGTGGCAACGGCTGGCCCTTGTAGGTCGCATCCACTTCCATTTTGCAGTCCAAATAGGCAGAATCGCGAGTCGTCAAATTGAAGATGCAATCGGACAGCTGGTAATCCTTTACCGAGACATCGTTCCACCCGGCTTCGACGTCGGAGCGGTGATACACGCCACCATCGCCGGCGACCTCGGCGAAATCCTCCGCTAGATGCGAGAGGACGGACTTCAAGTCCCTCCTCTTTTCGGCTTCATACATCTGACGGAGGGTGTTGGTGATCTGCGCTTCTGCTTCGGACTTCTCGTGCGCACTCTGGCCGAGAGTCCCTGCGGCGGTGGAAATACACAGCGTCCCAACGAGCAACGATCCTGGAATTTTCATGGCCCTGATATGGTTGTCGAGCTTCGCTCGGCCGGACGGCCGAGAGCGGCTGTCCCCACATGAGCTTATTTGGGCTGCAAAGTCTGGGCGATCATTACCTGTTTCTTGAAGTTCTCCACCATGTTCGCGTCCAGCCGCACTTCCGTTGGCTTCTTCGCCAGCGTCATGGTGTCGATCTTGTCCTGCAGCTTGAGCAGGGCATAAAACAGATTCTCCGGCCGGGGCGGACAGCCGGTGACATACACGTCGACCGGGACGATCTTGTCCACGCCCTGCAGCACCGCGTAAGTATTGAACGGACCGCCCACCGACGAGCACGCGCCCATGGAGATCACCCATTTCGGGTCGGGCATCTGGTCGTAGATGCGTTTCACCACGGGCGCCATCTTCAACGTGACCGTGCCGGCCACGATCATCAGATCGCTCTGCCGCGGG
>CAYOUY010000381.1:0-7347 GCA_964407245.1 uncultured Acidobacteriaceae bacterium
CTGCGACAAATCCACGCGCCGGTTGTCGCCCAGCGTCAAAGTCGCTTTGTCCAGAATCCCCAGTAGCAGCTGCCACAACGAATCCGATGCCTTCTCGATTTCGTCAAACAGCAGGATCGAGAGCTTCAGCTTTTCCGTGAACCACTGGTTCAGTGCTTCCTGCGTCAGCAAGGGATGGGTCTCGCGATGTCCCAAATACCCCGGAGGCGAACCGATCAGCTTGGCAATCTCATGCGAGTGCTGAAACTCGGCGCAGTCAATCTTGATGCAGGCCCGCGAATCCCCAAACAGCGCCTCGGCCATGGCCTCGACCACGCGCGTCTTGCCCGATCCGGTCGGTCCCAGGAACAGCAGATTCCCCACCGGACGTCCCGGCGGATTCAGCCCGGCCAGAAACATCTGGTAGATCTCCACCACCTTCTCGATCGCCTGGTCCTGCCCCACAATGCGGCGGCGCAGTGCGGCTTCAAACTCTCCAGCATCGTTGCTGCGACGGTTCGGATCCAGCACGGTTGCGAGATTCGTTCTCATAGGATCGTGCCCGGAAACCCCATCCGGACTTTCTTCCTTTCCTTTGGCCGTTTCTACGGCTCTTGTCTCTGATTCCTGCTGATTTCCCAGGCCCTTTTTTGTGTTTATTCCCTGTTTTCTGGATGCCCGAATTATGAGGCGCTCAAATTTATCACTTTCCCCAGTCGAGCGCGCTCGGAATCTTGCTCCTACCCGCTACTAGAATAAGCAAGCAATTCGCCACCGGAATGCCCAACCGAGAAGTGTCCGGAACTCCCGCATCCGCTGATAGTTAGAGGCTTCTTCTTGCCGAGCGGCTGCGCCTACCCACAACCGCCCCGTAATATAAGAGAAATACTTTGCACCATCGCGGAAGGAACATGCGCTGGTAACCCCAGTACCGAGTTGCGAGTACCGAGTACCGAGCCAGAGCGGCGAGTGATTTCCAGCCCCGAAGGGGCGGAATGTGAAAGCCCGGGACGACAGTCCCGGGTGGAAATGGAAAGCGAGAACGAGTTCCGTGGGGACAGACGGGCTGCAGACCAACTCTGCATTGTCATTCCCCAAAGTTCCATAATCCCCTGTCATTCCGAGGAGCGCAGAAGCGACGAGAGCTTGCCCTGAGCGGAGCCTCGCCGCGCGGCGAGGCGGAGTCGAAGGGAACCTGCTTTTCGACCTGACTCGGGACTCAGGCCTGGGCTCCCCCAACCGTGTCCATCCCTCCGTAACTTTCTCAGCACAAAGGCCAAAGCTAGCATCGGCACTAGCGGGAAGCTTCACCGCGGGGAGGAACCTTTGCGCCTTTCGTCCATTCGCGCCCTAACTGCAGTTTCCAGCCTGCTTTTCGGAGCCGCTGCCTGGCGACTGGGCCCTCATTCCGCCTCAGATTTCGCCGTTCAGGCTCAGACAGCGCAAGCTCAAACAACCCAGGCCCAGACGGCGAAGCCCGCGGTGTCCTCCTCTGCCGCTCAAGCGCCGCAACTGCAACCGGCGAGCATGACCACTCCTAAACCCGCGACTATCGCCGATCCCATTCTTCCCGCTCCCGGCACCGAGCTCTACACCGCCAAGCGAGGAGAAGCTGTCCCGACCATCGCCCGGCATTATCTCGGCCGCACTTCATACCTGACTTCTTCCGAACTCGCCGACGCCATCCGCGCCGTCAACCATAAATCCGACGCGGCCAACATCCTTAGAGCCAATGAACAAATCGTCATTCCTGGCATTCTTCCCGCGCCCATCACCGAGCACACCATCCCGATTCCCAAGGACTTCGAAGTTCGTGCCGTCTACCTGACCGGTGTTATGGCAGGCAGCGACCACGGCCTCCGCATCATCAAGCACTGGCGTGAAGTCGGCGGTAACGCCGTTGTCTTCGACATCAAAGACTCCGACGGCAGCGTCAACATTCCGTTCGACCACCCCCTGCTCGGCGAGCACAAGGTCTACATTCACGACGTACCCAAGTTCGTTCACTTCCTGCACCAGCAGAACCTGCACGCCATCGCGCGCATCGCTATCTTCCGCGACGAGCAACTGGTCGTGAACCACCCCGAACTGGCTGTCCAGTCGCGCCGCAACCATACCGCCTGGCGCGAGAACGGCAAGCTCGTCTGGACTGATCCCTCGAACCCCAAGGTTCAGGACTACGACATCGCCCTGGCCAAGCATGTCGCGCAGCTCGGCGTCGACGAGATCCAGTTCGACTACGTCCGCTTCCCCGCCGAAGGCGACCAGGCCGACGCCCAATTCGTATTTCAGAAGGACGCAGAATCCGCCCGTGTAGGGGCGGACGCATTCGTCCGCCCCGCGACCCAGAGCGAAGCGAAGGGGAGCGTGTCGACAGACCAGCCCTCAGGAAATGCACCGGCCCCTGCAGCATCCAGTTCCAGCCCCGAAGGGGAGGCCGGCATGCACCATTCAGGAAATCTCCGTACGCTCGCAACGTCCGACTCCAGCCCCGAAGGGGCGGGATGTGAAAGCCCGGGACGGAAGTCCCGGGTAACGTCGAAAACCGGGAACAAGTCCCATCGGGACGGCATAAACGTAGCGGCGAAACCATGCTCGGCGAACGTCCACGTTGCCCGCGGCCCGCAACGCTCCGACGTCATCGCCTCGTTCCTGAAGCGCGCCTACGCCGAACTCCATCCCACCGGCGTCCTGCTCTCCCTCGACGTCTTCGGCGTCATGGCCTGGCAACGCCCCGTCGACCTGAACCACACCGGCCAGGACATCGTGCAAATGGCCCGCTATTGCGACGTGCTCTCGCCCATGATCTATCCCTCTCACTTCTTCGGCATGGACAACATTCCGCATCCCGGCGATGAGCCCGCCCATTTCATCGGCGAGTCCATGGACCGCTTCGAGCTGATAACAAAGGGATCGGGTGTGGTGATTCGCCCCTGGCTGCAAGCCTTCCACTGGCGGACGAAAACTTACTCGCCCGAATACATCAAGATTCAGGTCGAGACCGCGAAGAACAAAGGCGGCATCGGATTCTTGTTCTGGAACGCAGCCAACGACTACTCCAAGCCGTTCGTAGCCATGCCGGAAATGAAGGAAGCGAACTCGAAGCAGAAAGACCGCTTCTTCCGCGGAGACGAAATCACGACCGCTACGATCCAGGCCGCGCTGACGCCGTCGAAGTAGCAACGTAGGGACAGCCGCCTCGGCTGTCCGACGGCCCGCAGGGCCGCGCGTGGAACGAACGAGATGGAAGGGCACGAACGGGAAGGGTGCCGCACCGCCAAAGTGGGCATTACGAATGCGGCTTTAGCCCTTGAAGGTTCGTATCAGGGCGCGGCTTCAGCCGTGCGGGACAGGCTTCGAGTAGAGGAAGGGGCTTTAGCCCCTGCCGGGTGCCCCACTTCTGGCCGTTTTTGCCAGAAGTGGGGATTTTGACCTCCCGGATGACTTGCCGGAATGATAGAAACGCCGTGGCAGAGCGGCGCTTTAGCGCCGCGTCAAGCGGAGAAGGAAACGGGCTTTAGCGCCTGGAAATTTGTGAGCTATCCATGACAAACACAAACGACTGGCCCACACTCGACACGCCGACGCTCGACGGAACGACGTCCAGCGAGGCCACGCCCGATGCCTCTTTCCTTGGCGCCCAGCGCCAAGCAGGCCTGACGACCCCCAAGCCTGCTCAGCCTCCGCGCCCGTCGCCGCAGATGGATAGAAACTTCGCCGGTACGTTCCTGCTCTTCCTCGGAGGGATGGCCGCTATGGTCGTCCTCGCTCTTGGCCCCATGAGCGGCATCGAAGCTTATCAAATCCACGACCGTCTCGTGCACTGGCCGCATGCGGAAGCCGTCGTCGACCACTGCGAGAGTTATTACAAGTTGCCCCGCCCAGGAGGCCCAACCTCCAACAGGATCCTCTACGGCATGCGCTGCTATATCACTTTCATGGTTGAATCGCGGCAGTCGAAGGGGGTCGCCGACCTCGGCTACCTTAGAAACGACCGCGAACCCATGCTCGAATGGGCCCACCGCTTCCACCCCGGCAACCGCATCGAGATTGCCTATCACCCCACGTATTTCGACAGCATCCTCTTCGCCGATCCCTCCCTCGCCTACGCCGGGCCGCTCTGGAAAGGACGCATCGCTTTCTGGGCCCTCCTCGCCGCCATCGTTGCGCTCCCCTTCGGCTTCAGCCTGCGCCGCACCTAATAGTCGGGCACCGTTGTCATCCTGAGGGCGCCGCTCTTGCGACCGAGGGACCTGGGCGAGCCGGGCGATGTGTCCCGTTTTTTGCGACGCAATAAGCGCGCGCGCTTGGCTCGCATCCCTATTCAGGGTCGTCAGCACCGCTCCACCCATGCTTGTCATTCCGAGGCGCGCAGGGACGAGGAACGCGCCAGCCCCCAGGATGAGTTGTCATACCGAGCGGGCGCGTCCAGCCGCTTACGCCGCCGCGGCTGCCCGCTGATCCTGCTTATCTTTCCACTGCAGCTTGATGTTTGGCGAGGTGGTCAGCACGATCTCTACTTCTCCCAGTTCCAGCGTCTCCACCGTCACCGAGCCGCGCAGCCGGTTGGCCTGGATCAGTGAAGCGACGATCGTCGTCACCACTTTCTTGTCGGGGTGATCGCGCAGAATCGCGCTGAGCTTTTCTTCCTTGACTGCCGGACTGGTCTTCAGCTTGATCGTCACTTTCGGCGGCAGGCTCAGCTCAAAATCCAGGCTGGCCACGCCGTAACCCGCCGTCTGCAAAAGCTGCAGCAGGAGATTGATCTCCGCCAGAACTTCCTGAGTTTTTTCCATCCCCACATTGGCCACCAGGTCGGCGGCCTCACTAAGCGAACCCATGGGGTTGCTCTTGAGCTTGTTCAGATCGAATGGCATGTTCTTGCCTCCTTCGCCGTGATTGCGGCGCGGTGAAATTCCGAAGCACCCGTTTTGCGCCTACGGGATCGGGCCAAAGGACTTACTGGGGGAAGTTGCCGCCATTGTGCGTCCGCTCCCATGTCCTGTCAAGCATGTCCTGTCAAGCGACCAGGCACGCGCAGGTTGGCGAGGAAATCCTCTTCTGTCTTGTCATTCCGAGGAGCGCAGCGACGAGGAACCTGCTATTAAATTCTTGTCATTCCGAGAAGCGGAGCGGCGAGGAACCTGCTTTTTCTTTATCGACCGACGCCAACCGCTCCGTGGAAGAGCGGCGCTTTAGCGCCGCGTTAACCAAACGAATCAACCGGGCTTCAGCCCCTGAATTGTCATCCCGACGGGCCGGAATGTGTGGGGACGGGTCTTTGACCCGTCCCGGCGGCCCGGTCGTATTGGGCCGCGCGGCGTTCACGTGTCCTCCAACGCCTGTCATTCGGAGGAGGTAGCGACGAGGAACCTGCTCGCCATCGGCCTCATCAGGAAACGACTCGACGATGCCTTTGGCCAGTCGGTCCGAGAAACTTACGAGGTCATAGGCGAGCCAACGGAACCGAAAGGCGCCGAAACCCTTGCGAGAGAAGACCCCATGCAATTCCAAGCGTGGGCACTCAGCGAGGCCGGAGCGCGCCAGGTGGGCGGCGTCAAGAGAGGCGCAGACCGCGGCATTGACGGACGCCTGTGGTTCCATGACGAAAAGGGAGGAAAAGACAAGCAGATCATCTTCTCGGTCAAAGCCGGCAAACTTCATGCGACCTATGTCCGTGACCTGCGCGGCGTAATCGAAAGGGAAAAAGCTGAGATTGGCGTGCTAATCGCGATGGAATCCCCAACCAAGCCCATGCTCAAAGAGGCCGCTGAAGCCGGTTTCTATCAGCCTCCGGGAACCATCGACAGATTTCCCCGTCTGCAGATCCTAAGCATTGCCGAACTGCTGGAAGGCAAGAAGATCGACCACCCGCGCTACGTCGTCGACGCCACTTTTAAGAAGGCCCCCAAATCCCGCAAAGCCGCCGAAGAACAGATTCCGCTAAGCACGGGTGAGATCGAAGAACCGTTCTAACGGTACAAAAGGGCGGCTTCGCAGCCGCCCTTTTCAAGCTCTAGTCTGGGCTTTGCGCCCAAGTTCGCACCTTACACTTCAAGTCTGGCGCTACCGGATGGCCGTTGTCAAGAAAAAGCGCTCCTATGTGGGGTAACTTTGGGGAGAGGCCCCGGTGAGACTCGAACTCACGACCTCTAAGGTGCGAACCTAGCGCTCTATCCAGGCTGAGCTACGGGGCCATTCGCTTGCCACGCCCACCCCAGAACCTGTTTCGCACCAAATGTTTCGGGCTCACGCAGCTTCCCTGGTCAATTTTCGCTCGAATCAGGCTGCTCGAACGCGGGCTCTCAGGCATCTCTGAAAATAATTTCCCGAATTGGTACGGCGCCATGGTGCCGATGCTGGCCGCGATTGCCTGATATTTTGCTCGCCCCTGATCGCCGCATCCTGGGCCATTTGCGTCTATACGCATTACACTGTACGTACACTATTGTCCATTGACTGTTCCTCAAGGAACACTTCTGCAAAACTGCACTTGTGTTCCTTCAGGAACACTTTCCATTTAGGCGGCTGGGAGCGGCTGTTGATTTGTAAGCACTTACGGCATGGCTGAAGCCATGCCCTTCCCGTGTGTACCTTGTCATGGTCCCTCCGGGCAAACCCAAGGTCCCTCGACTCGGCGAGGTCCTTCGCTGCGCTCAGGATTTCGGCGCGCGGCTCAGACGCCGCGCAAGCGCCTCAACCTCGCTCGGGATGACAGACGAGAAGCAGGCTCCTCGTCGCTTCGCTCCTCGGAATGACAAACGTTTGAGGAGCTCTCCATGCGGGGCGGCGAGTGCGGCTATAATGGATGGACTACAACGGCGTACCAAGGAGTCTCGATGGCCATTCAGAAGACCGAAAAGATCTGGCACAACGGCAAGCTCATCAACTGGGACGACGCGACCATCCACGTCATGTCGCACGTTATCCACTATGGTTCTTCGGTCTTCGAAGGCATCCGTTGCTACGCGCCGCCCAGCGGCCCGGCCATCTTTCGTGCCCACGAACACATCGAGCGGCTTATCAACTCGGCCAAGGTTTACCGCATTGAGGTGCCGTTCAACCGCGACCAGATCGTCAACGCCATGCTCGAAACCGTCGGCCACAACGGCGTGTGGCCGTGCTACGTGCGCCCGGTCATCCTCAGGGGATACGGCGAGGCGGGCGTGAACCCGTTCAACTCGCCGACCGAGGTCTACATCATCAACTATCCGTGGGGCAAGTACCTGGGCGGCGAGACGGAAGGCTGCGACGTGTGCGTCTCGTCGTGGACGCGCCTGGCGCCCAACACGCTGCCCGCCATGTCGAAGGCGGGCGCGAATTACATGAACTCGCAGCTCATCAAGATGGAGGCCATCGTCAACGGCT
>CAYOUY010000382.1:0-19546 GCA_964407245.1 uncultured Acidobacteriaceae bacterium
CGATGATCATCAGATCGCTTTGCCGCGGCGAGGGACGGAAGACTTCGGCACCGAAGCGCGCGATATCGAAGCGCGATGCGCCCATCGACATCATCTCAATGGCGCAACAGGCTAGGCCGAAGGTCATGGGCCAGATGGAGCCTTTGCGCATCCAGTTGACGGCGGAATCGAGCGTGGTCAGAACAACGCCCTCGGGTGTGGGATTGCCGAAGGTCAGGTCCTTGACGACCTTGTGCCCGTTCTCGACGTCAACGTAGGGGCCGAAATTCAGTTCGCGGGACATACAGATATTTTAAACCACGGAGGAGCCCGGAGAGTTCGGTGAGTGTCTTTTCACATCATGATCCCGATGACGATCTTGAGCACTAAGGGCGCTCTGCTTTCTTACCAGTCTCGGACTCAGCCCTAGTCAGGGCCTCCTGAAAGTTGCTCTTGTCGAGGTTGATGATCGCATATTGGGGCGTTCCAGCATTGTCAAGATAGTCGATGGTCAAGTAGTGCTTCTTCTCCTTAGTGAAGATCAATGGCGGAACCACAAGACTGGCTGCGTAACGGGGCTTCGCGACATTTTCGTATAACAGACCCTTTATTGCCTCATACTTCACGCTAAGCGCCGGAGGTCCGCCTGTTTCGACAAAGTGCACTTCTTTCTTCGTGCTATCGAAACGCAGGAAACCAGGGACAGGCTTAGCTTTCGACCCCTCCACCCTGATGTAAACCGCGTTGCCGAAATCGTATTGATATTGGGCAAAGCAAACAGACACCAACAATAAGAAGACTATCCCGGGCGCCGCGAGCTTTCGGAAGGGCATAACAACCTCCTTTTTGGCGGGAATCATACATCCAGAAAAAGCTGCGAGCAAGTATGACTGCTCTCCCCTGATCCCCACTCAGGCAGCTTGCCGAGTTACGGATTGACCACGATCTTGCCGAACATCTGGCTCGTCTCCAGAATTTCATGCGCGGCGCGCAAGTCTTTCAGCGGGAAGACGCGGTCCACGATTGCTTTCAGGCGGCCGGCGAACACGTGTCCCAGCACTTCATGCAGTTCGCCCATCGTACCCATGTAAGAGCCGCGCAGGGTCAACTGCCGGCCAAACAGGTGCCCCAGATTGAGACCCGCGTCGCGCCCGGTAGTCGCTCCGCAGGTGACCAGCGTGCCTCCGGTCTTGAGCGAGCGCACGCTCTCATCCCAAGTGGCAAGGCCAACGTGCTCAACGACGATATCCACGCCTTCCTTATTCGTGATCCTGCGGACTTCCTCGGAAATTTTCTGTTTGTAGTGATCGATGCCGTAGTCGGCGCCGAGCGTCCGGGCTTTTTCGAGCTTGGTCTCGTCGCCAGCAGTCGTGATCACGCGGCAGTGGAACATTTTGGCAATCTGAATCGCGGCGGTGCCCACGCCCGAACTTGCACCAAGCACCAGCACGGTCTGCCCCGACCGAATGCCGGCCAGCCCCACCAGCATGTGCCAGGCTGTCACAAAGACGAGCGGCACGCTGGCGGCCTGGTTGAAATCGAGCGAGTCGGGAATGGGAATCACATTCGCCGCAGGGACAGCAATCAGCTCGCAATTGCCCCCGTCCACGGCGTTGCCCAGAACCGTGAACTCGCGGCACTGGTTCTGCACTCCCGCGACGCACTTGGTGCAGTGTCCGCAATAATGCATCGGCGCGAGCAGCACGCGTTGTCCCGCGTTGAAGCCGCTGATGTACTCGCCGGTTTCGACCACTTCCCCGGCAACGTCGCTGCCCAGGATGTGCGGAAGTTTCACCCCCGGCAATCCCTTGCGCACCCACAGGTCGAGATGGTTGAGGGCGCAGGCCCGGACGCGCACCAGCACGTGGTCTTCGCGCAGCTCAGGATCGGGGATGTCTTCGTAACTGAGGACTTCCGGACCGCCGAATTGATGAATGCGAACGGCTTTCATATGGAGTCCTATTTTTGCGACCAGCTCGCGTCAGCCGAGGGCGCGGTTGCGAGAACTTTCAGGCGATTCACGACTGTGGTCATGGCTTGATCGAAGTTCTTGTCGCGATTGCTGAGGAGCATGGCCCCGCGCACATATTGAGTCAGATTCCACAGCGTGACGTGCGTTTTCGGATCGATCACTGCAACTCGAAGCTGCCCGAGAACGGGAAGCCTGAGCGCGGTGTCGGTCAGCGCCCAACTCACCTCGAAAACCAGGTCTGCGTCGGCGGGCGCCGATACGATCTCATATCGGCCCCAATCTTTCATGGCGGCGTAGAACTGGTTATAGGGCCGGTCGGGCCCGCCATTGAACACCGTTTGCTCAATGATGTCCTCGAAACTTTCTCCGCCTGCATTCGAAATGAAGCTTCGCTTTGCGGTATAGATCTGAGGCGGGACAGGAGCGGGTGCCGGTCCCTTCTGCTGCTGACCGATCGCCGCTGAGACTGCGCTCAGCACCACAACGGCCGTGCAAACTGCAAACCGGCCTCGTTTCGCAACAATCCGTGCTCGCGCGATATGAACAGGATTCATCGTGACCGCCTTTGTCGCCAGTCAAACTGACTGACGATTGTATCCCTCGGCAAGCTCGGGCCGCACCACGCATCGTTTCGAGAATGAATTGACTCGTTCTTGTTAACCGATTGATAATCATCAGAGCGAGGGCAATCTCCGGTCGGCTTGGGCATGGACATCTACGAACAAATCGTCGAGCTTCGCCGCCAGGGACGCCGCGGCGCGGTCGCGACCATCGTCAACGTGCGCGGATCGATTCCGTCGTTCAAGACGGCGAAGATGCTGGTGCGCGACGACGGTTCGATTGCGGGCACGATCGGCGGCGGCTGCGTGGAAGCCGAGGTCTGGCAGGCGGCACGGGAGGTCATGGAGTCGGAGAAGCCACGAACGCTCACGTTCGATCTGAATCAGGATCCAAAGTACGACACCGGGCTGATGTGCGGCGGCACGCTGGAGGTTTTCGTCGAACCGGTGCTGCCCCCAGCATTACTTTATATTTTCGGTGCCGGTCATGTAGCGGCAAGTCTTTGCCAGATGGCTGCCGCTGCGGGCTTCGACGTGATTGTGAGCGACGACCGCTCCTCTTACGCGACCCAGGAGCGCTTCCCTGCGGCGCGTGAGGTGCACGCGCTCGAGTTCGATGAAGCCATGCGGCGGCTCGACCCGAACGAGTCGTCTTCGATCGTCATTGTGACCCGCGGGCACCGCGATGACATGCACATCCTGCGTTGGGCAGTGCAGACTCGGGCGCGTTATGTGGGCATGATCGGATCGAAGCGCAAAGTGATCAAAATTTTTGAGACTCTGCGGGAGGAGGGACTGCCAGCGCATCTTTTCGACCGCGTGCACGCCCCCATCGGGCTCGATATCGGCGCGATTACCCCCGAAGAAATTGCGGTGGCCATCACGGCCGAACTGATCGCAGTCCACCGGAATTCGACCGCGACTCCGCTGCACATGAGCTGGTTCAAGTCGGCTGATCAGCCCCGCGCCTCGGAGCAAGACCAAGCCTTGGACCAGACTCTAGTCGACCGGGCTCTAGATGAGGAGTAGGCCTTCCGCTCGCTGACTTTCTTCTCGCTTTCTGCTATGTTCCGCAACATGGCCCGTTCCGTGAGCTTCGCCGGTGTGATCCTGGCTGCGGGCGAATCCTCGCGCATGGGCACGGAGAAAGGACTGCTCCCCTGGCCCCCGCAGGCAGCGGGGCAAGCGGGGCAGAAGGAGACCTTTCTTTCTGCCGCTATCCGCTCACTTTCGCTTTCCACCGATTTTGTTGTCGTAGTTGCCGGCCAGAATGAGGCCGTTCTGGCGCCGGTTGTGTATGCCAATGGCGCTTCAATCGTGGTCAACCCGGATCCGAGCCGCGGCCAATTCAGCTCGCTGCAAGTAGGACTGCAGGAAGTGCTCAACCGCGGCCGCGATGCTGCGATGATCACGCTGGTTGACCGGCCTCCAGTCCGCGCGGCGACACTCGACGTTCTGCGCGTAGCGTTTGCAACGGCTCCTGCGACAACCTGGGCGGTGGTGCCGGAATTCTCCGGCCAGCACGGTCATCCTCTCCTGGCCGGCCGCGAGCTGATCGAAGCTTTCCTGCAGGCGTCCGCGACGGCCAGCGCCCGCGACATCGAGCATCAGCATCAGGAGCACATTCGCTACGTTAGCGTGAGCGATCCATTCGTCGCGCTGAACGTCAATACTCCCGAGGAGTACGCCGCGCTGGTCGAAAAAGTGACCTGATTTCAGATTGAAGATTGCAGATTTGTAAATCGGCGACAATTTGCAATCTGAAATCTTCAATCTGCAATCCGCGCTCACTGCCAGAATTGCGTCCCGCCGCTCTCTCACGTTATCGTCAGAGTGCATGGTCAGTTCGAACGCGAACATTCTCGCCCGGCAGGACTTTCTCGACTCCGTTCTGCGCCTCGAGCCGCGCGTGGCCGCGTTCGATTGCGACGGGACCTTGTGGTCGGACGATGCGGGTGAGAGTTTCTTTGACTGGGAAATCAAGCAAGGGGTCGTGCCGGCCGAGGTCGGCGTGGCCATGCGCGCTCGTTACGCCGAATACAAAGCCGGGAAAGTCAGCGAAGACGACATGTGCGGCGAGATGGTCACCATGCACCGCGGCCTGTCGGAAGAAATGTTGATGGAGGCGGCGTCGGATTTCATGAAGGAGTCGTTCCCGGGCTCGATTTTCCCTGAGATGCGGGAGTTGGTTTGGCGCTTGCGGCAAGGCGGCTGCGATGTGTGGGCTGTGTCATCGTCGAATGAATGGGTAATCCGGGCAGGAATGAAGCCCTTTGGCATCTCTGACGACCACATTCTGGCGACGAAGGCGGAGCTCGATAATGGCACAGTGACGGACCGCCTGGTACGCATTCCGTCGGGTCCGGGCAAGCCGCAAGCCTTGCGCGAAACGGTGCGCCGGGAGATCGATGCCGCCTTCGGCAATTCGCGCTGGGACACGGAAATGCTCGAGCAAACGAAGCACCCATTTGCGGTCAATCCGAATCCCGATCTCGAAACGAAAGCGCGCGAGAAGGGATGGCCTATCTACTTTCCCGACGGCAGACGGTGAACTCGTCGCCACACGTTTTCTGCAGATCGCTCCAAAATGCCCTTCCACTTGAAAGCTCGCCTTTGCCCCGCCCACCCTCAGGCGGTTCCACGTTTACAATCTGAGCACGATGTATTCGGCTGAACTGCTCGATCATTTTCAGAATCCGCGCAATGCCGGAGATATTTCTGACGCCGACGCCACAGCGGAAATTGAGAATCCAGCTTGCGGGGACCGGCTTCGTCTGACCGTGAAAGTCGACTCCGGCCGCGTGATCGATATCCGATTCAAAGCGAAGGGCTGCGTGCCCTCGATGGCATGTGCGTCGGCGTTGACGGAGATGGTCGCGGGAAAAACTTTGGACCACGCCCGCCGACTTCAGCGTGAAGAATTGATCGCTGCGGTCGGGGGACTACCGCAGGCTTCGACACATGCCGCACAGCTTGCGCTGGACGCGTTGTCGGCCGCACTCCGGCAGCTGAACCGATGACTCACGCCATGCCACATTCTTACGCCCCAATTCGCATCGCCTGCCTGCAACCGAGCGCTACCGTGATTCTTCATGCGATCGGGGAACTCAGCCGAGTTGTGGCCTGCACGCGGTACTGTGCGGACATCCTGCGGGAGGTTGCGGTCGGAGATCGCGTGATTCTGTCCGATTCCTGGACGGCCGACGCGAAAGAGATTGCCGCAGTGCGGCCCGACCTGGTGATTGCGGCGGTTCCCTACCGAGAGAAGGCGCTGAGCGAAATTTTGAAATCCGGTGCGCGCTTTCTCGGCCTGGCGCCGAAAACTCTGGCGGACATCTACACCGACATCGCGACAATCGCCGGTGCGGTCGGAGCGACGGAGCGGAGCGAAGAAGTCATTGCGAAAATGAGGCACCACTTCGACGAAGTACGTTCCCGAACGGCGGCAACGAAGCGACTACGCGTTTTCTGCGAAGAATGGGGCAAGCCGATCATCGCTTCGCAAGCATGGGTAGCGGAACTGGTGGAGATCGCCGGCGAAGATTTTATCGGCAAACCGGGGGGTTCCGTTTCACGCGAGGAAGTGCTTCGGCTCGATCCCGAAGTGATTATCGCTGCGTGGTGTGGTGCGGGAGAACGGGTTCCGTTGGAAAAGATCGTCGCGGAACGAGGCTGGCAATCAACGTCAGCCGCTAAAACCGGGCGTATATTCTGCATCCGCGACGAACATTTGAATACTCCCGCGCCCACGCTGGTCCGCGGTCTGGATGCGCTGGCCTTCGCAATTCACCCCGAACTCTTTTCGCGCACGAAAGGAATACGCCAGATTACCGACGTTCCAGCCTTCCAAGTGTCGTACTCGGGACCTTGAGGTAAGATTTCATTCATGCCCATAGCCAGCAAGATTGCAGACCTGCGCACCGAGGTGGAGGATTTGTCCGCAGCGTCGCCTACCGCCCAGGACCTGATGAAGGGGATGGTGAAACTTCTGCACGATCGCATGCTGAAGTACAACTGGGTGGGTTTTTACATGCTCGAACCGGGAGCACAGCCGCCGGTTCTGGTTCTGGGAGCTTTCGAGGGCGCGATGACGCCCCACACCCGCATCCCACTCAACCAGGGCATTTGCGGCGCCGCCGCTTCGAGTGGACAGACCGTTGTGGTGGACGACGTTAGTAAAGACCCCCGCTATCTTGCGTGCTCGCTGGAAACCAAGTCTGAGATTGTTGTGCCCGTATTTGTGCGGGGAAAGGTGACCGGTGAACTCGACATTGACAGCCATTTTCCGGCGGCCTTCACACCGGAAGACCAGGAACTGGTGCAGTTTTGCGCAGCGGTGGTGGGGAAGAAACTGGAAACCTCCCGTTCATGAAGCGCGTGGTGGCGGGTCTGATTGTGAAAGACGGCAAAGTACTGGTGTGCCAGCGCACGCGCCACCAGACCATGCCCCTGAAGTGGGAGTTTCCCGGGGGCAAGATCGAAGAAAAAGAGCAACCGCGCGACGCGCTACGCCGCGAACTGGAAGAAGAACTGGGGATTGTGGCGACCATCGGCGATGAAGTCGCGCGCATCCAGCACGAGTATCCGAATCATTCCATGGTGGAGCTGCGATTTTTCGTCGTGCGCGACTATCGCGGAGAGATCGAGAATCTCATCTTTCGTGACATTCAGTGGGCCGCGCCCAAGGATCTTCCGAACTACGACTTCCTCGAAGCCGACCTGACACTGGTCAAGGATCTGGCCGCCGGGAAACTGCTCTAGCCCGACCGCAGGGTCCAGAACCACGCTATCGTCAGTCCGATCATGACCACGGTTGTGACCCATGCAACTGCGTTGAACAGCCGGGTGTTCACGTATTCATCCATCAGGTCCTTGCGGTTGATCAAGAGCAGCATGAAGATCAGCACAAACGGCAGCACCACTCCGTTCACCACCTGCGACAGGATGGCAATTCTAACCAACGGCAGGCCGGGGATGAGCACCACCGCACCGCCCGCCGCGATCAGCAGCGTGTAGAGCCAATAGAAAAGTGGCGCCTCGCCGAACTTCATGCCTACACCGGATTCGAAGCCGAGTCCCTCGCATACCGTGTAGGCGGTCGAGAGCGGCAGGATGGAGGCTGCGAACAGCGACGCGTTAAACAATCCCACCGCGAACAAAATGTAAGCGTAGTCACCGGCCAGAGGTTTCAGCGCCTGGGCGGCGTCGGCAGCGTACTTGATGTCGCGGTATCCGTGAATGTAGAGCGTAGCAGCACAGGCGACGATAATGAACCAGGCCACGATGTCGGTGAAGATGCAGCCGGTGACCACATCCAGCATGGACGCCTTGTACTGGCGGCGCGTCACTCCTTTCTCGACGATCGACGATTGCAGATAAAACTGCATCCACGGAGCGATGGTCGTCCCTACGACACCGATGACCATGTATAGATACGCCTGTTCGCGGAAGGCACTCAGCTTCGGGGGGACAAAAGTGGCCTTCGTGGCGTCAATCCAGGCAGGATGAGCCAGCACGCCGGCAAAAATATATGTCACGTAAAAAAAAGACGCGGCCAGAAATATTTTCTCCACACTCTTGTACTGTCCGTACACCACGATCAGCCAGACAATGACGGCGCAGACCGGCACGGTGATGTAACGCGATAGTCCAAACAATTCCAGGCTGGTGGCGATGCCGATGAACTCCGTCACCACGTTGCCGAAGTTCGTGATGAGAATGCCGATCATCATGAAGAAGGTAATCCGCAGACCGAACTCTTCGCGGATCAGGTCGCTCAGGCCCTTGCCGGTCACGGCGCCCATGCGCGCGCACATTTCCTGCACCACGATCAGCGCGAGCGTGATCGGGATCATGGTCCACAGCAGAAGATGTCCGTATTGGGCCCCCGCCTGGGAGTAGGTCAGGATGCCGCCGGCATCATTGTCGACGTTCGCAGTGATGAACCCCGGGCCGACCACGGCGAAGAACAGCAGAATCCGGGTTTTCCAGCGTCTCAGGAACCTCATGCGCACATTTCGCCGACATAAGAATGGTGCGGATTACGACTGACGACGCCACAGGATAAACGCAGCCGGGGAGTCTGGCCAAAGGAAAAGTGCGAAGGAACGAAACTTTTGTGGCTCGCTAGCGAGTCAGGTTGTAAATCAAGCCGAAAGGATCCTTGACGTAGACTCGGGGAAATTGCGGCTCGTCTTTGACGACCGCGCATCCATTCTTGATCAGGCGGCGCTTCGCTTCTTCGACGTCGTCCACCGTTACCTCGAGAACCGGTCCAAGCGGCGGGCCGGGCTCGATAAACAGATTAATGTGGTTCCCATGCAGTCCAATCATCTTAGGGTTGGGGTCGGTGATCTCGAATCCCAGATGTTCGACATAGAAGGCGGCCGCCTTCTTCGGATCCGGAGCTTGGATGAGGATGTCGGTTCCAAACTTGTTGACCACGATTTAGACTCCTTACAACTTTGCCCGCAGCATGCTGATCACGTCGTCGGACGTGATGATGCCAGTTAGCTTATTGTGTTCGTCCACGACCGGCAACGCGCTCAGGTTGTATTTGTCGAACAGCTCGGCGACTTCGTTTTCCGAAGCAATTTCATGCGCCAGGATCAGCGGTTCCTGGGTAAGCGAGAGCATGGGAGTTGTGGGAGGAACCAGGACAATTCTGGCTAGCGGCACCGCTCCGGTCAGCGTGCCGTGCGAATCCACCAGGTAAATGGTGCTGACCGCCTCCACGCCGCCTTCAAATTCGCGCATGGAATCGACGGCATTCTGCACCGTTGCCGACACCGGCAGAGCCAGGAATTCGGTCGTCATCCGTCCGGCAGCGGTTTCTTCCTTGTGCTCGAGGAGTTCGACCACGTCCTGCTGCGCCTCCGGTTCCATCTGCACCAGGATCTGCTCGGTGCGCTCCTGGGGCAGTTCGCCGAGCAGGTCTGCCGCGGCGTCGGGATTCATTTCCTCGACGATGTCGGCGGCGCGTTCGGAGTCAAGCGACTCGACGATGGCCTTCTGAACCTTGGGTTCGACCTCTTCCAGGGCTTCGGCCGCCGTTTCTTCGGGCAGAGTCTCAAACACGGCCTCGCGCTCGTCGGGCGCCAATTCTTCGACGATGTCGGCGATGTCGGCCGGATGCAGTTTGGCCAGGCCTTCATGCGAGATCTTCAGTTTCACCCGGCGCGCCGGATCGGTCTCGATCACATCGACAAAATTCCACGGAATGGTGCGGGGCGGAATCTTGCCGAGCAACGCGTGCAGAGCGGCCCTCGGCGCCACCCCTCGGAGTAAGCGCCGCACCGCGCCTCGCGCCCCAACGTCAACGGAGTAAACACGAAGCACCGGGTTCTGTCCGGGAGTCTTTTGCGTTTCAAGCTGCAGATCGACGTCGTTCACCCGCACGACTTTTCGCCCGTTAATGTCGATGACCTGTTGATCGAGCAGATCGCGCTCCAGCAGAAACAGACCCTCCGTGCCATTCGCAACGGGCCAGTCTCCAGCCGAGGTAGCCGCGCGAACTCCGCCGTTGATCGCTGAAACCGCTGAGGTCGGCAATATCCGGTTGCCCGATTTCGTCTTTACGATCAGCGAGGCAATCCGCGAACGGTCCTCCTGCGGGGCAAGCGCGACTTCGCGCACACGCCCGCTGGCGGCGCCGGACGGGTCGTAGACCGTGGCGCCCAACAATTCGCTGAGAGCAAGCGTCATCACCCCGCCAGCATAACCAACTCATGCCGGATTCGGAACGAAAATCTGGCGTCAGGCGTCAGCCCTCGGCCCTCGGTTCTTGAGGTGCGACACGGGCTCACGAGCCCAGCCACCCTGCCCGTATAATTGCTAGCGTGCGTTTTCTTCGCTCCATTCCCGATATTTTCGGCCAGACCCTGCGAACCCTCTGGGCGCATAAGCTGCGGTCCTTCCTGACCATGTTCGGCATTGCCTGGGGCGTCGGTTCCCTGCTCCTGCTCGTGGGTTTGGGGGAGGGTTTCCGCTCCGGGAATCGCAAGCAATTCGACTCTTTGGGCGAGAACGTCATGTTCATCTGGTCGTCGCGCGCGCCCATGGTGCAAGGCAGCTTCACGGCGCTGCGGCAGTACTACCTGACTTACCGCGATTACGAGGACATCCTGCGCGACTGCCACAGCGTGGGGAAGGCGACGCCGGTCATCCAACGCAGCGACATTCGCGCGGTCAGCGATTTCTATCAGGCCAGCGGGCAGATTCTCGGGGTGCAACCCGAGTTCAGCCAGATCCGCTACATGCCCATCAAAGACGGTCGCTGGATCAACGAGATGGATGACCAGCAAAAGCGCCCCGTAATCGTGCTCGGGGACGAAACGCGGCGCACGCTCTTTCTGGGACGGCCCGCCGTGGGCAGCACGATCCTGCTCAACGGAGTGCGGTTTACGGTCATTGGAACATTGCAACGCATAGGCCATGGCGACAACATGGCGCTGAATCTGAAGAGTGTCATTCCGTTTAACACGATGCGCGAATATTTCCGCCTGACCAATGTCGGGATCGATCCGGATGTTATCTCGGTCATCGACTATCAGCCAAAGTCGCGAGCCCTGCACGCGGCGGCGCGGGAGGAAGTCCACAAAGTGATTGCCCGCAATCATGGCTTCGATCCGGAAAATCCCGACTCGTTTGACGAGTGGGACACGGTGAACACCGTGGATCAGGTGGGCAAGATTTTCGATGCGATGAATACGTTTCTGGGCAGCGTGGGACTGGTCACGCTGGCGCTGGGAGCCATCGGCATCATTAACATCATGCTGGTCGCGGTGGCTGACCGCACGCGCGAGATCGGCTTGCGCAAGGCGCTAGGCGCAACCAACGGCAGCATCATGTTTCAGTTTTTTGTGGAAGGCGCGTTTCTGACCCTGCTCAGCGGAGGTATTGGCATTGGCGGAGCGGCGGCCCTGATGGCGCCTTTTTCAGGAATCGAAATCTCGCCCGGTTTCGATGCGCCGCGGCTGGTGCCGGCGACGGCGGCCTTGGCGGTTTTGTCGCTGGCAATCGCCGGCGTTGCGGCGGGGCTCTATCCTGCGCGCCGCGCCGCATTGCTGGAACCGGTGGAGGCGCTGCGCAAGGAATAACATGCACCGCGACCTTCTCCAGCAAGCCGTCTCCGCGATGCGCCATGACCTGCGCCGCACCTTGCTCACCATGGCAGGAATGGCATGGGGCATCGCGACGGTGGTTTTGCTGCTTTCCTACGGGAATGGCTTTGGCCGCGCCATCGAGAATATTTTCGAGGCCTTCGGCGCAACTTCCGTGGGCATCTTTCCCGGCCGCACCTCACAGCAGGCAGGTGGCAACAAGGCGGGCGTGCAGGTTCGCTTCACCAATGACGATTTGGAACTCCTGCGCAATAACGTACCTCTGTGTCGCCACGTTTCGCGGGAACTGGACAAGCAGTCCACGGTGCAGAACGAAAACCGTTCCTTCACTTTCCCGGTCATGGGCTTCGATGCCTCGATTCAAGACATCTGGAATCTCGATCTGGAAGAAGGCCGATTCATCGACGACGCCGACAACATGTCGCACGGGCTGTACGCCGTGCTCGCATCGGAAGCGCGGGACAAGCTTTTTTCCGGCATGCCCGCACTGGGGCAGACGATCCGCATCGACGGCGTGAGCTTTGAAGTGATTGGCGTGGGCAAACCGCGCATGCAGGAAGGTGACAACGACAACAACCGCATCGTTTATCTTCCGTTCAACTCGATGGACGTTCTGAAAGACCCTCACTACCTGGACGGGATCTGGCTTGACTCCGCGGGTCTGGACCACGACAAGCTGGACAAGACCATCCGCGAAACGCTGGCCACCGCCCACAATTTCAAGCCGGACGATCCTCGCGCCATATATGTGGATGACGCGCAGAAGCAGTTAGCTCAGTTCGGCATTCTCAGCATGGCCCTGAAGGTTCTGCTGGCCTTCATCGGAACGATCACATTGGGCATTGGCGGCGTCGGCCTGATGAACATCATGCTGGTGTCGGTGACACAGCGCACGCGCGAGATTGGGGTGGAAAAGGCACTGGGCGCGCGGCGGCATGACATTCTGTTTCAGTTCTTGGCCGAAGCCATGGTGATTACAGCTGTAGGTGGAATTCTGGGAATCTTGCTCTCCTACGCTGTTTCGATTTCCGTCGGGCGCCTGACGCTTTACAGCGCGCTGGCCAAACACGCCGAAGCAGGCGACATTCGCCTCGTCGTTTCTCCGATGACTCTGCTAATCGCAACATCAATCCTGGCTGTCGTTGGCGTCGTCAGCGGCATGGTGCCCGCGATGCGCGCCGCCAGCCTGGATCCCATCGAGGCGTTGCGCTACGAGTAGCGCAGGCCACAGCAACGCGTCCCTTCATCTAGAATCAGAATCGACCATGTCTGAGGACATCCTCACCTTGCCTCCGCCGCGCGCCAATAAGCGCGTTGCTTACGGCTCGGACCCGAATCAGTTCGTGGATTTGCGGTTCCCGGCGAAGATACCAGCGGGGGAAAAGGTCGGCTCGCTCTGTCCCGCGCTCATCAACATCCACGGCGGATTCTGGCGCGCCACGTATGGTCTCGATCACGCCGGCCACCTATGTGCCGCCATCGCGGCTAAGGGACTGGTCACGGCCAACCTTGAATACCGGCGCGTGGGCAATGAAGGCGGGGCGTGGCCCGGCACTTTCGCCGACATTCGGTCCGCGTACAGCTTTCTGCTGCAAAACGCAAAAGAATACGGAATTGACCCGCGGCGGATCGTCGTCATGGGCCACTCCGCTGGAGGCCAGCTTGCTCTTTGTCTCGCCGCGCACGAACCGGGCGTAACGCGTGTTGTCTCATTGGCGGGCGTAGTCGACCTGGAGCGCGCTTACCAGCTTCATCTGAGCAATGATGCCGTTGTAGAGTTTCTCCGCGGCGCGCCCCGTGAAGTTCCCGATCATTATCTGGAGGCCGATCCCATGCAGCTTTCAGTCCCTCAGGCGCGGCAATGGCTGATTCACGGCTCGGCCGACGATGTTGTCCCTTTCGCCTTCAGCCGCGACTATGTTGCCGCCAAGCAGAAACAAACGGGCAAGCGGAAGGAAGATCTGAATTTGCTCGAAATTCCAGGCGCCGGGCACTTCGACCTGATCGACCCGCGGACCGCGGCCTGGAAGCGGGTGGAGCAAACAGTGGTCGAGCTTCTAGCTTGAGCGTAGCCTCCGCGCGTTGACACGCGATCTCTCGACCTCCTACGATTCAGGGTCTACGGAATGCATCATGCTGAATGGTCACAGGCTTCGTCGTTTCTTTCTCGCTCTTGCGGCGCTGCTGCTCACTGCGGCCTCCACCTCGCTCCAGCCAGCCGATCCAGGGCGATATCTCAACGACGTCAAGTCTCTCGCCTCGCCGGAAATGGAAGGCCGGGGCGCCGGCACAAAGGGCCTGACTCGCGCCGAACATTTGATCAAGAAGCGATACAAAGAACTCGGCCTGCAGCCCGCCGGCGTGAACGGCTATGCCCAGGCTTTCACGGTTGTAACCGGGGCGCGGCTGAAATCCGACAATCATTTTTCGGTGCAGAGCGCGGAGGGCAAGAAAAATCTGAAGGTCGATCAGGATTTCGTTCCTTTCAGTTTTTCTTCTTCCAGCGAAGTCGAGGGACCGATCGTGTTTGTCGGATATGGGGCCAGCGCCGATGAATTCAATTACGACGACTACGCCGGGCTCGAGGTGAAAGACAAGATCGTCGTCGTGCTGCGCTACGAGCCGTCGGGCTTCGCCAAAAAAAGCGGCAATCACGGGCTCACGCAACATTCCCAGGTCATTACGAAGGCAATCAACGCGCGCAATCACGGTGCGAAAGCCGTGGTGGTCATCAACGGCAAACTCGGCGATGGCGAGGAAGATCTGCTGACGCGCTTTGGCAGTGTCAGCGGGCCGGAAGACGCCGGCATCGTCTTCGTGCAGGTGAAGAACGCTGTCGCAGAATCCTGGTTTCAGTCTGCCGGCAAATCTCTGAAGGATGTGCAGGATCAGATCAACTCCACGTCGAAGCCCGCGTCGTTTGCCTTTCCTGAGGCCCTGCATGCCTCGCTGCACATCGACATTGAGACCACACGCGCCACTGTGCACAACGTCTTGGCTTGGCTGCCGGGGCAGAGCGACGAATATGTGATCGTCGGAGCGCATTACGATCATCTCGGGCGCGGCAACGTCGACTCACTGGCGCCATCGCAGATCGGGCAGATTCATCCGGGCGCCGACGACAATGCCAGCGGCACGGCCGGTGTGCTGGAACTGGCGCGACTGCTCGTTCCTGAGCGCGGACAGTTGAAGCGCAGCATCCTGTTTATGAATTTTGCAGGCGAGGAGCTCGGCCTGCTCGGCTCGGCGGCATGGGTGAAGAATCCAACCCGCCCGCTCGACAAAGCTGTGGCCATGCTGAACATGGACATGATTGGCCGCATCAAGGACGACAAGGTCTACATCGGCGGCGTGGGAACAGGTTCGACGTTTAAGTCGGTGCTCGAGCAGGCGCAGAAAGATGCGCCCTTCAAAATTGAATACTCGGCCGGCGGGTATTCCTCGAGCGATCACACTTCTTTTGTTTCGAAGAGAATTCCGGTTCTGTTCTTCTTCTCGGGCCTTCACTCCGATTACCACAAACCGTCTGACACCTGGGACAAGATCAACGCGCCTTCAGCAGCTCGCTTGCTCGACCTGGTGGAAAGAGTGACCGTGCAACTGGCGAATGCCCAGGACGCGCCTGCCTTTCAGGTTGTGGCCGAAGAAAAGC
This sequence comes from uncultured Acidobacteriaceae bacterium, assembly GCA_964407245.1. Lineage (GTDB taxonomy): Bacteria > Acidobacteriota > Terriglobia > Terriglobales > Acidobacteriaceae > Sulfotelmatobacter. Next base: position 15,286 of record CAYOUY010000382.1, read on the forward strand.
CACCCGGCGGGGGAGGAGGCGCCGGCTATGGACCGTACTTTGGATCGATTCCGGACTTCGGGCAGACGGAAAATGGCGTGAAGTTTTCTGATGTGAAGCCGAACTCCCCGGCAGCAAAAGCCGGGCTGAAGGCCGGAGATGTGCTCGTTCAATTCGGCGACAAGCCGATCAAGAATCTCTACGATTTCACCGACGCGCTGCGGCGCAGTAAAGTGGGCGACGTGGTCGAGGTAAAGGTCCTGCGCGATGGCCAGTCGGTAACTGCGAGCGTAAAGCTGGAGCAGAGAAAGTAAGGCCAAGTTCACAGCCGTCTAGCCCTCAGGCTGAATCCCGGTTTGGTGACGAGCTTTTGGCGGCGCGGCTGAAAGCGGCGCCCTTTTAAAGCGCGCATTCTGAGAGACAAGATTCGCGTTCATCCGTGTAAATCCGCGGCGAAGAAGTTTCGCGCAGGCGAATCCCTTATAATCGTGCGTCGCACGAATCTCTCGTCATAGCTGAGGAAATTTCTTGCCCTTCGACGACCTGCGCCAATGGATCGCCGCGCTCGACAAAGCCGGTGAACTGAAGCGAATCCGAACCGAAGCCGATCCGATTCTGGAGATCGCGGAAATCACCGACCGGGTTTCGAAGGGCCGCGACGCCAAGGGCGCTGCTGGCGGGCCGGCACTGCTTTTCGAGAACGTTAAAGGGCATCCGGGGGCAAAGGTCCTAATCAATCAGTTCGGTTCGGCGGCACGGATGAAGCTCGCCCTGGGCATTAACTCGTACGACGAAATCGCAGATCGTGTCCGCATGTTCATGGACGTCAAATCGCCCGAAGGTTTTCTCGACAAGCTCAAGATGCTGCCTCTGCTGACCGAAGCGGGAAAATTTTTCCCACACACCGTGGCGACCGGTCCGTGCAAGGACGTCATCAAGCGCGACAATTTTTCGCTTCTCGACTTTCCCGTGCTGCAATGCTGGCCCAAGGATGGCGGCCGCTTCATTACGCTGCCCTGCGTCGTCACACGCAGCCCAAAGTCCGGCAAACGCAACGTTGGCATGTACCGCATGCAGATTTACGACGAGCGCGCGACGGGCATGCACTGGCAGCGCCAGAAAGTCGCGGCGGAACATGCGCGCGACCGCATGCGGGCGGCGGTCGAAAGCAAGTCGGCAGCGGTCGATATCATGGCGCGGTCTTCTGGCGGCAGCGTACTGGCCGAGGGCGAGCGCCCCTCAGGAAAAATGGAGGTCGCGGTCGCGATCGGCACCGATCCGGCTGTGACTTTTTCCGCAATTGTGCCCGCGCCGCCGGATCTTGAGGAATACATCGTGGCTGGATTTCTGCGCGGAGCACCCGTCGACCTGGTGAAATGCGAGACGGTGGATCTGGAGGTTCCAGCCGCGAGCGAAATCGTTCTCGAGGGTCACATCAATCTCGACGAGCTTCGCAGCGAAGGTCCTTTTGGCGACCACACCGGTTTTTATTCTCTGGAAGATCTGTATCCAGTTTTTCATGTAACTTGCGTGACGCATTGCAAGGATCCCATATACGCGACAACCATCGTGGGGAAGCCTCCGCAAGAAGACGCATACATGGGCAAGGCAGTCGAGCGCATGTCGGTGCCGCTGATGAAGCTCGCCATCCCGGAAGTGGTCGACATCAATTTGCCGATCGAAGGCGTGTTTCACAATCTGATGATCGTCTCGATCCGGAAGTCGTATCCTGGCCAGGCGCGCAAAGTGATGAACGCGATCTGGTCACTGGGCCAGGCAATGTTTACCAAGTGCGTCGTCGTAGTGGATGAAGACGTGGACGTGCAGGACCTGCGAGACGTCGTGCTGAAGGTTTTCAATCACATCGACCCCGAGCGGGATATCCAGTTCACGCTCGGCCCGGTGGATTCTCTTGACCACGCTTCGCGCATGCCCGACTACGGATCGAAGATGGGCATCGACGCCACGCGCAAATGGGCCAGCGAGGGCTTCGTGCGGCCCTGGCCCGACGAGATCGTAATGGATGCGAAGACGAAGCAGCTCGTGGACAGCAAGTGGAAAGCGTTGGCGAAAGAATTGGGGGTTGGCTAGACGGTGGCTAGAGCCGCGGTCGAGTTTCTAGCGAATCAGATGCAGCACGCGGGCGCCCCACGTAGCGGCAAATCCGAATGCCACCAAGAAAACTATCCCTGTAATCCGTTGCGAGAAAGTGTTCTTGCTCCAGGCCTGGAGCACGGCAACGAGTCAAACGAAAAATATTCCGATTGCAGCGACGGCTACAACTTTCAGTAGCATGATCCGAATCCCTCCCCGATCTTCTCTCGAGGATCCGCGTCTATCGTGGGGCAAAGCGGCCGCTTTGGCAGTGACGCCGGTCACGAAAGAGCGGGCAGGGACGACTGGAGGCAGCAAGTGATCCCGTGAACAAAATGGACTAAGTTATTCACGTGCGGACTCTTGGTCGGCCGCGAGCTGCTCGTACCCGGCACACTGCAACACAGGCAGACGCGGATACTTAGGGAAGGTCTGGTCGGTCCTGGAGCGTTCACAAAGAATAAAGATAGATCCGCGGTCGGATCGCATCGTTCGCATGAAGCGGCAGTCCGCGCATAGTCCTATGCGGCGACTATTCTTTTCGAGGTCGGTCACGACTTCCAATAGTAGAGCACTCCAAGGAGTCATTCCCCTGATACACCAGCCGCCTGACATCCCGGCCGCGACGGCTCCCGGCATGTTTCGGTATACTTGGAGCACGTATGCCGGTGCTGAAGAACATCGCGGCGATTGCAAAGGGCATGAGCGTCACCTTCATGGAGATGTTTCAGCCCACGATCGTGGAGAACTATCCCGATGGCAAAGGACCGTTGAAGGGTGCCGTCTTCCAGCCGCGGTTCCGCGGCGCGCATGTGCTGCAGCGCGACGAGAACGGGCTGGAAAAGTGCGTTGCCTGCTTCCTGTGCGCGGCGGCCTGCCCCTCGAACTGCATCTATATCGAAGCGGCTGAGAATACGGCGGAAAACCGCGTCAGTGGCGCCGAGCGCTACGCCAAGGTCTACAACATCGACTACAACCGGTGCATTTTCTGCGGATACTGCGTCGAGGCCTGCCCGACCGACGCCATCACGCACGGGCACGGTTTCGAGCTGGCCACGTTCAACGCCAGCAACCTGGTGTACCGCAAGGAGCAGATGCTGGCCCCCCGGCCAGCACACATGGGAGCCAACATCATTTTCAATCAGGCCGACGTGAATGCGGGAGCGCCGGCACAGTTGGTGCCGGGGAGCTGAGTTTCGCAACGAGTTCGGATTTCGACCACACGCCGGTCCACTCCAGACCGGCGTTGTTGCATAAGGACAGTCGTTGGCTGTCGGTCGTTGGTCGTTGGCAGAGCAGACATAACTACTCCGCCACGACCTGCCAACGAATAGCGGCCAACGACAAACGACGACTTTCAAATGACTGATTTCTTACAACTCGTCAAAGAACGCGTCATCGTCTATGACGGCGCCATGGGGACCAACATCCAGAAACGCAATCCCACTCTGGATGATTTCTGGGGCAAAGAAAACTGCAGCGAAGTGCTGGTGCTGAGCCGTCCGGACATCATCCGCGAGATTCACGCCGATTTCCTAGGCGTGGGCTGCGATGTCGTTGAGACGAACACGTTCGGCGGCACGTCGGTCGTGCTCGGCGAGTTTGATCTGCGCGACCGTGTGCGCGAGATCAACGTGAAGGCAGCGCAGCTCGCCAAAGAGGTTGCGCAGCAGTTCTCGACGAAGGACAAACCTCGTTTTGTGGCCGGATCGATTGGACCGACGACCAAGCTGCCATCGCTAGGGCACATCACTTTCGATGCCATGGTGGCGTCCTACGAAGAGCAGGCCGCGGCGCTGATTGAGGGCGGCGTGGACGTGTTGCTGGTGGAAACTTCGCAGGATTTGCTGCAGGCCAAGATCGCGACCATTGGCGTGCTCGAAGCGATGAAGAAGTCGGGCAAGCGGTTGCCGGTAACGGTGCAGGTCACGCTGCAGGAGTCCGGCACGATGCTGCTCGGCACGGAGATCGGAGCGGCGCTCACCGCGCTCGAACCCCTCGATGTGGATGTGATCGGCCTCAACTGCGCTACCGGCCCGAAGGAGATGAACGATGCCGTCCGCTATCTGGGGCTGAATTCCACCAAGATCGTCTCGGTGCTGCCGAATGCGGGACTGCCGGAGAACGTCGGCGGACATCCAGTGTACAAACTCAAGCCGCAGGAGCTGGCGGAGTATCACAAACATTT
>CAYOUY010000383.1:0-6681 GCA_964407245.1 uncultured Acidobacteriaceae bacterium
GCGCCGCTCTTCCACGGCGTACCTGAGACGCTCTCGAGTCTGCGAAAAGCAGGTTCCTCGCGCGATGAACCGCGCTCGGAATGACAAATCTTAGTTTGGGCACAACCCTCAGCTCGAAGCAACCGTTATTAGCCTAGTGACCCCGTAGCTTCTTAGACTTCTCTTCCACGCCGCGGGCGAGCTTTTCCTTGTGACCTTCTAACTTTTTCGCGGTCGAGGCGTCGGCGATTGCGATCATCTGCGCGGCGAGAATGCCGGCATTGGTGGCGCCGGGCTTGCCGATTGCCACCGTGGCAACGGGAATCCCGGCCGGCATTTGCACTGTGGCGAGCAGCGAGTCAAGCCCATTCAGAGAAGTCGATGGAATGGGCACGCCGATGACGGGCAACGTGGTGTGCGCGGCGATGACGCCGGCCAGGTGCGCGGCTCCTCCCGCGCCCGCGATGATGACGCGAATACCGCGGCTCGAGGCCTTGCGGGCGAAATCGGCGGTGCGGTCCGGCGAGCGGTGGGCCGAGGTTACGTCGATTTCCCAGGCGATGCCGAAATCGTCGAGTGCCTTGCCGGCTTCGCGCATGATTTCGAGATCGGAGTCGCTGCCCATGACGATGGAAACGAGCGGTTTGGTCATTTACCTTCCTTAATTGCGTGAGAAGTTGTGTCGTCCCCACGGGACTCGGTTCATTCTCCTGTACCCTACCCAGGACTCCCGTCCTGGGCTATCACATGCTGCCGCTACGCGGCTGGGGTTCCGTGCAGTCGAGCTACTTTTTCAGCGCCCGCGCTCCAATGTCTTTTCGGTAATGCGCGCCTTCGAAACTGATTTTCGCGCAGGCAGCGTAGGCGCGATCGAGGGCCGTTTCCAGATCACGGGCACGAGCGGTGACGCCTAAGACGCGGCCGCCGGAAGTGTAGAAAGCGCCGTCGCGCTTCGAGGTTCCGGCGTGAAAAACTTTTACGCCTTCGACATCAGCCGCATCGTCGAGACCGTCGATGCGCTTGCCCACTGCGAAGGTGCCGGGGTATCCGCCGGACGCCATGACGACGCAGACACTGGCGTCGGGCGACCAGCGGAAATCGCCTTCGCTGACGCGGCCGCTGATCGAAGCTTCGAGAGCCTCGACCAGATCACTTTCCAGGCGCATCAAGATCGGCTGCGCCTCGGGATCGCCGAATCGGCAATTGAACTCGAGCACCATGGGGCCGCGCGCGGTCATCATGAGGCCGCAGTAAAGCACACCCTTGAACTCGGCGCCCTCGGCTTTCATGCCGGTGACCACGGGCTGGGCGATGTGGTGCACGAGCCAGTCGCGCATCTGCTCGTCGACGATGTCGGCGGTGGAGTAGGCGCCCATGCCGCCGGTGTTGGGGCCGGTGTCGCCGTCGCCGACGCGCTTGTGGTCCTGCGCGGCCACCAGCGGCACCACGCGCTCGCCGTCGCTGAAGACAAGGAAGGAAAGTTCGTCGCCTTTTAAGCACTCCTCGAGGACAAGGCGCGAGCCGGCGTCGCCCACCATTCGGCCGCTGAGCATTTCGACGGCGAGGCTGGCCGCTTCTTCCTTCGTTTTCGCGATGACGACGCCCTTGCCGGCGGCGAGGCCGTCGGCCTTGACCACGACGGGTGCGTGAAAATGACTGAGGGCGGAGCGGACCTGGTCGATGGAATCGCAGATGGCGAAGTGGGCCGTCGGGATGCGATGGCGCTGCAGAAATTCTTTGGCGAAGCTCTTGCTCGACTCCAGGCGCGCAGCCGCCTGCGTGGGGCCAAAAACGGGCCAGCCGCGGCGGGGAAATTCGTCGACCACGCCCAGAGTCAGAGGAAGCTCGGGGCCGACAACGGTGAGATCGGGAGCGAGCCGCGTGGCCAGGCTGACGATGGAGTTGAGGTCTTTCAGATCGGCGGGGAGGCATTCGGCTTCCTGGGCGATGCCGCCATTGCCGGGCGCGCAGTAGAGTTGTGAAATGCGCGAGGACTGGCGCAGCTTCCATACCAGGGCGTGCTCGCGCCCGCCGCCGCCTAAGACGAGAACCTTCATAAGCCAGAAAAGTTAGGGTAGGGGTTGACGAGGAAGACTGTCAAACGGCGGCTAGAGGCGGTGGCGTGAAGTTTCATTGGGAAGCGAGCTAGACTCGCATTTGCTGCGTGGCAATCCCCCCTAGCCGCAAGAAAACGCGGCTAGGATGGGGCACCGGACTGGATCGCTCATTTCAGATATGCCCGGACCAGCGAGATCAAGTCCTCGGTGAGTTCTTCCGGCGAGTCGGGGGCACGGTGAGGATGCGTGATGTGCAGGCGGATGTGATCCTCGAGGATCTCGGCCATGAGGCTGTTGACGCCGCCGCGGATGGCGGCCAGCAGCATGAGAATGTCGGCGCACTCGTCGCCTTCGGCGACCGCGCGCTCGACGGCGCTGATCTGACCGCCCAGGCGTTTGATGCGCGACAGCAGTTTCTGCTTCTCTTTGGAGACTTCCGGCGTTTTGGCGTTGTGCACGGGTCTAAACCTCGCGTTTTTCGCTTGACATATACCCTAGGGGGGTATCATATGACTGATGGGGCAATAAAGGCAAGAGGGCAGCAGAGGGCGGCGGCGGTCGACATGAAGATGGCGAGTCAAGATAAAAGGAGGCGCAGCGGGAGCGTGGCAGCGCATTTGTGGAGGGGAACTTGGAGAAAGGAGGGAAGAGGAAATGGCCTGCATCACATTATTCGCACAACCGATGGCGATGGCGACGACGCAGCTCGCACGCGCAATTCCGCAGGAAACCGTTTGCCGGCAGTGGGAAGCCGGGGCGGCACGCAGCACCTTGCGCATGAGCTGGGTCGTGGCCACCGACAGCAAAGGCAGCAAGCGCCTCCGGATCGAGTGGGTGCCGGGCGGGGACGCGTGACCGCCCGAAGTTGTAACAGTCCTGTAATCATTTCCGGGTAGGCTGTTGCTCCAGCCCAAGAGACGAATCCTGCAAGAACAATGATTTAACTATAGTTAATACTTACAAGTATGCTATAGCTAAGTCAAACGGCGTTGGGGCGACAGCCGGCGTGGGGAATATTAGAGCGTGACGGGGATCACATCCTGGGGTGATACGGGGTACAGAGAGCCTGTGCTGCGGGGCAGTACGGTAGGGGCATGAAATTGAAATTGAAATTCATTTTCAATATCGTCAAAAGCGCGTTGGCGGGCCTTTCGGGGCGCCACACTGTCGCCTGTGGCCGCAGTCCCTGGCTGCGGACGGTGGTTGTGGCCCTGGCGATCTTTGTTTCTGCGGTCGCCATTCCCGAGTTTGCGATTCCCGGATTCGCGCGGCAAACGAACCCTACATCGGCGACGGTCGCCCCGCAGCAAAATTCCCCGGACCCGAACGCGGCGGCGCTGGCCGATCCGCCCCCTCCCGACGAGAGCACGCAGGCGATGTTGCCGCACTTCAAGGACTCGCGCTTCTGGCTGTCGGGGCAGGCGAATTTTATTTTTGAGACGCATCCGGATTTTCCGGCGCTTTACAGCGGACCGCACAGCCTGAACTCACATTACGAAAAAGCGACGTCGCGTGTGCTCACGATGTACACCGGGATGCGGGTCAACAATTCTTTCGAGGTTCTGGTGGATGTGGAAGAAGCCGGCGGGGCGGCGCTGACCCAGGGATTCGGCCTGGCGGGGAATCCGGACCTGGACATCGTGCGCAATCCGCTGCTCAGCAAAGAGCCGTATCTGGGCCGCGGCGAACTGCACAAGGTGATTGCGCTGAGCGACGACAAAGTCGAAAACCAGCGCAATTTCTGGTCGCTGTTTGAGGAGTTGCCGCGACGGCGGCTGGAAATCCGCTTCGGCAAGTTCAGCCTGCCCGATTTCTTCGACGTGAATTCAGTCGGCAGCGACACGCATTTGCAGTTCCTCAACTGGACCACCGACAACAACGGCGCGTGGGATTACGCGGCGGATACGCGCGGATACACGGTCGGTGCGATGGCGGACTTCGAAGACCGCAACTGGGGACTGCGGTTTGCCGAAGGCCTGATGCCTCGAGTGGCTAACGGAATCGACCTGGTGTGGAAGCCGTGGCAGGCGCGCGGGGAAAATCTGGAATACGAACTGCGGCACGGCTTCATCCCGAAAAAAGCCGGCGTTGTGCGCCTGCTGGCGTACGCCAATTCGGCCAATATGGGAGTGTATCGCGAGCAGATCATCGAAGCGGCGGAAGCGGGCACCACGCCCAGCATTACAGACCATCCGTGGCACATCACCCACAAGTACGGATTCGGCGTAAATGTGGAGCAGACGCTGACGCACAATCTGACGGCGTTTGGCCGATTCGGGTGGGACAACGGCAAGACGGAATCGTTTGCCTACACGGAAGATGATCTGACGCTGGCGACGGGCGTGGGCGCGAATGGCGCGTGGTGGCGTCGCAAACAGGACCGGGCGGGCGTGGCGTTTGTGACCAACGGGATCAAGAAGGATCACCAGAATTATCTGGCGGCCGGGGGTGAGGGATTTTTGCTCGGCGACGGTGGCTTGAACTACGGCCGCGAAAATATCGTCGAGACCTATTACACGGCGCACGTGTGGCGCGGGATTTATGTTGCGCCGGGCTTCCAGCACATCAACAATCCCGGATACAACCGCGACCGCGGACCGGTCGATGTACCCACGTTCCGGCTGCACGTGGAGTTCTAGCTACACTCCCACCGCCTGCGGCTTGGTCGCCAGCAACTGGCGCAGGACGTATTGCAAAATGCCTCCATTCGCGTAGTAAAGTGCTTCCTGCGGAGTGTCGATGCGGACGACGGCGTCGAACTCTATAAAATCCTTATCTTTGTCCTTGCCCTTTGACGCAGCCTTCACCTTCACCGTGCGGCCGGGGGCGTAGTGCTCGATCAGGTCGCGGATGCCGGTGATTTCGAAGGTCTCTTCGCCGGTGAGCTTGAGCGATTCGGCATTCTGTCCCGCAGGGAATTGCAGCGGGAGAATGCCCATGCCGACCAGGTTCGAGCGGTGAATGCGCTCGTAGCTTTCGGCGATCACGGCGCGCACGCCGAGCAGGGCCGGTCCTTTCGCGGCCCAGTCGCGGGATGATCCGGAGCCGTATTCTTTTCCGGCTAAAACCAAAAGCGGAGTGCCATCGGCGCGATATCTTTCTGACGCGTCGAAGATCGACATTTCGGTGTTGGTGGGCAGGTGGCGGGTGAATCCGCCTTCGGTTGCGACCAGTTTGTTGCGCAGGCGGACGTTGGCGAAGGTGCCGCGCACCATGACCTCGTGATTGCCGCGGCGCGAGCCGTAGGAGTTGAAGTCGGCGGGCTTGACGCCGTGCTCCTGCAAATATTTTCCCGCAGGGCTTTCTTTCTTGATGGAGCCGGCGGGAGAAATGTGGTCGGTGGTGACGCTGTCGCCGAGAACGGCGAGCACACGCGCTTTCCTGATTTCGGCCACGGGCGCTGGTTTCACGTCCATGTCGTCGAAGTAGGGCGCGCGGCGGATGTAGGTGGAATCTTTTTCCCAGTTGTAGGTCTCGCCCTTCGGCACGACGATGCCGCGCCAGCGGGCATCCCCCTCAAAGACTTCTGCGTAGGACTTGGTGAACATGTCGGAGGTGATCGCCTGCTGCATAGTCTCTTCAATTTCGCGCGACGACGGCCAGATGTCCGCGAGATAGACGGGCTTGCCCTCGCGATCTTTGCCGAGCGGGTCTTTGCGCAGGTCGGTGTCGATGCGCCCGGCGAGCGCGAAGGCGACGACCAGAGGCGGCGACATCAGATAGTTGGCGCGGACTTCGGAATTGATGCGGCCTTCGAAGTTGCGATTACCGGAGAGCACGCTGGCGACGACGAGGTCGTTTTGGTCGATGGCCTTCGAAACCTCCTCGGGCAGCGGGCCTGAGTTGCCGATGCAGGTGGTGCATCCGTAGCCGACGAGATGGAACTTCAGCTTCTCGAGATAGGGCATCAGCCCGGCATTTTCGAGGTAGTCGCGGACAACTTTGGAGCCGGGAGCGAGCGAAGTCTTGACCCAGGGCGGAACGGTCAGGCCTTTTTCCACGGCTTTTTTGGCGAGAAGTCCGGCGCCGATGAGAACGAACGGATTCGACGTGTTGGTGCAGGAAGTGATGGCGGCGATGACGACGCTGCCGTGCTGGAGCGAATTTTTCACCGAAGCGGAGACGTGCTCGTGATCGTTGGGATCTTCGACGCCGATGGCTGCGGGGCTGCCGCCTTCGGCCTCCCAGGCTTTCGTGGTGCCGGAGTTGCCAGACCCACTCAAGCCAAAGCCGGGCTTGAGTGGGGCACCCTCAGTTTTTGCAGATTTTGGCTTGACCAGAGAAGGCAGAGCTTTATGGAACGATTCGCCCGCTTGAGACAGAACAACGCGATCCTGAGGGCGCTTCGGCCCGGCGAGGCTGGGCTCGACGGTCGCGAGATCGAGCGTGAGCAGTTCGGAATATTCCGCTTCGGGAGTTTTTTCGTCGTGGAAGAGTCCCTGCGCGCGCGCATAAGCCTCGACGAGAGCAATCTGATCATCGCCGCGGCCGGTAAGTCGCAGATAGCGGAGGCTCTCTTTGTCAATCGGGAAGATGCCGCAGGTGGCGCCGTATTCGGGGGCCATGTTGGCGATGGTGGCGCGATCGGCAAGGGGAAGATCGCGAAGGCCGGGTCCGAAATATTCGACGAACTTGCCGACGACGC
>CAYOUY010000384.1:0-23709 GCA_964407245.1 uncultured Acidobacteriaceae bacterium
ATACCAGCTCTTCCTGACGGCGAACGAAGCCGTCTTCGCGGTGCATTCGTCTACGACAGACGCCGAAGGCTCAACTGGTCAAGCGAGGGCTGGAAAGTCCAACCCCGCCGCAGCGCATCGCGCCGCGACGAACGGGCACCAGACATCAACCGAAACATCAGCCGCCATCCGTATGCAGTTCGTGGGAGGAAATCCGAATGCGCAGGTGGCCGCCGGGAACCCGTTGCCGGGCACGATCAACTACTACATCGGCAACGAACCGAGCAAGTGGCAGCAAGGCGTGAAGCAATATTCTGCGGTCACATATCGTGACGTGTACCCCGGCATCGACGTTGCGTTCCATGGTCAGCAGCGGCAACTGGAATTTGATTTCATCGTCTCGCCCGGAGCCAATCCCGCGCCCATTACCGCAAGCTTCGCCGGCGCAAGCAGGATCTCGACTGACGGCGCGGGCAATCTTGTACTCTCATCGGCCGCGGGTGACGTGCTGCTCCATAGACCGGTCGCGTATCAGGAAAAAAATGGAAGCCGCGAGCCGGTGGATGCGACTTTCGTTATCCAGAAGAATCCGCTTGAGGCCGATAATCGCGTTTGCTTCGAACTGGGCCACTACGACCACAACCGCAAACTGGTGATCGACCCCTCGGTGAGCTACATCTACGGCACGTACCTTGGCGGATCGGCTGAGGACGACGGTTTCGCGATAGCAATCGACAACACCGGCGCCGTGTACGTCACCGGCGAAACCGCCTCCACCGATTTTCCGACAGCAAGCCCGGAGCAAGCCACTAACGCCGGCGGCTTCGACGTCTTCGTCACCAAGTTCGCGCCCGGTGGGGCGTCTCTGGATTATTCGACGTACGTGGGTGGCAGCGGCAACGACAGCGGAAACGCCATCGCTGTGAATGCATCAACCGGCGTAGTCTATGTCGCCGGCGGAACTTCGTCTGGGAGCGGAGCGACGACACCCTTCCCCACCACGCCGGGTGCGCTACAAACCACGTACGGCGGAGGCAATCTCGACGGATTCGTATTCGAACTCTCCTCGTCGGGAGGGACTCTTATTTACAGCACCTATCTGGGTGGAACCGGCGATGACGTCGCCAATGGCTTAGCGCTGGACGGCAACGGGAACACCTATATTGTGGGATCAACCAGCTCGACCAATTTCCCGATCTCCCTCCGTGCGATTCAAACGTCGCTTAACGGCGCCTCCAACGGCTTTGTCACTGAGTTGAACTCCACCGGTAGCGCGCCGGTGGTCTACTCCACGTTTCTGGGCGGAGGGAACGGCGACCTTGCCACGGCGGTCGCGGTGGATTCGTCGGGCAATGCCTATGTCACCGGCATTACCTACAATTCCGGTTTCCCTGTTCAGAATGCGTTCCAGAAGGCTTGCGGTAGTTGCACCGGCGGGATGTCGAACGCATTCGTTTCCGTCATCCAACCCGGTGGAATGGCGTTCGTTTATTCAACCTTCCTGGGCGGCAGTAGTGCCGACAGCGGCCTGGGTATCGCAGTCGATTCTTCGCAGGATGCTTACGTCACGGGAATCGCGCAGTCCACCAACTTCCCCGTTCAGTCGGCGTATCAGGGGACCTACGGCGGCGGGAGCCAAGACGCGTTTGTCAGCGCATTCAATCCGAGTGGAGGCTTGTTGTACTCCACTTATCTCGGAGGCAGCCAGAATGACGGAGGGGCCGGAATCGCGGTGGATGGCAGCCAGAATGTCTACGTAACCGGACAGACCGGATCATCGAACTTTCCGGTCACGAATGCGACCCAATCCACAATCGGGGGAGCCAACGATGCCTTCGTGACCGAGATCAACTGTTCAGGATCACAATCTGTCTTTTCTACGTTCCTTGGCGGCTCGCAGAACGAGGACTCCACGACCTCCGGCGCCAACCTGAGCCCGATCGGCGGTATCACCGTGGACACCACGGGGGCGAACATCTATGTTGCCGGTAATACCTTCTCTTCGAACTTCCCGACGGTAAGCCCGGAGCAGCCCACCATCGGCGGAAACGGCGTTGCCGGCGTGGCTGACGCCTTCGTTGCCAGGTACACGCAGAGTTCAGCGGGTTGCAGCTCGTTCATCGTGACGAATGGAACTTTGTCACCGTCATCGGGAAGCCCCGGAGTTTCCGCCACTGCGACCATCACGGTGACTTCGAGGGGAGGATTCAGCTCGGCGGTTACGCTGGCGTGCTCAGTTTCGCCATCGGTCACGAACGGCCCGACCTGCTCGTTCACGAACCCCGGAAATTCCGTGACTCCGCCGGCCAACGGCTCTGCCACCGCCACGCTGAACGTGGCCACCACGGCGGCGAGCGCGCGGCTTGATCGCAGTGCTAGCGGCACGGTCTACGCCCTGTTATTGCCAGTTGGGCTGGCGTTGCTCGGCTCCGGGATGGGAACCACATCTTCCCGCCGGAAGAAGTTATTCGGCTGGCTGATGCTGGGCCTGCTGCTGGGAGCGGTCTTGCTGATGCCCGGCTGCAGCGGTAGCAAGAGCAGCGGAGGTGGAGGGGGCGGAGGCACACCGGCCAACACCTACACCATCACCGTCACGGGCACGAGCGGGTCAACAGTTGTGACCGGCTCGCCGGCGATCACACTAACCGTCAACTAGCGCAGGGCAGCGTCATCCCGGGCGAAGCCGTCGTTGGTAGCCTCGGGCTTCAGCCGGAGGCGAGCGAAGCGAGGAATCTCCCAGCGCTAGGGCCTTGTTTTGTCGGAGATCCCTCGGCCCACTGGCGAAAGCGCGGGCCTTCGGGATGACGCCTCGACAAATAGGCAGATTCAAGCCCGTTCATCCGCCCTGACAGCGAACTCCTCCATCCGGCGACAGGGATGGTAGTATAGAAGATTCGATACAGCGATTCCCGCGGACAGGGGCGTTCACCGGCAGCGGAGCCGGGCAGCTTTTCTCTGGCTGGATGAATCGAAGGTAGTGGACCGAAATCCGCTCATGCTGAAATCCGAGTCTTCGACCTCCCTCTTGAAGAAATTGGCAAATTCGAAGTTGACCGCGATCTGCTCGCCAGTTTTGCTGGTTTTCTGCGCTCTGCTGGCTTTGCCTGCTGCTGTGCGGGCACAGACGCCCGACTTCACGCTGAGCATCACGGGATTCCAGCCCTCGGCCCTGCTGCCCGGCAGCGACACCAACGCGCAGATTACGGTTGGAGCCGCCCAGAACGGCTTCACCGGCACGGTGAGCCTGAGTTGCGTAGTGACATCCGAGGGTACAGTGCCTTCGGGATTTTGTGAAATCAGTCCAACATCGGTGGATGTGCCGGGAGGGGCCATCGCCACCGTCAACGCAACCGGGGCGTCAGCCGGGTTTTATTCCGTGTACGTCGTCGGCACGGACTCCTCGGGCACGCAGCAGACTCTCACGCAAAACGTGACCGTGCTCTCGGTCACGCCATCGTTCACCATCTCCGTGCAGACGCCGGTGGCGCCGAGTAGCGTATCCGCGGGCAACGGTGCGCAGGGAGTGGTGAACATCAATCCCTTGAACGGTTACACCAGCGGACCGGGCGGCGTAACGCTCTCCTGCGCATCGATCACACCGCTGGTGACGCTACCGCCGATCTGCTCCTTCAATCCCCCGAACCCCCCTGTAAATGGCAGCGTGGCCAGTTCCACGTTGACCATCACCACGTTTGGACCGGTTACCACGTGGGCGATACCGCGTTCGCGGCCCGTCTATGCATTTTTATTGCCTCTACCCGCACTGGCGCTGATTGGCCTGGGTTTCGGCGGGAAAAAAACGAGGAAAGCCTGGACCCTGCTGTCACTTTTTATTCTTAGCGCGGCGTTTCTGCTGATGCCCGCCTGCACGAACACGAGCACGAAGACGACTACGCCGAACGGCATCACCCCCGCCAACACTTACACGTTCACGATCGCGGGCGTCGACGCGAATCACGTCGTCTCGAGCAACTCCGGCACGGGCACGACGGCTCCGTCGGTCACACTGACGGTCACCGCACCCGTACAATAAGTCATGCTCCGGCTCAGGCGTTCCCTGCCGCAGGTGCTGACGCTGGCTGTGGCGCTGCCGCTCGGGTCTGCTTTCCCTGCGGCGTTCGCCAAGGATAAAGACAAGCCGATTCCGGCCGTGCGCTGGGACGAGGACCATCCGGGTTGCACGTTTTTCCGCAGCGAAGACGGCAAGTACCACTATGGATTGTGGGCGGGCGACGTCGGAGTCACTGTGGCGGTCGATGCGCAAGAGCTGGAGAAGGTTCACCGCCGGCACGAGCCGTTTTTCGGCGTGCTGATCAACGTGCGCTATCGCGGCCAGGAGGCGCTCGACCTCGGCCTGGAAAATGTAACCCTCGAATTTGTAAAACACTTCCAGACGGTGCAGCCGGCGCTCGATCCCGACGCGTTCGCGCAAGAAATTCAGGCTGACGCCGACGAACTCGATCACCAAACCGCGCGCGAAGTAGAGAAGCACCCGGAGAAGAAAGAGGAAAAAGAGGCTTACGTGCGCGCATTTCAAAAAGACTCTGCCCAACTGATCGAGTTTGTCACCAAGAACAGTTTGCGTCCAGCGCGGCTGGGCCCCGGGAATTCTGAAACCAGCGGCTGGGTTCTGTTCAGCGTTTCGAGCCGGTGGATCGGTGGATGGAAAAGGCAGGAAGAATTTATTCTGCGCCTGCCGCTGGATGGCAAAGTGTTCGAATTTCCCTTCAAGCTCCCGCCGACGCCGGGAGAAGTGATGCTGCGCAAGCGGCCGTGAACGAAGTCCGGTTCCTGTACAATGCCAGCGCCGCTGCAGCGCCCCTGCTCAAGTGGCGGCCACATGTTCGTCTCGTAGTCGTGCGCGTCCCTGCACAAACAGGAGAACTCTGATGAAGCGAATCCTGTTGTTGGTCGCCCTTTCCTCTTCTCTTGCCATTGCCCAGCAGCCGAAATCGAATTTCACCATGGAGGCTTCATATGGACCGCATGCTGTCGGCTTCCGCGTCGTTCTGCAGTACGACTACACGCGTTCCTACAAGCACGTGGACACGGAAGGCAATCTGGTAACGGGCGAGAGGGCAAGGCCGATACAAACATTGATTTGGTATCCCGCGCAGGTTGAGAAGAACGCAAAGCCCATGCTCTACGGCCGCTACCTCGATCTGTTCGCCACAGAGGAAAACTCCAATGTGCCCGAGCGAGATTGGCCGGCCAAAGTAATGGCGTCTCTGAAGTCGGATTACAACCTCAAGAACTATGGCCGCGAAAAGGTCCAGGTCACAAAAGTCTTCCGCGATGCACACCCGGAAGCAGGTCAGTTTCCCGCGCTTATCTATGCGCCCAGTCTCAGCGCAACGGCGTTTGAGAACTCCGATCTTTGCGAATACCTGGCCAGCCACGGCTACATCGTCGTTGCCAGCCCCGACATGGGTGCCCATTCGCGCGGCATGACGCAGGATCTGGAGGGCATTGAAGCGCAAGTCGACGACATCGAGTTCCTCATCGGTTACCTGCAGAAGATTCCGGAGGCCGACTCATCGCACATCGCGGTGGTGGGATTCAGCTGGGGAGGGCTGTCGAACGTCTTCGCCGCAATGAAGGACGATAGGATTTCAGCTCTGGTTGGGTTGGATGGAGCCATCCGATACCGCCCGGAGCTGGTGAAGCAAGCCGAGGAGGTGAAGATTCTCGACCCCAACCGGTTCACCACTCCCTATCTGTACCTTTCTTCCAAGCCGTACACCATGGAGGAGTTGAATCGGATGAAGTGGACGACTTCGTACAACTTCATGAACGAGCTGCGATACAACGATTACTACTTTGTGCAGTCGCCGACGATGATTCATCCCGACTTTATGTCGTACTTCATCCGTTTTCGCGAGGATCAGTACTTCACCGATGAGACCGCGGCGGAAACGAGCGAGAACTACAGCTGGATGGCGCGATACGCGTTGCAGTTTCTGAATGCGTATTTGAAGGGGGATGCAGGGGCGCTTCAGTTCCTGAAGAATGATCCCGACAAGAACGGCGTTCCGCGACACCTGCTTACCATCGACAGCAGGCAGGCATTGCATCCCGCAGCGAACATACCAGATTTCTCGCGCGAGTTAGCCATCCAGGGCTTTGACAAGGCAACTGAGTTTTACCAGAAGGTCAAGAAGGACGACCCGGCGTTCAAACTGGAAGAAGTGGACGTGAACCGCTGGGGCTATCGGTTGCTCGAAATCAACCCAGCAAAGGCCGTTGCCGTGTTCAAGCTCAACGTGTTCATATACCCGGAGAGCGCCAACACGTACGACAGTCTGGCCGACGCGCAAGAGGCTGCGGGGGACAAGGCCGGAGCCATCGCGAACTATCACAAGTCGCTGCAGTTGAACAGCGACAACGATCACGCGAAAGCCCGCCTGAAAGAGTTGGAGGGAGAGAAACCGTGAATCCCAGGACGGGGCCAGCAATCCCGGGGTCTGACTTCAGCCGTCGGCCCTCAGGCATAAGCTGAGGTCCGATGGCTGAATGCTGAAGTCTGCCCTACGATGCCGCTTTCCGCGTCTGGCGCTCGATTTCGGCTGCCTGATGCATCAGAACGTCACGCAGCGAAACCAAGCCCTTAAGATCCCGGCCATCCACGATGGGCAGGTGCCGGAAGCCAAATTCCCGCATGATGAACAAGCAGTCTTCGATGCTTTCCTCGGCGGAGACGGCGCGCGGATTCGCAGTCATGACCTCAGAGACGGCGGTCGTGCCGGGAGTGCGCCCGACCGCGACCACGCGGTTCATGATGTCGCGTTCCGACAAAATGCCGGTCAGTTCGCCATTGCGCAGCACCGGCACGGCGCCGACATTGTGCTCCATCATGTAGCGGGCGGCTTCGAGCACGGTGCGCGAGGCTTCTACGGAAAATACCTTGCGGTCTTTCACCAGCTCGCGAAGAGTGGGCATGGGTCACTCCTTTGGAAGTCCAAAACTGGGGTCGAACCAAAACGGACCAGCACGGGGCCCCCACGGCCCGGCGCTTGCAGTGGCACTACTCTATCACAGGCGCAGCTCGCCGATCACCGCATTTGGGCTGCTGCCGGCAAATTCATCGGAGCCGCCAGCAGGCCTTCCAAATTAGTGGAGAGCCAGATGGTGCTCTTCCTCGGTCACATACTCGTTTTGCGGTAAAGCGTCCTGAAGGGATTCGTCCAGGACCTCTGAAACATTCTCAGGAACGAAAACCTCGCCGTGCGCAGGTGCGGCCTTCGGCGCGGGCGTCGGCTTTGTGTACTGCAGCAGCAGCAGGAAGGGCAGCATCAGAAGAAACACCACGGCCATCACCCAAAAGGCTTCGACGAACGCCAGCATGGAGGCATGCTGCTGAAGCAGGCCGTACATCGCGGCCAAGGCTTTGCGCGAGGCGGTGACGGCATCCACGCCGTGCAGCAGGAAGTTTGCCCGCAGGCCCTGGAGCATCTGGAGGGTCTTTACATCGCCGGGCCGGACATTGGCGACGAGATGATTCTGGTGAAGCTGCGTGCGGCGCGCGAGGAACGTCGTCATGATGGCGATGCCGACGCTGCCGCCGATGTTGCGCATCAGGTTGAAGATGCTGGTGGCGTTTCCCATTTTCTCCGGCGAGATGCGCGCCATGGCCAGCGCCATGAGTGGAATAAAAAGAAAACTGAGTGCGACTCCCTGCAGAACCTGGGCCCACAGAATGTCCCAAAAACCCGCGTACAGATTGAGCCCGGAAAGCTTAAACATGGTGATCGAGCCGAGAATCAAACCCACCACCAGCAGACGGCGCGGATCCGTCTTGGTGGTCAGGTGCCCGGCCAGCGGAGTGAACAGCAGGGCGCCAATGCCGCGCGGCGACAGCGCCAGACCTGAGTTATAGGCGGGATAGCCCATCAGCGTCTGCAAATATAGCGGCAACAAGACCAGGCTGGCGTAAAGGATGAATCCCAGCAGGCTGATGAGAAACACCCCCGCAGCGAACGAGCGGTTCTTGAGCGCGCGCAAATCCACGACCGGGTGATCGGTCATGAGTTCGCGAATGACCAGAGCGACGAGGCCGACAACGCAACACACCGCAAAGAATCGAATGTGGTTGGAAGAAAACCAGTCCTTGCGCTCGCCGGTATCGAGAAAGACCTGCAGCGATCCGATGCCCAGCGCCAGAAATCCGATGCCCCACAGATCCACGCGGCCATTTGCGCTGCGCCGGACGTAATGGGGATCGAAGACGAAGCGGTTCATCAGGAAGAGCGAGAGAATTCCTACGGGCAGGTTGAGATAAAAGATCCAGCGCCAGGTGTAGTTGTCGGTGATCCATCCACCGAGCGTGGGACCGAGAATAGGCGCCAGCAGGATGCCGATACTGAACGCGGCCATCGCGTGACCGTGCCGTTGTTTCGGAAAAGTCTCCAGAAGAATCGCCTGGGCCAGCGGCTGCAGACCACCGCCCGTCAGACCTTGCAGCACGCGAAAGAAAATCAACCATGCCAGCGAACCGGCCAGGCCGCAGAAGAGTGAAGTCAAGGTGAATCCGCCGACGCAGATCAGCAGCAGCCGCTTCCGTCCCATGTAGTTGGCCAGCCAGCCGGAAATCGGCAGCACGATGGCATTCGAAACCAGGTACGAAGTGACTACCCACGTGCCTTCCTCGTTGGTCGATGCCAGATTGCCGGCGATGTGAGGGATGGAGACGTTGACGACCGTGGTGTCGAGCACTTCCATGAAGGTCGCCAACATCACGGAGAACGTGACGACCCATGGATTCACGTAGCGAGGCGGATAAGGTCCGACTGGACCTTGTGCCGACGCGGGGAAGCTTTCACCGTTTTCCACCCTTCACTATGGGCGGAACGCTGCTTTGATGCCGTGACAGGGGTCACAAGGCCTGGTGCGCATTTCGTGAAGGTGCAGGTTATCGCTGTGTTACTTCGGTGAGCGTCTCAAAGAAGGCGGGATAGGAAATCGCGGCCGATTCGGCACCCCGAATCAGCGTCTCGCCTTCAGCCCGCAGAGCGGCCACGGCAAAGGCCATGGCGATGCGGTGATCGCCGAAAGAATCGAGTTCTGCCCCGTGCAGAGTCTGGCCGCCGGGAATCTTTAGTCCATCTTCGCGCTCTTCCACCTGCGCGCCCATCCGGCGAAGATTGTCCGCGACGGCGGCGATGCGGTCGGACTCTTTCACGCGCAACTCTTTTGCGTCGCGCACTTCGATGCCCTGATCCGCGTAAGGCGCAATGGCCGCCAGTACCGGGATTTCGTCGATAAGAGCGGCGGAGTCGGCGCCAGCGATGGTCGTGCCATGCAGTCCGGAACCTTCCACGCGCAGCGAACCCACCAGCTCGCCGTGGACTTCGTCGAGTTGCGTCACCGCGATGCGCAGCCCCATCTGCGCGAGAATGTCGAGCAGGCGCGCGCGCGTCGGGTTCATCAGCAAACTCGGGAGGGTGAGTTCCGAATCCGGGAACAGCGCGGCGGCGCACAGAAAAAACGCTGCGCTGGAAATGTCGCCGGGAATGCGCGCTTCGATGCCGCCCAGGCGCTGGCCTCCGCGGATGCGGACTGTATTGCCAGATCGCTCCAGTTGAGCGCCGAATGCGCGCAAAGCGACCTCGCCGTGATCGCGGGTGCGCAACGGTTCCTCGATGCGCGTCTCGCCTTCGGCCAAAATCCCCGCGAACAGCAGGCATGACTTCACCTGCGCGCTGGCCACGGGCATTTTGTAGTCGATGGCTTTCAAGGTAGAGCCGTGGACGCGCAAAGGCGGCCTGCCCCCGCTCGAACTGATGCGTGCACCCATTTCGGAAAGCGGCTTGATGACGCGCTCCATGGGCCGGCGCGAGAGCGATTCGTCGCCGATCATGTCGCTCGTGAATTTCTGCCCGGCTACGATTCCGCTCAGCATGCGCATCGTCGAGCCGGAGTTGCCGCAATCGAGCGGACGATTCGGAGCGCTGAGAGCGGGGCCGGCGCCTTGAAGTTCGATGAGGCTCCCTGCAGGGTTCTCGGGCTTCCCCTCTTTTCTCTCCCACTTCACGCCCAGCGCACGCATACAGCCGAGCGTGCTGGCGCAGTCCGCGCCGGTTGAATAATTTTCCAGACGCGAGGGCCCTTCGGCGATTCCCGCCAGCATGGCGTAGCGGTGGGAAATGGATTTGTCGCCGGGCAGCCGCACCGTCCCGCGCACACTGCGCGCCGGGCGGACCACCGCTTGGGATTCAGTTTTCACGCTGAGATCAATATAGCGTATGGATCGTGATAGCTGACGGAGCGGGCCAATCTCAGGCCATCGCTTGGGCTTCGGCCGTGGCCTCTTTCAGAATGGCGGCCGGAACTTCCTTCATGGTCACGCCGAACTCGAACATCGGAGTCTCGGTGCCGCGTCCCCAACGCGCCACTTCCCAATGCGCGCGAACGAATTTCACGTTGGGATGCGCGGTGAGATCAAGCAGCAGCGGATACTCCCCCGCGTAAAACTCCTGCCGAAACGCGGCCAGTGACTTCGCATCCCACGCCGCGCCGTCGGCCGAGCCATAGATGCTGACGTCGAGCGACTCCTGCTCGATGATCCTGGTGATGGACAGCGTGACGAGAAATACGCGATTGCCGGCAGCGCTGATGTCGACCGCGGCGCCATCGGCTTTAGCGGTGATTTGAGTGTCTGCAGGAACTAGAATGAGTTCGCGGCTTGTAGTTGTCATCGCGATGAAATTCTAGCAAAAGGGACGCTCACCGCACTTTTTCATTTCGCCGGAAACCAAGCGCCAGAGGACGGGCGATGACTGGGCGAGCCACGCAGGTCTATATTTATTCCGAACCGCCGATTCGTTTCCCATGATGGCTACAACCGCACTCACTCAAAATGCTCCTGTCACAACTGCATCGAAACCAGTCTCGCAACGGCTGAAGTCGATTGACGTGTACCGCGGGCTTGCCGTCGCGGGCATGATCCTGGTGGATAATCCCGGCAGCGACGACCTAGCCTACTGGCCGATCAAGCACCAGCAGTGGAACGGTTGGACGCCTGCCGATTTTATTTTCCCGTCGTTCCTGTTCCTGGTTGGCGTCTCGATGGCATTCTCATTGGCCGCTCGCCTGCGCCGCGGCGAGTCACGCGGAAGGGTTTTTGGCCATGTCATTCAGCGCTGCCTGCTCCTGATTGCGATTGGGTTCCTGACTAACGCATCTCCCATCGTGGGCACCGACTGGCACTCGTTCCGGTTCTATGGCGTCACCCAGCGCATTGCCCTGTGTTATCTAGCCGCGGCGGTTCTGGTGCTGTGGTCGAACTGGCGCGGACAACTGATCGCACTGATTGCCTGCCTGGCAGGCTGTTGGGCCATTCTGCGATTCGTCCCGGTGCCCGGCTTTGGCGTGCCCGGGCACGACATTCCGTTCATGGATACGTGGCGCAACCTGCCTGCATGGCTCGACCGCAAGCTGATGATGGGGCATCTGTACAACGAGGTGCGTGATCCCGAGGGATTGCTCCATACGATCCCTGCAGTTGGAACGACGCTGATGGGCGTGCTCACCGGAGAGTGGCTCCGCTCAGAAGCCCGCCAGCGTACCAAGGTGCTGCGCATGCTGGGGGTTGGCATCATCTGTCTGCTGGCTGGCCTGTTCTGGGATCGGTGGTTCCCCATCAACAAGAATCTCTGGACGAGTTCGTTTGTGCTGTTGACCGGTGGCTTTGCGTTGGTGTTTCTTGGTCTGCTCTATTGGGCGATCGAAATCAGGAACTGGCGCGGCGCCTGGACCATGCCTTTCCTGGTTTTCGGAATGAATGCGATCGTGGGCTATGTTGCCGACTCCCTGGTGTACGGCCCTGGGTACACATTCACGGTGAAGAGCGCGAACGGTGCGACCAGGAACTGGCACGAAGCTGCCCAGGCCTGGCTCGTGTCTCTCGGGTTAGGTGCGGCTAATGCGTCGTTGGTGTATTCGATATGCGCCGCGCTCTTCTGCTGGATGCTGTTGTGGCTGTTGTGGCGGAAGCGGATCTTCCTCAAGATCTGAACAGCATCAAGCTCCGAACGATTCACTCGGACGGATGTGGCCCGGTAAAATCGTTGCAGCAGGGCTTCTGTACCGGTTTGAATTCCATCAGCTCGACGCGCGACAGGTCCGGATCGAAGACGTCGAGCTGCCATTTGCCGTCTCTGCCGATTTCGGCCTGCTCGTCGCCGTGGGGCTTCCAGCCGCGCGATTCCATCGTCGCCTCGGCCTTCTTCATGTCGGCGACGCCGAGCGAAATGTGGTTCATCACTCCGGTCAGCTGCAGGTCCATGTGGTCGGGCTGGTTCAGCATATATTCCAGCCAGTCGGTGCCATCGGGAACCTGTATGGCGACCCAGTCGTCGGGTGTGCCGGTCTTGTCGGCCCCATGCCAATAAAGACGGAAGCCGAGCATGTCGCGGTAGAAGCGGTCTTCTGCGTCTTTGCGATAGACAACAAAACCGGCGTGGATCATGTGCCGTGACACCCACGGCGGCCCGCGATCAGTCCATACGTCCCTAAGCACGGGTCCCTTACCTCTCTCCACAAACTCGATTGTGTGCCCCTCCGGATCGTAGACAGCAAAAGCACGACTGCTGTCGAGGCGTTCGATTATCTCTGATGCCTTAATCCCTTTCGTCGTGAGGTAGCGCCTCATTGCGGCAATGTCATCTGTAGTAAAGGCGATGTGGTCCATGCGGTCCGTCGCTTTGGGATCGGGCGCAGCGCGGAAGCCCACCCATTGTGCTCCGATCTTGTAGCGCGCAATACCGCCGGACTCGATGGGGTCGTCGGCAGTGAGTCCCAACACTCCGGCGTAGAGTTTTCTCACGCCATCGGGCGCGGTGGTATAGAACGAGACGTGGTCAATGCCGAGAATGCGGGGGCGGGCAGCGGGCAGACTTTGCGAGAAGTCGGACAGCGGAAGCAGGAGCAGGATGAGCGCGATGAGCAGTTTCTTCATGGCGAATCGATTGTAGTCCCCGATTGTATTTCGCCCCGTCGGATGAAAAGCAGGTTCCTCCCCGTTCGCTTTGCTCAGGGTCGGAATGACAAACGATAGGGAGTATCCCCTCCTAGAGTTCGTCAAGAAATTGACGCAATAGTTTGGCGGCTTCCTCCGGTTGCTCCCAGGGCGAGTAATGTCCGGCGTTCGGAATCACGCGCAGCTGGCTGCCTGAGATGTTCTGCCGCATGAGCTCGGCTTCATTCGGTCCCGTGAGGATGTCTTCGTCTCCAGTGACCAGCAGCGTAGGAACGCTAATGGTTTTCAAGATTTCGAGCGAGTCGGGGCGCGCGGCCATGCCGCGCTGCACCTGAGCCACGTCGTCGGCCGACATGCGGCGCATCATGCGCAAGACGCCATCGACCAGATCGGGGCGAGACTCGCGTGTGGTCTTGCCGAGCAGGCGCGGAATCATCGATTCGAAAAACGGCTCGGTGCCGCGCTCGAGGACGTCGTTGGCGGCCTGCAGGCGTCCGGTGCGGGCTTCGGCGCTGTCGGCGGGGGCTTTCGTGTTGCAGAGGGCCAGTGCAGCCACGCGCCCGCGATATCTTCGCCAGAACTCAAACAGCGCATAGCCGCCGATAGAAACTCCAGCCAGAGTCGCCCGGCCGACGCCCGCGTCGTCCATGACGCGCGCGATGTCGGCAGCATGTTTTTCCATGGTCGCGGGGCCTTCTCCCACGCCCGATTCGCCGTGGCCGCGCAGATCGGGCAGGATGAGGCGATAACGCACCGCCAGTGCCTGAGCTACAGAGAACCAGACTTCGTGATCGGCAGGAAAAGGATGCAGCAGCACAACCGGAGGGCCCTCACCGAGGGTCCAATACACGATCTCGGCGTCGCCACTGCGGATGCGCTGGCTGGCAATGGTCGCCATGCGGGGGATTAGAACACAGAATCGGTGCAGGTGGCGCAGCAGACGCTGTCGAGCTTCGCTCGACCGGACCCGTTCGACTCGCTGCACTCGCTCACGGCAGGCTCTCGATGGCGCCTGTCCCTATATGACGCGGGGTGGACGAATGCGTCCGCCCTCACACAAGCCACTGATTACGAATTCGGCGCTTGCTGCGTGTTATTCGCCGCGGCCACATTCGGCACGGCCAGCATCAGCGGTTCCTCCGGCATCACGATCCAGGCAATCGGATAAGAGAGCAGTCCAATGACGGTCGTGACCGAGGCGATCAGCCACACTACGCGGACCAGCGTGACGTCGACGTCGAAATATTCGGCGAAGCCGAGGCACACTCCGGCGATCTTGCGTCCCTGGCGCGGGCGCATCAATTTCAACCGAGCCCGCGACGTACCCACGCGAACGCCGCAGTAGGCACAGACGGCCGCATCATCCTGAATGACTTTGCCGCAGTGGTTGCAATACATGGCTTCGTACCCCCATTTAGAACTACGCATATTCTAAAGCCGCAGTTCCCTACTCCCGGTACGCTTCCTTGATGTAGCGCCGGGCCTGGTCGGCCGGACCGGTATTTGCATTTCCGGCCAGCACGGTTTCGTAGCGCTTCATGGCCAGATCGCGCTTCTGCAGCAGGTCGTACATTTCTCCCGCGGCCAGGTTGGCTTTTTGCAGAATGTCGGGATCGGGGTTGGGAGCGTCATTCACCAGTTCGTAAGCCGTGGCCGCTGCCGCTAGGTCACGCTTGCTGCGCAGCAACTCACCCAGGCCCCACGCCGCCATTTCATAGTGCAGTTTGTCGTATTTCCCTTCCCGCCCGTTCTGCCACACTTTGCGATACACGGCCTCGGCTTCGTCCAGTCGTCCGGCGGCGCGATTGAGGTTGGCCACTTCGGTCAGAAACAGATGGTTCTTGGGATATTTCGACGCCAGATCCTGCATGTAGCCGAGGGCTTCGTCGTATTTGTGCTCGCGGCGCAAAAACAGGCTCAGCATGACTTTGGCGTCCACACTGGTCTCGCCGTTGCTCGTGGCGACCTCGCGCAGATACTCGAGGCCTTTCTCCTTCGACCCGCTCAATCCCGCGAGCGCAGCGGCCACTTTCACGCTCCAGGGCAGGTTGCCGACGACGTAGTTGTGCGTACCCACGACCAGTTTCGCCTCCACATAATCGGGAGCAAGTTCCAGCACGTGCTCGTGGTCGTGGCGCGCGCCAACGGCGTTGCGCAGAGCCGAAAACCACGCGCGCTCCACCAGACCCGTGTAGACGGCGAACTGCGCTCGCGTGACGCCGCGGCAGTAGAGTGCGTCGACGTCTTTCGGATCCTCCTTCAGCTGCTCGTCTTCGAGCGCCTCAGCACGCCGGGCCAGCGCTTTGATTCGGTCTTTCACCTTCTGGTCGGTCGGGTGCGGGGCGTGGCCGATAAAACTGTCGTTCGAATAATCACCTGTGTTCATGCCGCCGGTTTCATAGAGATTGCGCATGAGCACGGCCATCAGCAGGTGGTTGACGGCAAAGGGGTCCTTGGGACGCTTCTCGACGACCCTTTCGAATTCCGGAATGGCGCGATCGTACTCCATGTTGTAGAAGTGGTCGAAAGCAGCATCAGACTGGGGATCATGCGGCGCGCCGTGTGGGGAATCGGGTGCAGGTTCTGTTTGACCCGGGGCGAGGTCAGACGCGGCCAGCAGTAGAAAGACGAGGGCGAATGAAGGAAGAACACGCGCCCAGATACGACGCAGAGTGACCACGTGCGGTTGACTATTCTGCGCTCGCGCTTTCGTCGGATTCATAACAGGAAGAAAGTCTCTTTAGTCTAAACGATGTAGCGAGACTGTGCTCGGCACGTCTCGGCCTCAGTTTGGCCTTCCGGGTGGCGTCATCCCGAGCGGAGCCGTTCTTCAGGCGAAGCGAGGGATCTCCCTGAGAAACGTGCTTTGGGAGATCCCTCCCGCGGCTGAAATGCGCCGCGGTTCGGGATGACGCAAGAGCGGGAATTCGAACTGAGCCACTGCTCTCGGCGCCGTTCGCGAGGCGGGCGTGTTACTGGAAAAGCAGGTTCCTCGCTCCACTCGGTATGACAAACCACGGGCGGGGGCTTGTCGTGTACGCCGATTAAGAACCATAACTGTCATCCCTGTACCCGCATCGCTACCTGTTAAAGTTCTCACCGCACGCTACCATTTCCTCAGCCAGAGAACTGATCCGGATCGAGCGGATCAGGTTGCGGAAGGCTCGGGTGATCTGCGCCCGACTTGTCGAATGGAGCTCGGCGGGCTGCGTGGCGCTGTTATTAGGATGACGTAGCCGGGGATCCTGATGCTCGGGCCTTCCGCACAGATTGAGCAGTGAGGTAGGCGCTTGTTTTGTCTGGCACAGCAGTCGCATGTACCTTCGTGACTGCGCACATTTACTCGCTGCCGCACGTAATTATTGCCCGTGCAATCAGCCACTTAGTTTGAAGCTAGAATGTAAGTACTTATATCTAAGGGAGTTACGGCAATACGAGCTTTGGTGGTCAGAGTGCCATTCAAGCGGGAGTACCTCCCCCGCAAGGCTCAAAGATAGCTATGTCAGAAGTCGCGCACGAATCGGAGCAAGAGTTCTGGAGCCCTCCCCTACCCCTCGTCGCTGAGGACAGCGTTCGAGAGGCAGTGCCGGTGCCCGCGGAGGTTTGCCCGCGGTGCGGCGCGGAGTTCCTGCTGGGCTCACGCTTCTGCCATGCCTGCGGCGGGCGCCGTCCTGAAGGCCTCCCCCCCGACGCAGGCCACGACGCCGCTGCGCTGGCAAAGCACTGGGAGCTCGCGGTAGGCCGTTTGCGCTCGACTGTCACCACACTGTCGGACGAAGTGCAAAGCAGACTGCGTTATGTGTCTTTCCCCTCGTGGCTGCGCTACCTGCATTTCCATGAGATTCAGCGCTGGGTCGGGCTCCCGACCGCATCGCTGATCGCCTTCATTGTCGGCTTGGCATGCGTCGCAGGCGCGTTGGTGGTGGGCCTGTTGACCGCGAGAACCTACGTGGACTGGCAGGCGATTCAGTTCTACCGCGCTGAGTGGCTGCTGGCCGCGACGGCGGCGTTCGTGGCCGGAATCCTGCTCAAGAAATCTCCCCGCGACTAGCGGATGTCCACTTGTCTCCGCTAGCACATCTTACCGAGAGTAGATTGCACGAAAACGCCCGGGTCAGGATTCGCTGCCGGATCCGGCGGCGCGGCGCGCCTGGCTCATGCGATAGAGGTGATGAACGGGCGCCGTGCCCTTGCCCAGGGGATGTCCGTACGTGATGGCGGCCGTGACGTAGGTCTTGGCCAGAAGCGCAGCTTCAGCCAACCCGCGGTCGAGAGCCAGATGGCAAGCCATGGCGGTGGCGAACGCGCATCCCGTACCGTGCGTGAAGTTCGAACGCTGACGTTCGGCTTTGAAGATTTCCTGCTCGATTCCCCGCTTGGTCGCAAAACTCAGCAGGTCGATAGCCTTGTCCAGGTGTCCGCCGGTGATGACGACCGCCGGCGCTCCCATCTCGTGCAGCTTGGCTGAGGCCGCCTTCATTTCGTCGAGATCGCTGACCTTAATGCCGGTCATCGCGGCAGCTTCATCCACGTTGGGGGTTACTACATCGGTAAGAGGAATCAGGCGCTCGATCAGAAGCCGCGCGCCGGCGGCGTCCAGCAGGTCGACGCCAGAAGAAGACTTAAGGATGGGATCGAGAACGATGTTGGGTAGTCGGGCCTTTTTCTTCGCGCTGGCGGAGCGGCCCGGAGACGGGCTGGACAGGAAGTCAGCAACCGCCTTGACCACCTTGGCCGATCCTAGCAGGCCGATGTGTACAGCTGCGATATCGATGTCGGCGGCGAGTTCCTCCAGAGTGTCAGTGACCAGGGCAGGATCGGAGGGCTCAACGCGGCGGACCCCTGAAGTGCTTTGCACAGTCGCGGCCGTGATGCAGGCGACTCCGTAGCATCCGTGTGCGGCGATGGTCTTGATGTCGGCTGTGATCCCGGCTCCGGAGGAGGGGTCAAACCCGGCGATGGTGAGCACGACTGGCGGTTTTTCGGCCATGAACTTCCGTCTTAATGAACCTGATGGTACCCCATCGTAGGGCCAAAAATCTCACATCGGCGAGGCTGGGAAGTTACTTTTGGGACTAGTATCCAGAAAAAAATCTTCTCAGCCGCCTTCCGGCCTGTCTACGTAAACGATTGATTCCACGTAGCTTGGTGGAGATCAGCCGTGTAAACAATTGATTCCAATGGTTTTGTAAATTCTACCGTCTACCGGGAACTCGATTATTTACTCTATGGTAAATATGTAACCGTCGTGAAACAAAGGAGCTCTCTGCTATGTTCTTAAATAACCAACAGGTTACGTGAGACATCGATTACTAGGAGGTCATCCGCCAACCCCCAATTCGGCTTGACACCGCATTTGGCTGCCCGATAGCATTTCACAATCACGTCCAACAGTACAGCCTAGGCTAGGACACTTTTGAGTATGCGAGGAGAACTGAATGCAAAGACGTATTGCTCAAGGACTGGCGCTCGCTTTTATGATCGCCGGCCTGGGAGCGGCTCAGGAACCGAACAACTCGGAGGCGACACCAGCGCCACTTAAGACATTCGGAAGTAAACCTGAAGTCAGCAAACAGGCAGGCAAGAAGCCGTATCAAGTTGGGACAGCGTCGTGGTACGGCGAATACTTCCACGGCAAACCGACAGCCAGCGGCGAACCCTACGACATGTACGGGATGACCGCCGCGTCGCTGACGATTCCTCTAGGGACCTATGTGCGGGTGACGAACCTGCGCAATGGCAGGACTGTAATCGTCCGCGTCAATGACCGCGGGCCAATCGTGCCGGGACGGATCATCGATCTGTCGTACGGTGCCGCCCAGGAGTTGCAATTCCGTGCACGCGGACTGCAACGGGTACGCCTGGACCTGGTAAGCACCCCGCAAGAAAAACCCCACTACCAGACGGTTGCAATGAATCGTCCCCCACTGGCGGAACTCCCGTAAAAAACATAGACTGGTCGGGATGCACGCGGCTTTGCCGAATCGCATCCCGGAAACTGGCGTGACCTCTCGCAACCGCGACCCGCGCGAGCGCTTGATTGTAGCCCTGGATGTTTCCACCGCCGCCGCCGCACAGAGGATCGTAGCGGCGGTGGGAGACTCCGCCCTGACCTATAAAGTCGGCATGCAGCTCTATACCGCCGAGGGTCCGCAGGTGGTTCGCGATCTGGTGGCTTCAGGGCGGCGCGTGTTTCTCGACTTGAAATACCACGATATTCCCAACACAGTTGGCGCAGCGGTAGCGGAAGCCGCCAAGCTCGATGTGAGCATGCTTACGGTGCACGCCGCCGGAACCGGCAAAATGCTGCGCACGGCGGTGGACGCGGCGAAAGCGCGTCCCGGGTTGATGGTACTCGCCGTAACTGTGCTGACCAGCCTGGATGCGCACGATCTCGAGAATATCGGCGTGCGCGGGACGGTGGAGGACAGCGTGGTTCGTCTGGCGACCATCGCACTGGCCAACGGATGCCACGGCGTCGTGGCTTCAGCGCGTGAAGCTTCCACTCTGCGTGCGGAGCTAGGGGAGATGTTCGCGATCGTAACGCCGGGCGTGCGTCCTGCGGGCACGAGCGCCGGAGATCAGGTACGCGTCGTCACTCCTGCCGAGGCGATCGCCTCCGGCGCCAGCCATATCGTGGTTGGGCGGCCCATCACCGAGGCCGCCGATCCCGCGGCAGAAGCGCGGGCCATTCTGGGGCAGATCAGCGGGTAGGGTAGCTGGAACTGGTCCCGGTACGGGATCGCCCAGACTCATTGGCCCAATTGTTTCGCCTTAACGTACTCCGATGCCTTGCCGACGAGGGAAGCGACGAAAGTGGCGAAGGAGAGGTCCGCAGCGGGTTCAATGAATTTTCCGTGGAGACCAGTGTCGCGGTCGGACATCAGTAAACAGGCAGAATCGTAAAGCCGTTCAAGCACCGGTTTCCTGCACAGTAACTCATAACGCCTCGCGTAGGACACCGACAGACGCTTCTTCTCGTATTCTGCGTCCCTGAACTCAGGACGAATCTTGAATTGTGGTTCTTTTGCTTTCACTGGAGTGGTCGAACCCTTGCTGTCTTCGAGCAGCATCAGGTAACCGACCCACGGTCGAATTGAGGGAACGAAGGTATGTTCACGAAAGGCGGTCCAGAGGTCGGTCGCGTTTCCGAGAGCCTCCTCGACGCGATTGTTGCAATTGTTTCCGTATGACGGTCCTGCATGCGATTTCAATTCCATAGCAGCGAGGAGATTCTGGTCAGCAACGACAACGAGGTCCCAATCTTTCGTTGGGCGAAAAAAGCCGGGGAGTTCCTTCTTCTTGTCGGCGAAGATGCACTCTGACGAAATGCCGGATTCTTTCAGAAGGTCGCAGATGAGTTTGGCGAAGCCGTCCATGTGTTTTCCGCCTGTGACATCTGCGCGGCCTGCGTAATCCTTTACCCCGGAGATACTGCCCTGCTTTTCTGCTTGGCTCAGTCTGGTCTGCCAGTAGTGCCGTACGGCTCCTGACAGCCGCTTCCGAAGATTCATGCGCGGACTTTCTTTCGGGGTTTGTCGCTTGGAAGCGGAGTGAGAACTTCGACTGTCGTGCGTCCGAAGAGGCCAGCAGTCGCTTGCTCGATTCTTCTCTGTGCGATGCCGAAGTAGTGCTCATCGACCTCGACGCCGATACTGTTGCGGCCCCACTGCGATGCAGCGACCGTCGTTGTCCCGGTACCCATGAACGGGTCCAGGACTGTGTCACCGACAAAACTGAACATGCGGACAAGACGCTCGGCGAGTTCGAGCGGGTATGGTGCAGGATGTTCCCGTGTCGAAGCTCCAGTCACGCCGTTCCAGACTTGCTGGAACCACTTCTGGTAGTTTTCGGCAGAGATGACGCTCAGAACTCGGGCGTGGATCGAAGGGCTGCGGTAGCCTCCCGGCTTTCGCAACATGAGGATGTACTCGACGTCGTTCTTGATGACTGCGTTGGGTTCGTATGGCTTGCCGAGGAAGCCCGACCCGCTCTCGACCTCATAGGCCGCGTTTGAAATCTTGTACCAGATGATGGGCGCAAGATTGTCGAATCCCATGCGACGGCACGACTCCTGAATCGACGAGTGAAGCGGGATGACTGTGTGCCGACCGTTGTTCTTCCGCCGGGAGAGGCAAACATCGCCGACGACACAGATGAGCCTGCCTCCGGGGGCCAAGAGGTCAAAACAACGACGCCAGACCTTGTCGAGTTCACCGAGAAATTCCTCGTAATCCGCGATGGCTCCCAATTGTCCCGAGGACTCGCGGTACTCCTTCAGAGTCCAATAGGGTGGGGAAGTCAGGACAAGATGGACGCTGCCTGCCTCGACGCCGGGGATTTCACGAGCGTCGCCGACGACAAGTCGATGGCGCGTCGGGAAATGACGGAGGCTGGCCTCAACCTGGGCAACAAGTTCGGGGTCTCTTGCGATTCTCGGAAGGTCGCGCTGATGGTCCGAGAGCGTTCGGACACTTGCAGGTACGAATGTAGTGATGTCAGGAGAAGCCAGCGCGGTCGCGGTCATCAGGATGCCTCAAGCGTATAGAAATGGGTCGAGCGATTCAACACAGTTCCCTGTGAGGGCCTGTGGATTTCCGAACGAAATCTGAGTTGAGTCTGACAGAGGATAAGGCGAATGTAAAGCGAAGATAGTAAACTTCAGGACGTGGGTGAAGGCCGAAACCGAGTTCTAGGCAGGGCAGTCATTACAAAAAAAGTTCTCACAGTGGACTACAAATCTGCCGATGCACTCAGTATCGTGCCGTCACGAAAAGTCCGAATCACGCTTACTTTGTCGTCAGACATACTGAAGAAAATCGATCGGGCGGCCGCTATTGCCAAGGTCTCGCGATCGGCCTTCATCGAGGCCGTGCTTCGTCAGTATCTGAGCGATCGGGAGAAACTCGCGCGACCAAGTACAAACTAACAGCGTCTCGAAGCCAGAGCCTACAGCTTCTCGAAAAATTCGCACGCCGAGCAGGAGATGTAGATCCCGCCGGGGACGCCGCGTTCGCGGTCTTTCACGCGCTTGACGATGCGGGTGGGCTTGCCGCACTTGGGGCAATCCGTGCTCTTGGTCGTGTCCATCACTTTCTTGCGATCTGCGGTCTTGGCAATCTTGGCGCCTACGGCCATGTTTGGTCTCTCCTGAAATCAAAAGTATGCAGCGCAGTCCGGCTGAACCTGTCTGCCGATGGATTGTGGATGGGATGATACCGGAAAATCCACGCCTGCTGGATGACTGTGTTCCGCGCTTCTGATTTTACAGGAAAGAAACCCAGCGTGTCTCTGAGAGGAGTGGATTTCGGCTCAAGTTGAGCCGAGTTGCGGCCTCCGAATTTCTCGGAGAGGCTCGCAGCCACCTAGGCGATTCTGTCCTGGAGGGACAATTGATAGTAGCCCGGCGTTTCAACGCCGGGTTTCGGAGGAAAAACCAATCGCGTCCCGGACGGGACGCCTGAAACCCGAGTACGATTTTGCCCTTTTCAACCGTGCCTCCGGCACGAGATCTCCCCAAATCTGGCTACCCGCCAGTGAAACTGGCGGGCTATTATCAAGCATCCCTCCGGGACGCTTTACCGCGCCGCAGATTCTGCTGCCATGCAAGTTTATCTCGTTGACGGCACCTACGAGCTGTTCCGGCACTACTACGCGTTGCCCAAGGCGCGCGACGCCCAGGGACGCGAAGTCGCGGCAACGCGCGGCGTGCTGGCCTCACTGCTGGGAATGCTGAAGGGCGGGGTCACGCACTTGGCGGTCGCGACCGACCACGTGGTTGAATCGTTTCGCAACGATTTGTGGGAGGGCTACAAAACCAGCGAGGGCGTTGAACCGGATCTGCTGGCGCAGTTTCCCCTGCTGGAAGAAGTGCTGGTCGCAGCCGGCATAGTCGTGTGGCCGATGGTGGAATTCGAAGCCGATGACGCGCTGGCGGCGGGAGCAGCCCTAGCAGCGCGGGACAAAAGAGTCGAGCGCGTTGTCATCTGCACTCCCGACAAAGATCTCGGGCAGTGTGTGCAGGGCACGCGCATCGTGCAGTTGAGCCGGCGGACAAATGTCACGCTGGACGAGGCAGGCGTCGTTGCCAAGTTCGGCGTGAAACCGGAGTCAATTCCCGACTACCTAGCGCTGGTCGGTGATTCGGCCGACGGATATCCGGGTCTGCAAGGTTGGGGAGCGAAATCGTCGGCGGCGGTGCTCGGAAAATTTCTTCATATCGAGTCGATTCCCAAGGACTGGCGGGAGTGGCACGTGAACGTCACCGGCGCGGTCAGCCTTGCTGCGACGCTTGCCCGCGAATGGGATCGTGCACTCCTCTTTCGAAAATTAGCGATGTTGCGCACCGACATTCCGTTGTTTGAAGATGTCGAGCAGCTGCGCTGGCATGGGCCGACGCCCGCGTTTGACACCATTGCGGCAAAGCTCGATGCGGCCCGCGTCCTCAAATCGACGGCTGAAAAGCGCAAATCCACCCGAAACAGAGCGAGCCGGTAGCATGGCTTATATCCCGAATGTAGTGACTCAGTTTGAACGTTCAAGGCGTCATCCGAGCGAAACCACTCTTTAGGAGCGAGGGATCTCCCGGAGAGTCGTGGTTTAGGGGATCCCTTCCGCGGCTGAACTACGCCGCGGTTCGGATGACGTAAGAGCGAGGATTCAACATTGAGCCACTACCCATTCCGATGGTGGTTTGACCTCTTTTCCCTGCGCCTGCTACCGTCATATGTTTGCCCTCCGGTGTGGGGCCGTCC
>CAYOUY010000385.1:0-5012 GCA_964407245.1 uncultured Acidobacteriaceae bacterium
TCCATTGCCATTTTCTGGCGGCGGCGACGAATCAGGAACACCCACAGCGGGGCGAAAACGGCGACCGGAGCCAAGGCGAAGAAGATGAAACGGCTCACAGAGCTAATCCACAGCCATTCGTGGAACATCGTGAGGTAGACCAAGTCCGCCGCCCACGAACCGATGATGCTGAGAGTGGGCCAGCCAGCCACGGTGCGGCAGTGCTGACCGAAGGTCTCCCCACGCGCCCTCCGTTCCTTCCGCGTGACATGGCAATACACCATGTTCGTGAACATGGCGCTGGCGAAAGCGCCGAGGAAGAAATAGAAAAACGTGAATAGCCCGATGTCATAGGGACCGAGCTGGTATGCGACGAATGGCATCGCCACGGCGAGCAGTGGGGCCGTCAGGCCCAGCAGCAGGATAAACATCCCCATCAGAATTAAGTGAACGATCAAGCCAAAGATCGCTCCCACCGTGTTTCCCTTTTGTACTTCCTCGAAAAAGTTCCTCATTTCGTTCCCTCCGCTTCGCATTTTGTGCAAAACCTCACTGGATGCGCGTTCACATCCGTCTCCCATCTGGCGTTGCCCTCGTCCCAGACGACATTCTTGCGCACGATCCTAAGAGCAGTCCGATTCCACAGGAGGACATCCACGTGCGTGCGATTGATCCCTTCAACCAACGCAATGCCCCGACCGAGGATCGCCACGCGGTCGCCGCGCTTGATCCGGCGTTCCTCTCGCCGTCGCGCATACCAGCTTTTCGATCGCTGCACGAGCAGGTCGAGTGTCGATGCCTCATAACCAGCACCGCCAATCCACAGCGGCATGTTTCCTTCGCTGCTTACGATGTGGATGTCGCAGCCGTATGCCGTCAGTCTCTTGAGTCGGGGTTCGAGAAATCTGAGGCTGATGGGCAACGTCTCAAGCGACAGGAAAAAGTTCTTGGGGCAGGCATACTGGGCACGCCAGCCTAGCTCATGCTCCACGACGACGCCCCAGAGATAGACTTCGCCGTGGATACCGAATCCGGTGTAGCCAGCCGTTCGAAGATCCGCGTGGCTCTTGGCTGCGTATATGCCGCAGGTGCAGCTCATCACTGGCGCGTCGTGAACATCATGTGCCATGCCCCTGACGGACACATTGCATCCAGCCGCCAGCGGCCGACCGGGATGCCACAGCTCACCGCAAAGCGATCTCAATCCAGTAGCGTCCCACTGCCACGCACGGTAGCCCACGACGGGCGAAATGTAGTCCGGCACTCTCACGGTTTGGCTGGCACCTGCTCTGGCTCCGGTTCTGGCTGGGGCGCTGGTTCAGGATCAGGCGGCTTTGGCGGATCGTTGACTGGAAGCTCAAGCGGTTCGACGACGATAGTCCTCAGCGGTTCACCGATTTGCATATTGACTTCCTCCGTCAATTCCAGAATCCACGGCTGATGGATGGCAGATTGTGCGGGTGTGTTCGGCAGCGCCTTTCCGTGTAAACAGAGAGTCACAGATCAAACACCTGCGCACGTCGTTACCCACGTCGGTCGCCGAACATGGGTCTAGTCTGAAGTGAACGTATCCCTGAGGGAGTCCGCACCAACGCTTTCACAAATGGGAGAATTCTCGCCCACAACTCGAAAGGGCGACTGCGAAGAGATCACCAACCTGTCCACTGCATACGGTCGGCGTTGGCGCAACTGGATCGACGCCCATGGTTCCGTCCCTAGCGGTCAGGTTGTAGATTCTTCGTGCGGCAATCGGCACTGCATCGCGCTGCGTCACGCGTATCTCCGCACACGTGTCGAGCAACCGGGCAAGTATCGCAAGATCGCCGACCGCGTTCACCGGATGAAGGTCGGTCAGCATTTCGACGTTCGTGGCGTCGCCACCGACGAGCGGAGCCGCAACCGATTTCGCTGTGGCTTGTATGCCGCCGTGCGGCTGGACAAGGTCTCGGTGCGTGGGCAGCCGGACGGCAGCGTGCGCGTCACGAAGGTCGGGGAATGGTCGAGCTTGATGGGTTGAATGGCTTCGCGTGCTCCGAGATGTGACGCGTTTCTTC
Organism: uncultured Acidobacteriaceae bacterium; assembly: GCA_964407245.1. Lineage (GTDB taxonomy): Bacteria > Acidobacteriota > Terriglobia > Terriglobales > Acidobacteriaceae > Sulfotelmatobacter. The sequence continues at coordinate 2,034 of CAYOUY010000385.1, forward strand.
CCCAGAATTCGGCTACGTTTTCGAACTTGCGATTTTCCCCATTTTTGCTACGATTTCGGCGATTTAAAAAACGGCTACTACCGAAGTTCTTTGGCATCAAGGCGAAAAAGAATCCCACTCTCTCCGCCAGATTCTGTAGCAGGATGTTCTATGCCAAACGCTTCGCATGTTGCTTGCGGCGAATATCTTTCATCGGTGAGCGCAAATATGCGCGGCCGCAAGTCGGCGCAGGCGGTGCATGGGCAAGGGGTCGCGCGGCGCGGTTCTCATCCGACCGCCAGATAGCCGCGCTCGGCGTAAGGGAAAGTAGCCAGTTCCACGCTTTCGCTCGGATCCGCGATGAAATAGGCGCGCACCTCCGCGATGCGGTTCCGGCGCATAACGTACTACTCACAGCCGCGGTTCATGACCCGCCGACGCGTGGCGGGCGACGTGAACTGGCAGCTCCACTCGATCACGACCTCGTCGCCGTACGCAAGAAGGTGATCGATGCGCCAGAGGGGGTCGAGCGCCTGCTTGTACTTGATCCAGTACCGGGCGAGTGCATCCGCGCCGCGGATGGGCGGGAAGCTGAGCGGCAGGAAGTAGTGGACGACGTCAGGATCGAGCGTCGGCATCAGATCGTCGTAGACACCCGACTGACAGCCGTCAAAGTAGCGCCGAACCGTCTCGGCGTTTCGCCGCTCGTCCGACATGGGCAACCTCCAGTAAAACCGGGGACTGTCGCGATGTTCCCCTATCTTCAAGAACTCAGCCCTCATCATAAATTACGAAGCCCACTTCTCCACGGCCCTTGCTTCTGCCGCAAAGTCAACGTCACCAAGCGCGTCAAACAAGAATCGGCAATCCGCTTTCAGCAGACGTGCTTACTTCACTGCCCGACCGAAGTGATAGGTCAGAGTGATGCTGGCGTAGGATGGGATGCGCACGCCGACCACCGTATTGACGGGACTGCCTGGAACCAAGTTCCCTAAGGAGGGAAGGATTCCGACGGCTCCGGGTACGTAAATGGGCACCCCTCCGGTCGTGACGCCGGTGGGACTAGGACAGACAGTGCTCGGATAGTACGCGCAGGCAAAGTTCTCCGTGGTCTGCCCCGTCCAGCCGCTGGCGATCATCATGTTCAGGCCCATGTTGAGGCGCCCATCCAGGAACGGCCGCGTCACTGCCAGACGGAACTCCTTGTCAGGCACGCCCGTGCAGTATTCGAACAGTGCATTCGGGTCCCCGTTCAGAAAGTTGTTTTCGTTGCAGCCATTGCCTACCACCTTCCGCCCTACGTATTCGAACTCGCCCTTGGTCTGCAGCTTGAAGGGTAGCTTCCGATAAGTTCCGACAATGTCGCCGATGAGCCGGGGCGCCTCGGGGATGATGGAGTAGCTGTCGCCTGCCGGGTATCCCATCACTGCTGTGTTCGTCAGTCGCGCGTCGGCTTGCTCGAACGTGGCTTGCAGGGATCCGCTGGCGAAGCTCTGGCGCACGGTCGCCGCGAGGTAGCGGATTCGTCCCGGACCTAGGGGAAACATCAGTCCCTGGTCGGAGTCGATTTTGCCGTACTCCATATTTTGCGTCTCGTGACCGAGAGTCAGCTTGACGTCAGTTCGATGGAAGGTCTTGCTCGCCACCACTTGATACGAGCGTGCCCGCTCCACGGGCAGCATCGAGGTCGGCCCGTTGAAAATCGCGCCCGCGCGGGGATCTTCGGTGAAGAACGACTTGCCGAAGCTGGCTGAGATGGTGGGCGCATAGCCCGAGTCGCCCGGCAGGTAGGTGAGGGTCGCCTTGGGGTTTTGTACTCCCACCCACTTGCTCCAGGAGTTTGTCGAGGAGATCAGATTCTGCTGGTCCATCCAGACTTCGTCCTGCCGCCAGCCCAGGTAGTAGCGCAGGTGCTTGCCCAGGTCGCCCTGTCCGGCGATATAGGGCGTAAGGGGTGCGATGGTCACGTTAGCCGCGATGATCCTGAGGAACGGTCCGTAGAAGGAAGGCTGCACCGGGCTATAAAAGTTGTAGTGGTCCAGGTCGTCGCGCCGCGGGGCTTCGCGCTCATAGTCAAGCCCCGCCAGCAGTGTGAAATTGCTCGTGAGGCGGTTGACATACGCCGCACTGCTGCCCGTTACGGTGCGGAACTCGCTCTGCCGGATGAGCCCGAGGCCGAAATCGGAGAAGAGCGAAAGATTGTAGGTGCGGAAGAAGCCGGAAAGTTGCAGCTCCTGGTGCTGGTCCAGCTTCCACACATCGTTCAAAGCCACCAGCGCTGTGTGTGTCTGATCCTTCTGTCTAGGGTCGATCGTGTCCGGGCTCGTCAAGCCCCATCCGGCAGCCGCATCCGCGGAGTTGAAGCCGAAAATCGGCCGCAATCCTGCCACATAGCCGTAGCCGAGATAGGCAATGCCAAACAACGTGAGTGTGTGATCTCCAGCGTGAAAGACCTGCCCGCCGTTCATCTTGAACTGCTTGCGGTGCTCCAGCCTGTCCAAGAAGCCATTGCCATAGGAGCCTTCCACCGCTACCCAGGAGTTGGCCCGCGGACTCATGCCCGCGGTGGCCGTAATGTCGCGATAGTCGCCGGTCAGCGTGAGAAATGGATCGAGGTGCGAGCGCAGGCCATAGGTGGCGGCCAGGTTCAAGGCGTGATTGCCTTCGCGCACGTTGAAGGCGCCGCCGTCCATCTGCACGCTCTCAATGGCTTCGGCAATGAGGATATTGGGATCGCTGTAGCCGTTACCGTGAGCGTTTGCAGAGAGATTGTTGGGCACCAGGTAGCTGCCCACCTGAATGAACATCGCGATGGGCTCGCCGTGATCGCCGGCCACGCCGGGCGCGAAGTACTGCGGTGCTTTGATGCCGCCGGATGCAGTCTCAATGGGATAGCCAGGAATCGAGACCGGAGCGCCAGGTCGGCCGGGGTTGGCGTCCAGCAGGTCATCCGAAACATAGACCTTCATGGCCGCGTCCGGCGACTCCACGTCCACGGCG